>RFTL01000140.1 GCA_009923455.1 Actinomycetota bacterium | reverse complement strand
CACGGTCTCAGTTGGCTTATAGGTCTTCGTGTCGATGCCATGAGGTATGTAGACATTGTCGATACCGACTGCGTCCAGCTGGCGCTTACCGTGTGGTGACATTGTCACTGGCGTTACGTTATCGCGTGAGATGAACTCCCTGACACCGGGTGGGAGCGTGATGTGATCCAATGGAACCCATGACACGATCGGGCCGTCGTACTTCATCTGGTTGTATACCCAGACGTCATAGAGGGTAAATAGGACGTGTTTCAGGTCTGGGTGCTTAGCTGCGAACTCTCTTGCCCAGATAGGCATTACATCGTGCGAATGCGCTGTCAATCCAGTCGGATAGTGCGGGATGCGCGTATCGCCAATCTTGATTGTGTCTTTTTGACCCTGCAGACCATAGTTACTCAGGGCAGCTACCTTCATGCCATGCCTTAGCATGCGCTCTAGTAGCTGATAGCTTTGCTGGCCGTAGCCAGTCGGAATACCGGGGCTGTTACTGGCGAGTGAGACTGCGCCGTTTATCTTTTCGTAGGTTGGCATGGAATAACCATAGCAAATAAAAAGAGAGGCCCCCACCAACCTACAAGTGGGAGCCTCTCAGCTTAGGGTCAAGTCTTAGGAAGCAGCGCCTCTGAAGAACTTGATGTGGCTTGCGTGAGTCAAGTCACCGTCAACACGCATCATCACACGGAAGGTGGTGACGTCGGTGTTGAATGCGTAGTCGGTCGAGGTAGCCACCTGTAGACCACCAGCAACGCGTACCTTGTATGAAGGTAGGTGACCGAATAGAACCGACTTAGCAGCGGTTCCGATTGCAGCCATAGCTGGGTTCTCGATAACGTTGTAACCAGCGAAGGTGTCTGGCTGGCCGACGTTTACGGTGTAGAGGTAGTTACCTGCGTTGTCCTTTAGCTTGCGCATTGCACCGATGGTTGCACCTGCAGCCATGTAAGCAACGCCCGGTAGACGACGTGCAGCGCCATCTAGGGTGTACTGAAGGTCGATCAGGTTGTCAGCGGTGAAGCCACCGGTAACACCGGTTCCACCAGTGATACCAGAGCCAGCTGCGGTTACAACACCGTTTGGCTCGTTTGAGCCAGAGCCGCTAGTTAGGGCAGCGTTTACAGCTAGACCTAGACCGGTACCTGCCTGCTCAGCTAGGTGTGCAGAGATATCAAACCCGGCGTCTGCGATCAACTCGTTCGCGATCGGGATCAGAAGTCCATACTTGTAGGCACCCAAAACGATGCTTGAGTAGGTAGGCTCGGACTCTGCTAGAGCTGAACCTGCACCCTTGATGGTTGCAGTGCTGTAAGCGGTCAGGGTTGGGATGGTGATGTCCTCACCGGAAGCGGTGTTGAAACGCTCACCAACGTCTAGCATTGGGCCAACTAGGCGTGCAACGTCGTAAACGCGGTC
>RFTL01000139.1 GCA_009923455.1 Actinomycetota bacterium | reverse complement strand
AAACAGCGTATCAAAACGACTGAGATCGGGAATCGTGATGCGTTGAAAGCAACACGCGAGCGTCTGTTCAAACTGGCGCGTGAGTGTACCGACCCGATCCGCATCGAAGCCGCCGCCGATGTTCTAGACCCAGCTTATGAAATCAGCGTAGAGTAACCAGCAACCCCGGCATAAAACACCGGGGTTTTTTGGGCTCCCGCGTTGAAATGACCGTTCTCTGCCTGGACATGGTGAGCGCCAGTCATTCTGTCCCCCCATGACTGGTTAGGGTTTTCCCTAGGTAGGGTTTTCCCTAAGTAAACCCTGTTTGTAAGGTTCGTGTAAGCTTGGTAGTGTAATATCAAGACGTTACTAGGGCTACAAGCTTTAACTTGTAAGGTTCATGTAAGCTTGGTAGCTTAGTATCAAGACGTCACCAGATAGATGGGCTATCTGGGGCAAGCTCACAATGGAGGAACCATGAGCAATCAGACCACGGTGGCAGCAGCCACCATCCAAGTCTTATCCTTTGAGGATAAGACTGCAGCCTACGACCAGGGAGGCCGGTACGCTCGCAGCAAGCTGGAAACCCTGAATGTAGCGCAAGACGCAGCCCGAACCCTCGGGACTAACCCGAGCTTTGACCGGTGGGAGAACTACCGCATGGAATGGGTGGCTGGACACGCCCACGTCAACCCCGAGCTCACCGGGAACGCCCATGACGCAGCCTGGAGTGACTTTGCCAAGCTGCTGAACACGCTCTACGGATTGACCAAGCCGGCCAGCCAGAGCGCAGCAGCCAGCAAGAAACGGGAGGAACGTGCTGCAGCCGACACGAAGCTGCTGGAAAAGTACGAGGCCACCCCGGTGGTGGAGCTGCGTGACAAGCTCTCCAAGACTTATGAACAAATGGCGAAGAACCCGGAGAACAAAGATCTCAAGAAAGCTCAGAAAGAACTGGACAAGGTGATCAAGCTGCGCACCAGCGAAGAAAACAAAGCTCACGGCGAAGCTCTCAAAGCGCTGCGCTCCCAGGTCAGGGAGGCCGCAGCCAAGTGTACGGATATCGAAAAGCTGGAAGCCGTCTTGGAGATACTAGACGAGTACACCGATCTGGCTTACACCATTGAGGAGGAATGATCATGGAGACGTATGGAAAGCTCACCGTGAAGGTGTTCGTCTATGACCACTTGCCAGACCAACATGGCCGCACCGATGGTAGGTGGAAGGGGTTGCTAGCAAAGTACCTAGACCGCAAAGAAGTGGAGCCCACCCTGGAGGCCTTCCTAGATGCTAACAGGTGGCTGCAGCCGAAGTACCATGAGGTATCAATCAGCTTCATAACCGAAGAAACCATAAACGTCTAGACCAGCAATCCAATCCATTCAACCCGGCCTGACCAGCCGGGTTTTTTTACGCCTGATCAATCCC
>RFTL01000138.1 GCA_009923455.1 Actinomycetota bacterium | reverse complement strand
GAAGTAATCGCGTCGGGGTGGTCTGATGCTGATAATTCCACCTTCTACACCCTATTGAATACCTATCTACAGGCCCTCAAGAAAACAACGATTACCCTGACTCGTATCAGCGACGGAGACAGTAACGATCTATTCTTCTGGCTCGGTACAAACGGCTATAGCCAAGATTGGGCAAACCCCGCACCCAATGCAAACCCCACCGCGCCAACAAATTACACCAACAATGCTCATTGCTTCCTCACCGCTTCTACGTATGGGGGCGGCAATATCTTTGCACTCTGCGATCGCACCACGACCAGCTTCTTTACCAATAATGTATCAGGGTCTTGGGTAAAGGTTGATCTCGGTACTGGGCGATCGCTATCCTGCTCTAATTATTCGATCCGAAATCCTAATGTAAGCACGGACGCGCTTAGAAATTGGGTACTGGAAGGCTCAAACGATGACACAAACTGGACGACCGTAGATAGCCGGACTTCTGACACCTCGCTATCAGGATCCGGTGCCTGGGCAAACTTCACCTGTAACCAGGGGGTTACAACCTCATTCCGCTATTGGCGAATTCGGCAAACGGGCTTAAATTCCAGCAGCCAAAATACCTTATACATGGGTGAGTTTACACCCTATGGAACGTTGACGATTACAAACCCGACGACCTTCACACTGGGTTCTTTTGGCGATCAATCCGATATTTTCTATGCCCTTGGCCGATTGTCAGCATTGAGCTGGACGAATGCTTGGGTGAATCCTGCGGCATCGGGAATCGTCACGGTGACGGCGTCTTCAGTAGATCCGGCAGGCGGTAATGTCTCGATGTTGACCGATCGCACCCGCTCTGATTTCTACACTAACAACGTAGCGAATTCATGGGTGCAATTCGATTTTGGAAGTCGAACCGTCCGCCTCGATGCCTATCAGCTACGGAATTATGGCTTTGCGATTAACATCATCCGATCTTGGCGAGTGAGAGGGTCGAACGACGGATCCGCCTGGACGGATCTAGATATTCGCAATAATGATGCCACGCTAACCGCTGCTCATCAGTATGGGCAATGGACGTGCAATCAAGGAAATACCAGCTTCTGGCGATATATCCGAATTGAGCAAACCGGATTAGATTCTAGTAGTCAGAATTACCTGGGGCTGGGTGAAGTGGCGTTCGGAGGTGCGATCGCCTGATGGGTTTTGAGTTGTTTTTAGGAGGCTTTGACCATGGGTACAATGCAAGTCACACGCGAATATTTGCAGCTAATTAACCGCGTTGGGTTAGGGAGGGGAGTTGCACGACCTGGGGACACCAGTTTCTATGTCGGATTGCTGACCACAGGCTTATCTCTATCAGCAGCAAGTACCGCCGCCAACGCGGCATCGGGAGAGGTAGCCGCTGCCAATGGCTATGCCCGACAACTGT
>RFTL01000137.1 GCA_009923455.1 Actinomycetota bacterium | reverse complement strand
CGGGCCATCCAACAGGTGGCATCCCGGGCTTTAGCCAAGTGGGAAACTATGAAGGACTTTGGGTTGCCCCCAGCGTCAAGATTTATTCCGGTGGTGGTGATGTCTATATCGCTGTGGCTCACACAATCGCCGGTTATCAAGCAGCTGCTTTCAGGGCTTCCTCACTGATCTGGTCTGGCACTGGTCGAATAACTGCAAGCGTGAGCCATACTGCTACCTCGGGAACCTCGCGCGGTATAGAGCTCGCTGATACGACATGGGTGTCGGCGGCGACTTCGAGCCCAGCGATTAGCATCACAGCTCGCGTCTCCAACGGCTCTCACGCTATTTATCAATCTTCAGGTGAGTCCTTCACCCTGACATCTTTGGCTTCTGCGGGGGGCGGAATCAGCGTCTCTGCATTTACTCCGGTAACCACAAACACCGCTCTCTTTTGGTACGGTTTCGATGTTTTGTCCCGTACTGGCGAAATTTCCGTCTTCTCTAATGGAGTCTCCAACTGGAATAGCACTCAGGCAAGAGATTTCGGCGCAGCCACCGGCACCGATGTTCTTTCTTCCTCTGCGACCATCTCGATACAGGTAGAGGATTTCCTAGATGCCACCGCTAACAACCAATCTGCAATCTCAACGTCATCTAGAGTGCAAATTAGACCAAATGGCTCGAATTTCGCATCTACGGATACTCAGCTTTATTTCCGAATCGATGCGGGAAGCGTGATACTCGGTAACTCTAGCAACCTCAACTCATCAACTGTGACTTGGAACTCAAGGCGAGGAATAAGGTCCAACGGACCTATCGAGATTTACGGAAATAGGTTTGCACTTCGCGAACAATCCGACCTGCAAACCACTGGCTTAGCAGCAAGAGTTCTCGTGCGACTTAAAGACGGAATGTATGTGGATGCGGGTTCCAGCGATAGCGATGCTGGTCAGTCCAGAATTTGGACCAACCGTGGTGACCTAATTCTCTGGGCTGATACCGATGGAGATGGATCTGGCGGCATCGTCATGGAGAGCTTCACCGACCTCAACACCGCCAATGGAGTCGAGTCAACGTCGAGTTCAAGCCTAGGTGGTCGAATTTTGTTGGGAGGTGGCAGCTCGGTTGGAGCGGATGGTTACCCAACTGGTAATGCCGGTACAGCAACCTGGGGATACACAAATCGGTCAATTCATACGGGTCAAAATGTTGACATCTACTCTGGCGGTGGAGACATCAGAATCCTGGGCAGATCGAACTCCAGCTACGGAGTAGTGATGTATTTCGGAACCGACATTGTCAGCGGCGTGGGAACCGTAGAACTTCGCGCTGAAACCACGGGATCGGGCACTGGTTTCTATCTTGATGAGGCGGTGAACAATGTCCCATTCAACATCATTTCTTACGCTTCATCATCTCCGGCAATTTC
>RFTL01000136.1 GCA_009923455.1 Actinomycetota bacterium | reverse complement strand
GAGTAAATGTTGCAGCTCGCCCAGCGCACTTTTGCACCAAGTGCAACCAGCGTCTCGATCAAAACTGCGGTCTGCACCGTCATGTGTAGTGATCCCGCTATGCGAGCGCCCTTGAGCGGCTGAAGGGGTCCATACTCCTTGCGAAGTGCCATCAAGCCTGGCATCTCTTGCTCGGCTAGACGGATCTGGTGGCGACCGGACTCTGCTAGAGATAGGTCAGCGACCTTGAAATCAAACTGGGTAATTGTCTGGCTCATACGTGCCTCTTTCGATACTCGATTCAAAGATTGCGAATTGCTTTTATTGCTTTGTCTCGAATCTCAACCATCGAGGCCTCGTGGCTGGACTCCACATTTAGTCTAAGCAATGGTTCGGTGTTTGAGGGACGAATATTTGCCCACCACCAGATTTTTCCATCTGAGTAACTGAAGGTGGTGCCATCAAAAACCTCTTCCTGAGCCTGCGCAAGCGCAGCGCGCACTCGCGAAAGAGCAGAATCTCGGTCTTCGATTGTGGAGTTGATCTCCCCGGACGCGAAGTACGGAGTGAACCGCTCGCCGAGTTTGGAAGCAGGTTCCTCAGAACAAGCGATTTCGGCAACCAAGTGCAATGCTGCCAGCATGCCGTTGTCTGCTCCCCAGAAATCGCGGAAGTAGTAGTGCGCGGAATGCTCCCCGCCAAAAACTGCCTGGGTTTCTGCCATCGCATCCTTGATAAGTGAATGTCCAACCCTGGTTCGATATGGCTTCGCACCAGCCTCTCTAATCACCTCTTCAACTGAGCGTGATGTCAGGGCGTTGTGAATCACGGTGATGTCAGTTTCCCCGAGCGCTTTCACGCGATCAATTTCACGTTTGGCAACAATCGCTGCCACCGCAGAGGGGCTAATGGCATGACCCAGCTCATCGATTGCGAAGCAGCGGTCGGCATCTCCGTCAAAGGCAAGCCCCAAGTCTGCGCCATGGGCAACAACTGCCTTTTGAAGATCCACAAGATTCTTAGCATCCAAAGGGTTCGCCTCGTGATTTGGGAAACTGCCGTCGAGTTCAAAGTAGAGCGGGATAATTTCAAAGTTCAGCGGCTCCAGGCCAGCGGCATCTAGGAAAACGGCAGGGACAGTCATGCCACCCATGCCGTTGGCCGCATCAACCACAATCTTGAGCTTGCGAGCGCCCTTGAAGCTAACTAGCGATCTGAGGTAGCTGACATAGTCGCGAAGCACATCGACATGGGTTGCTGAACCCTGCTTTTCAAGCTGGTCAATTCCAGTCGCCAAGTATCTTTCCGCTCTGGCAGAAATCCCGCTCAATCCGGTGTTAATCGAGATTCCGCGAGCGCCGGCCCTGGAAAACTTCATGCCGTTGTAGGTGGCGGGGTTGTGGCTTGCGGTGAACATCACAGCAGGCAAATTCATCGCACCGGATGCGTAATAGGACATGT
>RFTL01000135.1 GCA_009923455.1 Actinomycetota bacterium | reverse complement strand
TGTACTAGAAGTCGGTAGTACAAAGTTCAAATAAATTACGACCAGTTAAATAAAGAAATGAAGTGTCACATTTTGACGTACTACAACCCCTTCCGCTATTGACTTTATTCGTATTTATGCGGTATTAATCGAGGGTTGTCACTCTATCAGAGGTTTTCATGCCAAAAGGATCTCACCCGAATAGCCGAAAGAACTTGACGCTTGGAGGCCGAACCCCGGACTGGGGATCCTCTAAGCGTCGTCGCTACTTGACCGTGACCGATGATGGGTTTGAGGGGGCTTTACGGCTGGCGCGATCGCTAGGTTGCAGCTCGGTCAGCGACTTGCTAGAAGAATTGGGCCGAGGTCGGTTGAAATGCGACCGCAATTAATTACGGTCGCACCGGAGATCTCGCGCTAGCTCATTATTTTTTTCGCATTCTGGTTGCGATCGCTGCTATTTTTGTCTATATTAAATAGACAGGTATAACCTAAATAGACATTAGCGACTACCTGTCACGACCCTAATCCAGTAACGCTAATAACTTGCCTAGTCTAAGCCGAGTTAAAGCCAGTCTGGATCAGGGTCTTAGAAAGTATTTTGGGAGATTAATTTTATGCAGAGAGTCGAAGATCTTGAGGCTAAAAACCAGAAAAGTATTGTGAATGTGAACCCTTCTGGAATCGATCAAAGTGGCAAGGAAGCTCCTAAAGATAAAGAGAAAGGAGCGGGTCACAACAAGCTTAAGAAGGCGATCGCCCATGCGGGTAAGCAATCTAGCGAAGAGATTGAAGCTCTGGAATGCGGATTAGTGGACTCGATTGACCCTTACGTAGAATACAAGGTGAATCGATTGGCTGGATTAGTCCAAAGTGTTCCTGGTCGAGTGGTGAGCGGTTTAGCAGAGCGACTGGAGGAGGTGAAGGGCAATCCCGAAACCTTTCATCTCATCGGTGGAATCCTCGGTGCAAGCCTACTTGGCGATCGACAAAGCGACTCGGTTGCCTAGATTTTTTTGGGTCGCTCCCTCTGTGGCGATCGCGACCTTAGCCCTCGTTCTTTTTTTGGGACTTCGCAATGGAACCACTACCCCTCCTGACTCTGGGAACTACCTCATACAGACATCCGAGTCCCGCTGACCCGGATCAGATGCAGCGCTTGCAACTTCAACAAATGCAGGCGCAATTGCTGCAAATTCAGCAAACCTTATCTGAGGTGAAGAATCACCAAGTGATTCAGGATCAGCGGATTCAGGAAGTGCGCGATCGCCCACAGGGGCAGGCTCAAGTCACGTATGATCCGTCAGGGTACCCGGTCAGCTTCACGGGAGTCTCTGAGCAGGGAGCGATCGCGCTACAGCAGCAATTCTTGGATTATCGGGCTGTTACCGAGCGAAAGAAGTCTGAGGCGTATAAGGCGATCGAGCGTCAGACCAACATCCAGGATGCCTTTCTATGGATTGGGGGTGGGCTTTGTGTGGGGATCCTAG
>RFTL01000134.1 GCA_009923455.1 Actinomycetota bacterium | reverse complement strand
CCTAACCATTACTTCGTGGTAGGTTCTCCCTTCCGGATGCCCGGGAATAACCTCAGCCTTTACCAGAGGGTTGTCCAGGGCACCATGCGGTAACCCGTAGATCATTTCCAGGGCGTCCTTCATGGAGTTACCCCTCGTAAACTTAAAGTTCTCTGCTAGGGTAACGTAGTGATTCCCGAGGATTTCCCGGAGGATACCAAAGGCTGTATCCTTTCCGGAGCCACTAGCACCCATCAGGGCTATTACCAAGTTACCGCTGTATTCGGGCATTTTTGCCTCCTTTTGTTGAAGGTTGGGTGAAAGTTCTGTTTAGATACCGTACGCCTTAGGCACTCCGTATAATCCTCTTTATTCTAAACTAGGTATACCCGCTAGGTCAACGGGTATTCGTCCCATAGGATAAGCCAAAGGCTACCCGGAGTAGGTATAAATACTCATCAGGTAGCCTTAGGGATATTAGTACAGTGAGCGTAGCGAACTAGCGAACTAGCGAACTAGCGAAACCTAGAACCATCGATGGGTATCCCGCTTGCGGTGCTGTGGAGTCGTACCAATCAGGGTTGCCTGAGTACCATGCGGACGCGACCATTCTGCAAGCGGTGTGGTCATCTACGCCACGCTCCTTGGCGTTATCCCAGTACTGCTTGAGTTTACAAGCGGCGATCGCGTCCTGCATATCAGGATTTGCCAGGAACGACGGCACATCCGTGGCACCTTCCACACCGCATTCCTCAGCCCATGCTGGGATGTTCTCAGGTAGGATCTGATACTTCCCGGCTGCTCCGGTGTGCACATTCTCAGCCGTAGGGTCTCCACCGGACTCCTGAATGAGGATGGTGTTCATCAGGCGATCGGTTACGTCCCCGAAACCCTTCTTAGCCGTCGCAGCTTCATTCATTAAGTCTGACCAGTTGCCGACAATAGCGGCAGTCAGGTAACCCTTTTGTGGGTGAACGTGTTGCCCATCTTTGAGTTGACCCCAGTGTAGGTGTGCCCCAGATGAGTTTCCCGCATTAGGGTGATCAGCTTCACCACCTGTTTCCGCGAATACTTGCCCAGTAGCCCACTCTCCAGACTGGCAGTTATTTAGGTGCATAGCCTGGAACGTGTATGGGATATCCTTAGGCTTGATCGTGGCATAAAGACCTGCACCATCAGGCTGCATCTCACACTCCACAGTACCACCTGCACCGATCATATAGAGCTTTGTCCCCGGAGGCGTCAGCAGGTCTACGCCTTTGTGATCGCTGGATCCGTAGCCCTGATTTGTTTTAGGTGCCTCTCTAAGCCCAAACCCCGAGTTGACCTCGTAACCACCAATGATGTCGCCCTCTTGAACTTTTGCCTGAAAGTCAGTCCCTAAGACTGCATTCATGAAGGTGTCGGCACCCTTTGGTTGATTAAAGGTGGCTATCGTGGTAATACCTAGGGTTAGTGCCAGGGCGATCGACAGCTCAGTCCCCAATAAGG
>RFTL01000133.1 GCA_009923455.1 Actinomycetota bacterium | reverse complement strand
TTGGGAATGACCACATGCGCGTTTGTGGGATTTGATGGGGGCAAGCTCAAGTCCCTGGTGGACATTCCTGTGCACACTCCAACTCGAAAAGGTGACTACGGCGTCGCCGAAGATTTGCATGCTTCCATCAATCACATACTCAAAGAGATGCTGAATGGATTCTGGGGAAACGGGCCAGCAGATCAATGAGTAAGTTGTTTGAACTTAGCTCTCTCAAGGAGTGGGCTCAGGCTCAGCGGGCGATGGGCAACAAGATAGCCCACTGCCATGGCGTGTTTGACCTCCTCCACCCGGGGCACATAACTCATCTTCGTGAGGCTAAAGAGCTGGCTGACGTGCTGGTTGTTACCGTGACCAGTGACAAGCACGTAAATAAAGGACCCGGTAGGCCAGTAATAGATGCTGATGGGCGAGCCAGCATGCTGGCAGCTCTTGAGGTGGTTGATGCCGTAGCGATTTCGAACTTCCCAAACGGAATATCCGCCATAGAGACCATAAAGCCAGACCTTTACATCAAGGGGCCTGACTATAAAAATCCTTCATTGGACTTGACCGGAAACATGCAGCGCGAAATCGATGCTGTTGAAGCTTTTGGAGGAGCCCTCCACCTGACTTCAGGGCCAACCATGAGCTCTTCGCGCATTCGAAACGAGATGTTGCTCAGTGGTGAAGAGGTCGGCTCAAGGTTCCTTGCTCGTTTTCGGAAGGATGTCCACGAAGACAAAGTGGACCAGATGTTCGAAACCATCTCTTCGATGAGAGTGTTAGTAATAGGTGAAGCAATCATTGACAGCTACGAGAGCTGTGAGGCCTTGGGCAAGTCAAGCAAGGACCCCGTTCTAGCATTCAGGAAGCTTGGAAGCGAATCGCAATTAGGCGGGAGCCTTGCGATAGCTAGACATGTATCAGGCATGGGCGCTCAGACAACATTAATGACGAGAGTCGGCAAGGGAGATGGCACCAAGGAGCGCCTCGAGGCTGAAATCGGATCCGCGATATCTTTGATTGTCTTGGAATCTGAAGATGAGCCAACCATCGAAAAAACCAGGTACGTTGACGTTCTTACAGGGAACAAGGTTTTTGAGACCTACCAGATTGGGGAATCACGGGCCAGCACTAGAGATTCGGCAGCTCTGGTATCGGCGCTCTCGAATGTAATCGATGAGTTTGACCTGGTCCTGGTGGCCGACTATGGGCATGGACTTCTTGATGAGGCGGCGATTGATGTTCTCAGCTCTCGGGCTAGGAAGCTCTCTGTGAACACGCAATCGAATGCGGGCAATTGGGGCTTCAACTCGATTTCCAAGTACCCACGGGTTGACATCGTTTGCCTTAATGGCGGAGAAGTGGCTCTGGAACTCAGGGAGCGGCACCTGAGCATGGAAGTTCTTGTCCCTGAACTTTTGGACAGAACCGGGGCAGAGTTAGTTGCAGTTACCTCGGGAGCCAATGGATTAGTTTTGGGTTTGAGTGTCTCAGGTAAGGCTGTGGTTGAAGTG
>RFTL01000132.1 GCA_009923455.1 Actinomycetota bacterium | reverse complement strand
ACGAACGCAATCAGTGCCTTACCCAGCGGGGCAGGAATGTCAGCCACGGTTTGACGAGCCTCGCCACTACGTTTTTTTACTTCAGGTGTCCTCCGCAACCTGAACCAGTCGTCTTTCTCAGCCCTAGTCATTCTGGCAGTTTCCGATTTTACAGTCTCCCATGCGGCATCCCGATTTGCTCTGGCAGCCACCCTCTCGACTGCAGCTTCACGTAGCAGCGTGTCCTCTCTGGCGCGCTTGTCCAAATAGCTCTGTATAGTTACTGGCTTCATACGGTTACGGTAGGCTCGGACCCGTGCTGTGAATACCTTCCTTGCGTTTGCGGCTGTGTTCGCGTCTGGCTTGCTTGAAATCCTCCCTGTCCCACTCGGTGACACGCTCATCAACCGGAACGATCAGCCTGTCGTAATCCTCTGGAGCGTATTTCGACCAGAACTGTAGCAGTTTGGGCAGGCTGGTGATTGCACGCCCAGCATACTCGAAGATGTGCTGCACCTTGGCCTTCACTGCCTTGCTGCCTTTTACAGCGAGCTGGCATCGAGTCGAAAAGAGTGTCCTGAGCAGCGACGGTGCGTGGTAGTAACAGTGGGCTGCGGCTTTCAAGTCCCTTTCCCCCATGATTACTCCGAACAGACGTGGGTATTCGGCTGCATAGCACCGCCAGCTGAACAGCACGGCAGCGGCTCTGGCAAGTCTCTCACCATACCTGTGGAAGTGGGTAAACTCGGTGTCGGATATGCGCCGTATCCACGACTTCAAGTCCTCAGGCTGGTTGTCGATGTATAGCCTGCGCATTACCGGCATGCTCATGATGCGGTCCATCAGCACCTGCTCTTCGGTTTTCTGAACGCACGGCAGTTTCACGTCTGCAGGCTCTAACTCATCTTCCGGATACCATTCAGACTCAGGAGACTCAGACTCAGGCTCAGACTCAGGTGCAGTGGCCGTTGCCGGAACCTCTTTAAGCACCGGCCTGAAGCGACTGGACATGACGTTCAACACTCCGTTCCACGCTTCCTTGGCTGTGGATTCATGGTAAGTTTCCACTGTAACCCACCCGAGTCTGGACAGATTTGAAATGGCATCCTTGAGCACGTTGTGTTCGAGTCCGGTGGCACGAGTCATCTCGCGGTAACCGGAGTAGCACCCGATGTGTGCGCTTTCCTTCTGGATGACGTAGTAGAGCAATCTGAACTCCGGCAGTCGAAGTCCTGCATCATCAATCTCTGCCGGAACCAGAAACATGTCGGAATCCACAGGCCGGTATCCGTTCGCCACCTGACGGATCAGGTTCATTTCTTCCAGTGACTTCAACGCGTTGCGTACCGTATTCCGGTGTAAACCCGTATGACGGGCCATCCCGAGCACTGAAGCTGTGCAGACTGATCTACCTGCCCGACGGGAAACGTGTGCGAGCACCCTGAACTGGTGAGTGGTCAACTTCTTTGCGTTCAGTTCGGAGCTGATGAAGGGTCTTGGCTTACTCATGCGCAGTAACG
>RFTL01000131.1 GCA_009923455.1 Actinomycetota bacterium | reverse complement strand
GTTCAATATCTTGTTGGTCTGCTTTAGCAGCGGCTTCCATCGCCAACTTCTTCTGCTTGAGCTCAAGTTCAGCTTGTTTAATCTGTAACTCTTGCTGCTGCATCTGAACGATTGGGTCTGCCTGCATCTGGGCATTACGTTGAGCCTGCGCTTCAGCTGTGTTTTGTTGCAACAACTGTTGTGCGGCTTGAGCTGCTTGTTGTGCTACTTGAGCAGCTGTAATTGGGTTCATTGGTTCTGGTTCTTCACCTGGCTCACGCTCAGCTGGCAACTCTGTACCCATCAAACCTTCAATCTGTTTGCGGTATTCAAAGCCTAAATGCTCAGCGATATGTGCCTGCATAGCTGCACCAATTTGTTGTGCGAGCGGTGACTGGCCAACCAATCCCATAATCTTCGGGTCCTGCATTGCAGCCATGTGGACTGCGATATGTGCTTGATGGTCCTGCTCGATAAACGCCTTCACAGGCTTCATCTTCAGGATGTTCTGATTCTCTGTGACCGGGTCTGTTGGACGCATGTCGTCCTCCATCGGTACGAGCTTCGCTGCGTTCTTAACTCCGAGTACCTCGACCATCTGGCGATGGAGCAACGGAAGGTTATACAGCTGAGGCGCTGACTGAGCCAACTGGAGTACCGCTTGGTACTGAACAATCTTCTGCGCCATCGTCGCTGCATTCGGGTCCGATACAGGGATGACCTCCACGTTGTCATAATCCGATTTCTTAGCGGCTCGTGAGCCTTCTTCTGGTTCGTAGTCATACTCTTCTGGTGTGTAGTCAGCGATGATGACTTTGAGTAACTTGAACTCAGTCTTCATGGCGTAGTGAACACGTGCCTGAACTGCAGACATCACTTTGAGTGTGCGCTCAAGGATAGCCAGAGTACTGCCCACAGGTGCATTCGCACCCATGTCACTAACCTTCATGTCACCAGCTGTTGCAAATGAACGGCCTTCTGCCACGATGTTTTGGAACAAAGCAAACAATGTTTGGCTAGGTTCTTTGTATGGCAGCGGCATGATGTTGTCTTTAATCGAGCCACTTGGTACATCTACGTCACGGAATTCGCCCGGAGCTATAGGTGTGTCATCGCCTTTAACTCTTAGTCCACGTGCTTTGAGACCACCAGGGAGGTTAGCCACAGTACCAGCATCAACAAGCTGGCGAATGATGCTAGTAGCAGAACGGGCGTAGCCACCAATGAGGTGAATGAGGCCATATCCGTAAAACCCAAACCCAGGAATATATTGATAGTGTACAAAATGGTTTCTCTTTAACTTGAGTACGTCGTCTTCATACCAATTACGACGGATTGATAAAATTTTGCTGGTGCCCTTCTCAATAGTGATGACATATGGCAAGCCAATACCAGTCGGTTTACCATCTTTCTCATCTTCAAAGCCAGGCAAGTCGTAGTTCACGTGCATCTCGAGGATGCGATAGCGGTCATCAGCTGTAGCTGAGTAGCCATTTTCTTCGGCCTTGCGCTTCTCAATAT
>RFTL01000014.1 GCA_009923455.1 Actinomycetota bacterium | reverse complement strand
CATTGTGATATCACAATGATATGGAGATCTTATGCAGGAAAAAATCGTAAAGCCAGCCTCTGGCGCATTTATGTTTCTAGTATTCCTGGCTTTGATATCAGGCGGAATTTGGAGTATTACCCAGCTAGCTCTTGAGGCTCTACCTGCTGAGATTTTCTGGGTGCCCCTGGTCACCAACGGCCTAGCCGTGGTAGTCGTGTCTGGGCTTTACACGCTGCAACCAAATGAATCTCGAGTCCTCATTCTTTTTGGCACTTATAAAGGCACTGTCAAGAAATCCGGTTGGCATTGGGGAAATCCTTTTTACTCAAACGGCTCCCCAAGCTCGGAGTTAAAGGAGGAAAGAGCGCGCAACATTACTACTGCCAAACCGGTTGCCGGCACCAAGCCGGATTCCCGATTCAAGATCTCGCTCCGAGCCAGGACCGAGGTTGGCGACACGATCAAAGTGAATGATCGACGCGGTAACCCAATAGAAATTGCGGCCGTAGTGGTCTGGCGCGTTTCCGATACAACGAAGGCGGTCTTTGAGGTTGACGACTACCGAACCTACGTTAAAACCCAGATCGAGACTGCCTTGAGACATGTGGCAACGGGATTTGCCTATGACAACTCTGAATCTGGCGAACTCTCCGGTGAACTGACTCTTCGCGGCAATCCGGAGGAGGTTGCGCATGAACTTCGTAAAGACCTCGAGCAGCGACTAGCTGTCGCAGGTGTTGCCATTGATGACGCACGCCTTACTCACCTTGCATACGCCCCGGAGATCGCTCAAGCCATGTTGAGAAGGCAGCAGGCTGAGGCAGTGATTAGCGCGAGAAGGAAGATTGTTCAAGGAGCCGTGGGGATGGTCGAGCTAGCCTTGGCTGACCTTGAGAAGAGTGGCTCAGTGACACTTGATCCGGAGCGTAAAGCTGCGATGGTCTCCAATTTGATGGTTGTTCTATGCTCGGAGCGTGAGGCGGCTCCGGTCATCAACGCGGGAACCCTATACAACTAATCATGAGCGAAAAGAAAGCTATTCCGCTAAGGATTTCTCCCGAGCTATACAAGGAGATTAAAACTTGGGCAGAACAGGACCTGCGAAGTGTGAACTCCCAAATCGAGCTGATCCTTCGCGATGCGGTTCAGAAGCGAAATGGTCAGACCAAGCAGCAGCGCAGGGCCTCCTAGAGCTTGATGAACTTGATGGCGATTGGAATCTTGTAGAACTCGCCCTGTGCGGCCTTGATTGCGGCGATGATTCGGAAGACAACCCAAATAATCGGCAGTACCCACAGGAACAGCAAACCAATGATTGAGATAGCCAAGACCACAGCCGCAATCACGATTGTGATACCAAAGTTCAACGATTCCTTGGCGTGATGCGATACGAATGGTCCGCGGTCACGCAGCACGAAGTAGGCAATCAGCGGAGCAAAGAATTCAAACGGGATTGCCAACAGGTGCAGTGCAATGGCCCACAGCTTTTCACTCTCTGGGCTCATCGGCTGGTTGGCATACGGATTCTGGTTTGACATGGTTTCAGCCTAATCCTTTGCTGGCTGGGAACAGACTGTGACTATGCCACCGCCGCCTGGCGAGAGACCAGGTTGGCGCCTCTGGTTCTTGCCACTTCGGAATAGAAGTGAGCAGAATCCTTTGGAGTGCGAACTTGAGTTTGGTAGTTCACGTGAACTATTCCAAAGCGCTTTGCATAGCCCACGGCCCACTCGAAGTTATCTAGGAACGACCATAGGAAGTAACCCCGAACATCAACCCCGGCCTCAATGGCTTTTGATACCTCGAGCAGGTGAAGGTTGAGGTAGTCGCTTCTGCGCTGATCTCTTACACGGCCATCGGTACCTGGCTCATCGTCATAGGCAACGCCGTTTTCGGTGATGTAGATCGGTGGCAAGGCCGCGCCGTATTCACGGTGCCAGCGCGTGAGCAGCCCAGAAAGTCCCGGCGGAGTTATGGGCCAGCTCATGTCGGTCAGTTCTCCAACTGGATTGCTGTCGTTACCAAACCCCAGGTATTTGTCGATCACTCGAACCCTGGATGGGTTGTCCATCGAGACCTCTGGGCCGATTCGGGTGTTGAAGTAGTAGTTGATTCCAAGCCAGTCGAGCTTGTTCGGCTGCAGATCTCCCGGCTGCAAAACATCAGAAAGAGTCTTGCCATAGGTATCCATTGCCAGCTGTGGGTAGGCACCCTTGATTAGACCATCCATCCAGAAGGTGTTCTGGTTTACATCAAAAAGTGCAGCGGCTTTCATCTGCTGTGGATCAAAGATGTCATCGACGTCTGGCAGAGACTGACTCAGCGCCATGCCGACCGGAAGGTTTGGCCTGACCGACTTGATTGCGTCATATGCCAGGTTGTGCGCTAAGACGGTGTGGTGGCTAGCCCTTACCGCGGCTTCTGGAGATTCAAGTCCTGGTGCGTGATAACCAAGAGCGTGTCCAAGCCAAGAGAAAACCCAAGGTTCGTTGATGGTGGCAACTGCGGTCACTCGATCCCCGAAGCGCTCTGCAAATGCCCCCGCAAACTCACCAAAGCGATATGCGGTCTCGCGGTTTTCCCACCCACCTTTGTCCTGCAAGGCCTGCGGTAAATCCCAGTGGAACAGCGTTGGAAATGGCTTGATGTCGCGCTCGAGCATGCCATCGATAAGTCGGTCATAGAACTCAAAGCCGCGCTCTTCGCGACGAGAATCGCCCTCAGGGAACATTCGAGTCCACGCCACTGAGAAGCGATAACCCTGCATCCCGAGCTCTTTCATTAGATCGAGATCCTCGGGCCAGCGGTGGTAGTGATCAACTGCAACATCGCCGCTTTCGCCGCGGGCTACTTTGCCGGGAGTCTTGCAGAATCGATCCCAGACCGACTCGCCTTTGCCATCCTCGTAGGCACCGCCTTCGATTTGGTAAGCAGCGGTTGCTACACCAAACAGGAAGTCCTTGCTAAATCTCTCCACTTGCGCCTCCAAACTTGGCGAACATGTCTTCAAACAATATGCGAGTATCCAACTCTTTGAATACCCGAGTCTTGTCTTTGGCGAAGCCAAGGTCTTCACCATAGCTGCCATCAAGATTTACCGCATACCGTGCACTTGCATAAAAGTTTGATCCCGCGGGTGTGGGTTCAAATGAGTTTTCTAGAACCGAGAGTAAAACCAGTGCTTGATCTCCCATGCAGTAGGTCTCGCCAATATCGATTCCGTTTTCCAGGGTCTTGACTCTTACCTTGGAAATGGTTTGGAGCAGGTGACGCGATAGGTCATTGCCGTTTCTGAGTTTGGCGTTTAGCTCAGCAAAGGAGACCACGCATCTGCGATAGGAGTCTCTGGGAATGTGCCAAAGCTCGATGTCGGGATTGGCAAACACGATTGAAACTGACTCAGGGTCGGCAGCCAGGTTGTATTCGAAGCTGGTTCCTCCTGGCGGATAAATGCCGTCATATTCCGAGCCACCAATCCACAACACGCGCAGCTTGTCTAGGTTCTTGGGCTTTGCCCGAACCAATCTCGCAAGCTGAGTCATTGGTCCACCACAGATGTACCAAAGTAGGCCCTCGGTTGATTCCACCTCAGCAATCAGGGCTTTCAGAGTTTCGTCGATATCCAGGCTCTGGTGCTGAATCTGGTGTTCATTCAGTCCCGGGTAGGTCTTGGGCCACACTCCGGTGTACTGATAAATCGGTTCAACATCGCGCAAACCTTTTTGAACCGAATCTCCCTCGGTTGGCCAATTCGGATCATTAGGCATCACGTGTGAAACAACCACCATGCGAATGTCAGCGCTGGGGGAGAGCAGGTGATGAGCCAATCCGAAAAGTCCGTCTGGGTCACCGCCGAAGTCGTTGTCGAGAATCATCTTGGTTCTGGCCATTAGGCGCCTAACTTTAGATATTTGGTTGGCTCTGCAATCAAGTCTTCAAAAACCATTTCGGAGGCACCGATGGCCAGGGCATTTGAACCCAGTTCTCCGACAAATACTTGGAGACCTTCAAGAAGTGCAGGTAACGCGTGCTTTTTCAACACCATGTGAAAGTACTTCTGATCGAAGCGATAGAGGCTGGACAGGAATCCGGCCAGAACCACAGTCTCTGGATTGAAGATGTTTACGAAGTTTGCAACTGCAACCGCTAGCGCCTCGAGTTGCTTCTTAGCCAGGTTGGTAGATGCGCTGGTGCGGTTTTCCAAAAGCTCAGTTTCCAAGACATCATCAGAGACCTGGCTAAGCCCCAAGACCTTTTCGAGATCCTCGCGCCTAACCAGTGCCTCTAGAGTTCCTGGGATGCCGGAGTAGTCATCGCTTGCGACCGAGCTGATTCGAACGTGGCCGAGTTCTGAGGCATAGCCACCAAAACCCTTGAGCTCCTTGCCACCCATATAGACACCACCGCCAATGCCCGAAGAGCCATGCAGATAAACCACTTCGCTCGAGCCCTTGGCGGCGCCATAGGTAATCTCTGCCTTGCAACCAAGCGATGCATCGTTACCGATAAGCACTCGCATCGGAAGTCGCGCAGAGAGTTTTTGCTTTATTGGAAACTCGTACCACTGCAGGTGAGGGGCTTGGCGAACCACTCCGGTTGCTGCATCGGTTTGTCCAGGGACAATAACTCCAGCACCTAACACTCGGAACTTCAGCGAGTGCTTTTTCAGATCCTGAAGCAAACCTTCAATTGCCTCGACCATGTCATCGACTGCCTGATCTGGACCGATCGGTTGCGGATACAGCTTTTTTCTGGAGTGGACAATCTGTCCGTTAAAGGCGACCGCCTTGACCTCTAGGTAGTCCACCTCGGGGTGGACCGAGATGGCGAGCACATCGTCAGCAGCTTCGACGCCATGACTTGGCCTTCCAACGCGATCAATCTGGCCCGAACGGCTTTCGGTAACAAACCCCATATCGCTCAGGGTTGATACCAATTTGGCAACAGTTGACCTGGTTAGGCCCGTTAGCTGGCATAACTCCGAGCGGGTAATTGTTCGGTACTCATGGATTAAACCGAGTACTACGGAGAGGTTGGCACTGCTGGAAGTGCGTAACTCTGGCGTATCTACCCTGTTTTTCGACATTTGCTCGCCCTAATTTGTTCGACCGCGCTACAAATAGCAAAGTTTCAAGTACATAGTTTCAGAAACAAATTGCGGTTTCCATCTCAAAAAGCGCTTATTTCGGCATTGTTATCGAATTCTTATAAAAATCTCTGATTTCTATTTGTTTAGTGTGGAAACATAATCAATAGCTCACACGAGCCTGGCGACTTTCGTCGCTATTTCAATCTCGATAGGGGAAACATGAAGAAGATCCATGTCGCTTCACTATCAGCTCTGGCTGCGGCATCGTTGCTGCTTTCAGGCTGTGCACCATCAACCACCACCGAGGAGACCACCTCTGCTGCTGAGGAGACCGCTGCACCACGTGCATGTGTGATCCTGCCTGACGCAGACGCTGGTACCCGTTGGGAGACCGGTGACCGTCCAGCTCTTGAGGCTGGCCTAACCGCTGCTGGCTTCGAGGCAGACATCCAGAACGCTCTGGCTGACACTGCTAAGTACGCAACCATCGCTGACGCTCAGCTTGCAAAGGGCTGTGGCGTAATGCTTCTAGTTGACTACCAGGGTGCTGGTGTTGCCGTAGCTGAGAAGGCTAAGGCTGCTGGTGTTCCAGTTATTGCTTACGACCGCCCAATCGCTGGCGCTGACTACTACGTATCGTTCGACAACTTCACCGTTGGTGCGCTACAGGGTCAGATGATCCTCGATGGTCTAGCTGCTGCTGGCAAGGACCCAAAGACCGCTTCAATCATCTACTCATCCGGAGACCCAGCTGACGGCAACGCAGCTATGTTCCTAAACGGTGCACTAAGCGTTCTTGACGCTGCTGGTGCCAAGGCTGCCTTCACCATGGAGGGAACCTGGGATGGTGCCAAGGCTGGAACTCTGTTCGAGCAGGCATTCACCGCTGTTGGTGGAAAGGTTGACGCAGTTCTAGCTCCAAACGACAACAACGCTGCATCCATCATCGCAATCCTGGACAAGAACGGTCTAACCGTTCCAGTTTCTGGCCAGGACGCATCGACTGCTGGTCTGCAGAACGTTCTACTAGGCAAGCAGTACGCAACTGTGTACAAGCCATTCAAGGTTCAGGTTGAGGCAGCTCTTAAGGTTGTCAACGCAATCCTGACCGGTGGAACCGTTGAGGCTAACAAGACCCTAGACGACGGCACTCCTTACATCGCTGTAGACCCAATCGTGGTAACTGCAGACAAGGTGAAGGACGTTGTTGCTAACGGTGACGCAAAGGTCGAGGACCTCTGCACCGCCGATGTAGCTGACAAGTGCGCCGAGTTCGGTGTCAACTAAGTAACTGAGTAACAAGGGGATTCCCGGGTGGCCTGGCCACCCGGGAATCTCTTACCAGAAGGGAGCTGTAATGTCGCAGCCGCTAGTAAAGCTTTCAGGAATCAAAAAAAGTTTTGGTCCGGTAGATGTTCTCAAGGGTGTAAACCTCGAGGTCTATGCGGGCAAGGTCACTGCTTTGGTAGGTGACAACGGTGCTGGAAAGTCAACCCTGATCAAGGGTTTGGCCGGAGTCCAGCCTTATGACGATGGCGTCGTTGAATTTGAAGGTCAGGCTGTAAATCTAGGCTCCCCGCGTGAAGCCGCAGCCATGGGTATCGAGGTCGTCTATCAGGACCTGGCCCTTTGTGAGAACCTGGACATCGTTCAGAACATGTTCCTAGGTCGCGAGGAAGTCTCGCTCGGCACGCTCTCTGAGGCCAAGATGGAGTTTGCGGCCGCAAAGGCACTTTCCTCACTTTCAGTAAAGACCGTCAAATCGGTCAGACAGACTGTGTCATCACTTTCTGGTGGACAGCGCCAGACCGTTGCAATTGCAAGAACCGTGCTTCGCGATGCGAAGTTGGTAATTCTCGATGAGCCAACCGCAGCCTTGGGTGTGGCTCAGACCGAACAGGTTTTGAACCTGGTTCGTCGCCTTGCTGAGAAGGGCATGGGCGTGATCATCATTAGCCACAACCTTCAGGACGTATTCAAGGTTGCGGACAACATCGCGGTTCTCTACCTGGGCAACATGGTCGCTCAGCTTGAGACCGCCAACACCAACCACAACGAAGTGATCGGTTACATCACTGGTATTTCAGCGAATGTAAAGGAAGAGATCTAATGGCTGAGCAGGTAACAATCAACACCGGCCACGAGGGTTCAATTTCGGACCAGGTCAAGGCCTACTTCTCCCGCCTCAAGGCAGGCGACATGGGTGCACTTCCGGCCATCGCTGCGGTGGTCGCGCTGATGGCACTCTTTGCAAATCTTTCCCCTTACTTCCTGACCGAGATCAACATCGCAAACCTGTTTGTTCAGTCCGCGGTTTTGATGGTTACCGCAATGGCGCTGGTCTTCGTAATCCTGCTCGCAGAGATTGACCTGAGCGCCGGTGTTACCGCTGCAACTGCGATGGCACTTTTCGTGAAGCTCAGCAACTCGGGAACTCCGTGGCCACTGGCACTGCTAATCGGTTTCGCAGTTGGTTTTGTCACCGGCTGGGTGCTTGGAATCTTCGTTGCGAAGATCGGTGTCCCATCGTTTGTTATCTCACTGGCATTCTTCCTGGGTTTCCCAGGCGTGATGCTGATCATCTTGGGTGCTGGTGGAATTTTGCGTGTTGAGGTGGATGCGGTTAAGGCCATCATGAACTCAAACCTCCCAGTTTGGGCAGGTTGGGTAGTGCTCGCGGTAGTTGTCCTGGTGGCATTCCTGCTTTCGGTTTGGGATCGCGTTCGCAGACTCAAGGAAGGCCTACCGGTGCGCTCCTGGGCTTTCATCATCGCCAAGGTTTCCGCTTACCTGGTGTTTGGAGGTATCGCGGTTTACTTCCTCAACCTTCCAAGATCACTGGTTGCAGCTAACCCGATTCAGGGTGTGCCAATTGTGGTTCCGATGGTTATCGTGCTGATGTTTATTGGCTCGTTCGTGCTGTCCAGAACCACCTTTGGTCGCTACATCTATGCGGTTGGTGGCAACCCAGAGGCAGCTCGTCGTGCCGGTATCAACGTCGCACAGATTCGTATTTGGGCCTTCATCATCTGTTCCACCTTGGCAACCATGGGTGGTCTGATGCACATCTCTCGTATCGGTGCCGTGGAGGCAGCCGCTGGTCGCACCATCGTGCTTTCAGCAGTCGCTGCAGCGGTCGTTGGTGGAGTTAGCCTCTTCGGTGGCCGCGGAAAGCTTTACAACGCAGCCATTGGTGCAGTTGTTATCTCAATCATCGACAACGGTTTAGGACTCCTTGGCTTCCCAGCCGGAGTCAGCTTCATCGTTACCGGTTCGGTTCTAGCCCTTGCTGCAACCATTGACGCACTTGCTCGCAAGCGCGCTCCCGGTGGCACGCGGGTCTAACTGATTAGCACCGGATCGGAGCGCCATGAAATTCACAAATGGATTCTGGTTGCTCCGATCTGGTGTCTCACTTTTTCCGGCAGTTCAGCTGCAGAAGGTAGAAGCCAAAGAGCATTCGGTTATGTTGCTGTTTGCTACTCGCAAGGTTGAACACCGCGGTCAAACCCTAAATAGTGGCTTGATCACCGTTGAACTGACCTCGCCAAGTCCTTCGGTAATCGGGGTTAGGTTCTGGCACCACTCAGGTGGTAAGTCGCCAATTGGTTTTCCAATCAACCAAAATCCGCAGCCACTCTCAGTAACCGAAGAACCAAATTTGCTTCGGGTAATCGCGGCCGATACAGAGTTGCAGATAAATCCTCAAAACTTTGCCATGCGCTGGTATTTCAAGGGGGAGCTAAAGACCGAGCAGTCAGCGCGGGGTCTCTTCTATGCGCTCTTTGAGGGCAATACCTACGTCGCGGCTCGAATAGGTCTTGGAGTTGGCGAGCTCAGCTACGGTCTTGGTGAGCGCTTCGGAGCGCTAATTAAAAATGGTCAAAGCATTGAGAGTTTCAATGAAGATGGCGGCACCCAAAGCGATCAGGCCTATAAGAGCATTCCCTTCTACCTCACCAACCGGCACTACGGCATATTTGTAAATCACTCGGGCAGGGTGTCGTTTGAGGTTGGTTCAGAGACTGTCAACCAGGTTCAGTTCTCGGTGCAGGGCGAAGAGCTTCAATACTTCTTTATCCCAGGCCTCGATAGCAAAGAGGTGCTCTCGCGCTATACCGACCTAACTGGTAAGCCCGCCTTGCCGGCAGCGTGGACCTTCGGGCTTTGGTTATCTACCTCGTTTGTCACCGACTATGACGAAGCTTCGGTGACAAAGTTCATCGATGAGATGGAGAGACGAGATATACCGCTCTCGGTCTTTCACTTTGACTGCTTCTGGATGCGTGAGTATCAGTGGTGTGACTTCGAATGGGATCCAAAAGTGTTTCCAGATCCCGCAGCCATGCTTTCAAGGCTAAAGTCGCGAGGACTTCGAATTAGCCTTTGGATTAATCCCTATATCGGTCAGGCATCAAAGCTCTTCGATGAGGCTAAAGAACTCGGCTATCTACTAAAGCGAGCTGATGGTTCGGTCTGGCAGTGGGATCTGTGGCAAGCCGGCAATGCCATCGTCGACTTCACGAACCCTGCAGCACGGGCCTGGTATCAATCCAAGCTTGAGCCACTGATTGATATGGGTGTGGATTGCTTCAAGACCGACTTTGGTGAGCGCATTCCGCTTGATGTTCGGTACTTCGACGGATCCGATCCAGAGCAGGCACACAACCTCTATACCTTTTGGTACAACCAGACCGTGTTTGAACTACTGCAGCGCAAAAAAGGCAAGGATGCGGTTGTCTTTGCTCGCAGCGCCACCGCGGGTTCTCAGCAGATGCCGGTGCACTGGGGTGGGGACAACAGCTCAAACTTTGACTCAATGGCGGAGACGCTGCGCGGTGGTCTAAGTCTTGGTGTATCCGGATTTGGTTTCTGGAGCCACGACATCGGAGGCTTTGAGGGAACTCCAAACCCGGATGTCTTCAAGCGTTGGCTCGCCTTTGGTTTGCTGAGTTCTCACAGTCGTCTGCACGGCAATGAATCGGTCAGGGTGCCATGGTCGGTCGACGAGGAATCTGTCAATGTGACCAGGTTCTTTGTAAATCTCAAGGCAACCCTGATGCCATATCTCTACTCTGAGTCGGTTGAGTGCTCGAGGTCGGGCATGCCACTACTAAGACCTACCTTTATGGAGTTTGGTTCTGACCCAACCACTTGGTATTTAGATCGTCAATATCTGCTTGGTAAGCACCTGCTGGTCGCCCCGGTTATGCAGGCATCTGGTGAGGTGGAGTTTTATCTCCCTATGGGCGAATGGGTGAATTTCTTTAGTGGCGAAGTTGTCCAGGGCGGTATCTGGCGCAAGGAAAAACATGGCTATCTATCGCTACCGCTCTATGTTCGATCCGGTGCTGTTTTGCCGCTTGGAGATTCGAACCAAGGCTTCGATGTCGACTTCACCCAGGGCACAACACTCAAGGCATTTGGTCCTGCCAAGGCGCAAACCATCAAAGTTTTCTCCGAGCAAAACCCAAGCGGCAAAGACTTCCAATACCAACCCACTAACTAAGGAATCAAGATGGCTAACCAGACTAAATTCACATTCGGACTTTGGACCGTGGGTTGGTTGGGAGCCGATCCGTTCGGATCAGCTACCAGGGCAGTCATCAGCATCGAGGAGACCCTTGAGAACCTGAAGGCGGTAGGTGCTTACGGCATCACCGCTCACGATGATGATTTGTTTCCTTTTGATTCGACCGAGCAGCAACGCCGGGCTGCCATTGAGCGATTGAAGAAGGGGCTGGAGGCAACCGGGCTAAAGATGCCGATGCTCACCACCAACCTCTTCTCGCACCCGATTTTCAAAGACGGAGCCTTCACCTCCAATGATCGCGAGGTGAGAAGATTTGCAATTCGCAAAGCCCTCAGAAACCTTGACCTAGCCCATGAAATGGGTGCTGAAACCTTCGTGATGTGGGGAGGGCGAGAAGGTGCGGAGTATGACTGTGCCAAGAATGTGGTTGATGCGCTGGCACGTTACCGCGAGGCCTTGAACTTCCTCAGTAGCTATGTTGTAGAGCAGGGCTACAACCTTAGGTTCGCGCTCGAGCCAAAGCCAAACGAACCTCGCGGTGACATTCTTTTGCCAACCGTTGGTCACGCCCTGGGCTTTATCGAGACCCTGGATCACCCCGAGATGGTTGGACTGAATCCTGAGGTTGGGCACGAGCAGATGGCCGGGCTGAACTTTGTTGCTGGCATCGCCCAAGCGCTTGATGCCGGAAAGCTTTTCCACATCGATCTCAATGGTCAGAAGGGCATTAAGTATGACCAGGACCTAGTGTTTGGTCACGGAGATTTGGCGAATGCCTTTGCCCTGGTGCACCTTTTGGAGTTTGGAAAAGACGGAAAGATCGCCTATCAGGGCCCAAGGCATTTTGATTACAAGCCATCCAGAACTGAGGATTGGACTGGAGTCTGGGAGTCAGCCAGAGCGAACATCAGAATGTATAACCTGCTTCACGAGAGAGCTCAAGCGTTTGAGAGCGACCCTGAGGTTCAAGCGCTAAGAAAGCGAAGCAAGCTGGATCAACTGGCTATGCCAACCCTAAACAAGGGGGAGACTGCCAAAAGCATTCACGAGTCATCGGAGTGGTTCAACTTCAATCCGGAGAAATACTTCAACGGTGAGGGTGCTGGATTTGTGCAGCTAAATCAGATTGCCATGGAGCACCTGATGGGGGCTCGCTAGCAATGCCAAAACCTTATGTTGCTGGGGTTGACTCTTCGACCCAGAGCTGCAAGGTATTGATTTATGACCCCAGCAACCAAAGTGTTGTGCGGGAGGGGAGAGCCAAGCATCCCGATGGCACTGAAGTTAATCCCGAGGCTTGGTGGTCGGCACTGTTGCAGGCCATCGAATCAGCTGGTGGTATAGCCGACGTCTCAGCGATTTCAATCGCAGGACAGCAACACGGCATGGTGCTATTGGATTACCAAGGCAACGTGGTTCGCGATGCGCTGCTTTGGAATGACACCAGAAGTGCTCCCCAGGCGATAAAGCTAATCGAGCACTTCGGGGCTGATTGGCTCGCGCAGCACACCGGCAGTCTGCCGGTTGCTTCATTCACCGCAACCAAGCTTTTGTGGGTGAAGGAAAACGAGCCTGAGATTTTGGATCGAGTGGCAGCGGTTTGTTTACCACACGATTATCTGAGTTGGAGATTGAGTGAGAACTACCCAGATATCGGCAAGCTCTTCACCGATCGCTCCGATGCCTCCGGAACCGGCTACTTCAACCCGGCTACCGATAAGTATCTGAGTGAGGTCATCGAGTTTTGTCTGGGTAAGCAGGTTGTGCTTCCCAAGGTTCTAGGACCAAGAGAAGTTGCAGCCCAGGTTAGATCCGATATTGCAAAGGATGTTCTCATTGGTCCTGGCATGGGCGATAACGCTGGAGCTGCCAAGGGCCTAGAGCTAACCCCGGGTGGATTTGCAGTTTCAATCGGGACCAGTGGAACAATCTTCGGTTCGCTCACAAAGCAAAGTGCAGATCCCTCGGGCGCGATTGCCGGCTTTGCAGATGCGGATGGAAATTTCCTACCGCTGGTCTGCACCCTCAACGCTGCTCGGGTCCTCGAGTGGGGAGCAGCGCTCCTAGGGACATCACTCGATGAGTTCGGTGAGCTTGGATTGCACGCCGAGCCTGGCGCCGGTGGAGTGAAGGTAATTCCTTACCTCGAGGGCGAGCGAACACCAAACCTGCCTAATGCCACAGCCGAGGTCTTGGGTATCACTTTGAAAAATGGCGGTCGAGAGAACTTTGCGAGAGCCTGCATCGAGGGGATGCTAAATGGGCTGGCATTTGGCGCCCGCGCAATTACTGAACAGGGTCATCAGATTCAAAGCATTCAGTTGATCGGTGGTGCAGCGGCAAACCGAGCGGTTCAGCAGATTGCCGCTGAGGTATTTGCAGTGCCGGTCACGGTGCCGGCACCAGGTGAATATGTGGCACTCGGTGCTGCGAAGCAGGCAGCTGGCTTGGATATCTGATGGCGAATCCTGCAATCGATCACATCTTTGCGGCGGATCCGTCTGCGCATGTCTTTGAAGATCGACTCTATGTCTACGTTTCATACGACCAACCCGACACAAATACCCATGATTCGATGGTTTCCTATCACTGCCTGTCAACCGAGGATCTAGTCAACTGGGTTGATCACGGGGAGATTCTTCACCTCGATGCTGTCGATTGGGCGATCAGCCATATGTGGGCAATTGATGCCAATTACTGGCAAGGGAAGTATTACCTCACCTTTTGTGCGATTGACAGGGATACCAGTTTTTTTCAAACCGGCATTGCAGTTAGCGAACGTCCCGAGGGGCCATTTCGCAACCTTGGCAAAGTTCAAAATGTGGAGTGGGGTCAAGACCCTGGTTTCTTTGTTGACAACGAAACCCCATATTTAGTCTGGGGTGGTCGCGGGGAAATTCTGATTGCAGAATTAGCCGAGGATCTGATGTCTGTGAAGCCTGAGACTATCAAGAACCTAAGTGCAGACCTAGATGGCTATGAAGGCCCGTTTCTTCACAAGTATCAGGATCGCTTCTATCTGACCTTTCCCGCTTTGGATAACGAAAAGTGGCCACAGCGGATGTGCTACGCGGTTGCAGATCACCCGCTTGGGCCGTACAAAAACATGGGTGTCTACATCGATGTTTACGAGGGGAATTCCGGAACAATTCATGGTTCCTGTGTGGAGTTCAAGGGACAGTGGTATGCGCTTTATCACTCGGCTTGGGTATCGGGTAGGCCAACCTCGAGGTCATTAATGATCGACAAACTCGAGTACCGAGATGATGGCTCAATAGTTCCGATAGTTCCATCAAAGTCAGGCGCTGTTGCAGGCAAGACCTCGATTGAGATTCACCTCGATGCAGCAAGCGGGTTTCTTTGGGAGACCAAGACTAGGGTCGATAGCTCAGATTTTTCTGGCCATGGTTATGTTTGCGGATTTGTAGCTCAGGAGCGGGGCTTCAGCGTCAAGGCGGATTTCGGGGTGGTTGGTACCTGGAAGGTCTATCTCAGGTATCGAAGCAGTGCAGACACATTTCATGGCCGAATGCTATTCGGCAATCACCTTTTCTATGACGGTAACCAAAACCAGTCTTACGACCAGTACATAAAGCGTGGAACGGTGTTTCCTGGAACAGCCGGCCAATGGGAAGAGGTGCTGATTGGTGAAATCACGGTTGCGCCCGGGCAATACCAGATTCGATTCTCTGCCAGTTTGAACCTAGAGCAATCCGACTTTGCAGTCGATCGGGTGCGTTTGGTACCTGCGAAATAGTTTTTCCCAGACTTCTCACAGACAAATCCCAAGACTCGCCCAGAGTGAAAACTGTGCAGAGGAGTATTTTGAACCTATGGCTCAAATATCAATAACTTCATCCGTGTTCGACACCATCGCTGGTTTACCAGTTCACCCCCTAGCCGTGCACCTCGCGGTTGTCCTTGTACCTCTTGGAGCGCTTGCTCTGATTGCCCTGGCATTCCTGCCGAAACTGCGCAAGGCATACCTGCCAGTTGTGGTTGGGACTTTGGCAATTGGAACGGCAGCAACTTTTGTGGCCAAGGAATCAGGAGAGCAGCTCGCTGAGCGTGTTGGCCTACCTCAGGCTCACGCCGCACTGGGCGACATTCTTTTCCCAGCATCGGTAGGACTGCTGCTATTGGCTGTGGCGGTATGGGTTATCAGCAGAGCAACCTCGCGCCCTAAGTGGCAATTGCAGTCCGCCATGGGCGCGGCAGTTGTTGCGGCGGTGGCAGTTGGAACCCTGACGTACTTCGTCGGACATTCCGGTGCTGAAGCAACCTGGGCAGCCAAGATTCAAGTCGTTCAGCCGGAGGCTAGCGCACAACCATCTGAGAGTTCGGCGGCATCCGATGGCATCACTTTGGAGGAGCTGAGTAAGCACTCGACCCCGGAGGATTGCTGGACAGCGGTTGATGGCACCGTGGTCGATCTGACCAGCTACCTGGCTAAGCACCCGGGTGGGTCAGCCGTGTTGCAGCAGCTTTGCGGTAAAGATGGCACCAATGCCTTCAAGGGTCAACACTCTGGACAGCAAACTCCAATGGCCCAGCTTCAGGCTCTTGCAATTGGAACTTTGGCAGCCACCGATCCAGCACCTTCGGCATCGGCAACCGATACCGGTGCGTCCACTGCGATCGGTGCACTCACGGTGGCAGAGGTTGCCAAGCACAACAGTGCTAAGGATTGCTGGTCTGTTGTGAATGGAAATGTTTACGACCTAACCAGTTACATCTCGTCACACCCAGGTGGCTCTGGAGCAATTCAGTCACTTTGCGGCAAAGACGGAACTCAAGCTTTTGCTAATCAGCATGGATCTGCTGGAAGACCAAACTCCACCCTCGCAGCTTTTCTTCTCGGGCCACTTGCAGCGTCCAATGACGGCAGCTCCCTAACTGGAGCCACTGTCACAGGTGGTGGCGAAGGATACGAGAACGAAGAAGAAGAGGGAGACAGATAGCAGCCCCATCAGGATTCTTTGAAGCTCAAACAGAACTAGTATGAGCAAATGAGAGTGGTAGAAAACACCCTGAGGTTTCTTGGTGGAACTCAAACCGTTACCGGCAGTCGCTATCTGATCGAAGCCGCTGGCAAGCGAATTCTGGTTGATTGTGGATTGTTTCAGGGCTACAAAAACCTAAGGCTGAGAAACTGGGAGGACTTCCCAGTCCCACCCGACACCATTGACTTCGTTCTGATCACCCACGCTCATCTTGATCACTCCGGCTATGTGCCGGCACTGGTGAGGAATGGTTTCAGGGGTCAGGTTCTAATGACCGAGGGCACCGCCGAACTTTCTGAAATCATGTGGCTCGATAGTGCTCATCTTTTAGAAGAAGAGGCCGAGCGAGCTAACCGCAAGGGTTACACCAAACACAAACCCGCGAAGCCGCTCTATAGCGCAGATGATGTTGAGCGCGCATTGGATCGTGTTCGAGTGGTGCAGTTTGATAAGGAAGTTGACCTTGTTCCAAATGTGAAGGCAAAGTTCATACACGCCGGTCACATCCTTGGGGCGGCCCAGCTTCAGGTAAGAGTTAATAACCGAGTAATTCACTTCTCCGGGGATCTGGGTAGAACCGAAGATCCGCTCATGAATGCGCCTGCAAATCTGGAGCAGTGCGACATATTGGTTACCGAGTCCACCTACGGTGATCGCAAGCATGCCGCGTTTGATCCCGAGAAAGAATTGCAGCCGGTGCTTTCCAGGGTATTGGAGCGCGGCGGCACAGTTGTGATACCAGCTTTTGCGGTTGGAAGAACACAGGCGCTGATGCTTTTCACCTGGCGCTTGATGAATGAGGGAAAGATTCCCAAGGTGCCTGTTTTCGTGAATAGCCCTATGGCTGAGAATGCCACCGCGATGTACAAAAAGCATCGCGAAGAGCACCGAATCAACCCAGAAGAATTCGATGCGATGTACCAATCGGTGAAGATGGTCCACAGCGTTGAAGAATCCAAAGAGCTCAATGAGCGCAAAGGCGCGAAAATCATCATTGCCGCATCCGGCATGATGACCGGCGGCAGAGTGCTACACCATGTCACCGCATATGGCCCAGACCCTAAAAATGCCATCTTGATCTCTGGTTACCAAGCCGGTGGCACCAGGGGACGCTTGCTCGCCGAGGGTGCTGAGACCCTTCGCATCTTTGGCCATGATGTTCCGATTAGGGCTGAGGTGGTCCAGCTGGAGTCGCTGTCTGGTCACGCCGATGCCGACGGGTTGCTCACCTGGATGAAGACCTCACCAAATCCACCCAAGCAGACCTACATCACCCATGGTGAGCCATTGGCTAGTGACCGCTTGCGCTTCAGGATTGAGAACGAACTGGGGTGGAGCGCCAGAGCACCATTTGATGGTGAAGAGATCGATCTAGACAATCCGCACTAGAGACTAAACCTCGATAGATATATCGAAGGTGATCACTCGCTGCTCTGGCAGATGGTAATAATGCGCCGGAGCGGTAGCGTTTCGATGCAAGGTCGTGAAGATAACTTCTTCTGCCTTGTTCAAACCGGTCTTATCGGCCGGGATCAAGGTTCGATCGGTAACGAAATAGATGGCTTCACGCTCGTCAAAGTGATCGACCATGGCCTTGGAGCGAAGCGCTCTCGGGACATTTCGCTGTTCCATAAAGCCTGAGAAAACAGTAACCACAGATAGGTATTCGTTGACTTTTTCGTAGGTGGGGGGCTTGTGCGAGTAAGGAGTGTCAACCGATGTGACGGTGACCACAACAATCTCCTTGGGCATACTACCCATGACCTTAATCTGCTGCTCGAGAGCTTGTGGGACAGCTCCCAATACCGCCGATGGATAGATGCCCAAGCTGTTCATCAACTTGACCTTCTTGGACTTTCTTAGCCTGGTGACCTGATCCCAGCTCATCGAGGTGGCGCTAAGTCGCTTGTCGAGCTCATAGCGACCCTTACGCCAGATCCACATCATGGATGCTAAGCAGAATCCAACAAGTAGTGGCAGCCATGCACCGGTTACCAGCTTGGTTGAGGCAGCCAAGAATAATGTCACATCCATGATCAAAAACAGCACGAAGATCGGAATCAAGAACCAACGCTTGGACTTCCACTTGCCCGCAGTCAAAATCAACAGACCGATTGTTGAAACCAGCATGGTTCCCGCTATCGCAAAGCTGTAGGCACCGGCTAGAGCTGAAGATGTTTGGAAGATGATGACGAGGGCGATAGATCCGAGTCCAACCACGGTGTTCACAAAGGGAACAAAGATCTGGCCTCGTTCTTGGCGATTGGTGTGACGAATTCGAATGCGCGGCAGAAGTCCCAGCTGCACGGCCTGGCTGGCAAGCGATGCTACGGCGCTAATCAGCGCCTGCGAGGCGATGATGGTTGCCATCGTGGTGATTAGCAGTAGTAAAACTGCAGGCAATCCCTGGGGCACCATGCCAAAGAAGCTGTTGCCGATTGCACTTGGATCACGCAGGATTAGCGCGCCTTGACCGAAGTAGTTGAGCGGAAGGGCAATCCCAGCTAGCCCAAACCAACCGATGCGTATTGGCCCCCGGCCAAAGTGACCCAGATCCGCAAATAGCGCCTCTGCTCCGGTAACTGCAAGGATCACAGATGACATAACAAAGAGGGTTTCAACCGCGTGAGACTGAACAAACTGGATCGCATACATCGGGTTGATCGCCAACAGTGATTCAGGGTTCTGAATCACCTGAGAGACACCGACAACAGAGATGGTCAAGAACCAGAAAATCATGACCGGACCAAAAACCGCCCCAATGCGGTGGGTGCCCTTGAACTGCACGGCAAACAGCACAGCCAAGATAATCACTGTGATGGGCACTACCAAAAACTCGAGGTCGGCATTCACCGTCTTTATGCCTTCCACCGCGGAAAGCACAGAAATTGCTGGGGTCAAAATACCGTCCGAGAACTCCAAGGCAGCCGCCATGAGAAAGATAAAGACGGTGAAACCCATGATTCCGGAGCGACCGTTTCGAATCTTGGTCGCCAACTGCGAGAACATCGCCAGGGTCCCACCCTCACCGCGGTTATCGGCATGAAGCACGAAAACCAAATACTTGATGGAGACCACTGCGGTCAGGGTCCAAAGCACGAGCGAGAGGACACCGAGTATTTCATCTCTAGTGTCGCCACCTGCCCTAACAGCCTCATTGAAGGCATAGATGGGGCTGGTTCCAATGTCTCCGTATACCACTCCCATCGCTGCGAGAGTTAAAGCAGAGGTCCTGGCAACCTTGGACTGTTTGGTTTTTTTCATGCGGCAAATCCTTGGAAAATACCTAGTCACACTACTCCTGATGCAATGGCGGTGTGAGATTTAGGGAACTTTCTAACAAAGCCTAGATTTTTCCCAGTTGGCTTGGATTTTTAGCCTGAGATAATTGAGCCCTACCGTTAGGCAATAGATCTTGGAAAAGATAAAGAAGATTCTCTCGAAGCTACCTCACCCGATTCGCTGGATGCTGACCATGCTTCTTGGCTTTACGCTTTTGATTCTCGGCCTAATCATGCTGGTCACTCCAGGCCCGGGAATCTTGTTTATCTTCTTCGGGCTCTCAATTCTCGCTCTTGAGATTGAGTGGGCTAGAGAGCTCAACAAGCAAGGCATGCAGGGGCTTGAAAAGATCGTTGCAAAGGTAAAGACCTATTTCAAACTAAAAAAGCGTGACAGCTGAAACTGCGTCACTGTTTATTGACAGTAAATCGGTACTTCCCCGATATCGGATGCCCGTCCCCAGATAGCGCGCGCCACCAAACTGTATAGCGACCAGGAGTCAGGTTTGATCGAAACTGGACCGAAAGTTTGGCCCCTGAGACACTGAGATTTGTTGTCCCCACTAGTCGATTCCTCGAGTTAGTGACTGTGATGACATTTGAACTCTCGCCAAGACTCAGCAGGTCTTCGTTGAAGGTCAGCACAATCTGTTTTGGTGCAACCTTCACAACGGCATTTGGTTTCGGATTTGCATCCACAAGCTGCGAGTGCGCGTTAGCTGGCACAGCTCCAATTAGGAACAGTGCCAGCAACGCGGCAATCAGTTTTTTGATCATTAGGGGTTAACGGTAACTGACGGGGCCGGGCCACGGCCGTTGTTGTCAAGGACCGTATCTGCACCATCAGGGGTTCCATCCCAGGTCTCGTAAACAGGTAGTCGACCAGCCTTGAAGCCTCTGGCTTTTGGAATGTCGACTAGGCAGGTTTGCTGAGCCACGAAGCTGACGCGCTGACCGCGGGTTGCGTTGCTGAACGCAACTCGAAGACCAAAGTCATAGAACATGGTTGCTCCGGTGTCACCCTCTGGGCCATTAGGAAGTGCGAAGTCATCTGAGATTGCGCGCCACTTTACAGTCACGGTCCCATCCGCATTCTTCTTTGATGTGGTTCTCCAACCTGGAACAAACTCAGGTCGTGGCATGGTGCTGCCGGTCTCTCCCAGCGCGGTGACTGGCACTGTCACCGAGAAAGCAAGGGTGTCAAACTTGTCTAGCGCTGCGGTCGCGACAATCTTCCCAGTCTTTGGGTGAATGATGTCTTTTTCCAGCGAGCAGCCATGACCAACACGGAAGTTGATGGTGTTGTTGCGACCGACAGTCAGAGCATCGGTCGTGTTGCCCGCTGCGGAAACACCGGGAACAATGCTGACGTGAGCGGAGCTTGGTGCGGCCAGAGTTCCGATAAGTGACAATGCTGCGGTCGTGGCAATCGCTGCCCTCTTGGAGAATCTCAAGGGTTACCTTTCTGTACGTTTCTACAAATTGTAGAATTAAATTTCTTGGTCCGCAAATTCACCAAATGTTCTACAGCTACTAGTTACTGTGCGGGGTCAAAGATTTTGTTCAGGCTAAAGGCCTCTGGAGTTGGACCAAGCTCGCGCAATTTTCTGATCTTTAGCTCTGCAGTCGACAGGTCGGGTAGCTCGCCGCTTCTTACCCACCACAGCGCAGTGGTTGCCTCGGCAACCTGGTGAAACCAATTCCTACGCTGACGCAGAACCTCGAGGTGCTTTGGAGAGTAGACAAAGTCCTTCAGTGCATCGAATGACTCCCAAACCGACATGTTTGTGATCACACCCGCAGTCCCACTCGCGTCCCACTCGAACGCAACCAGTGAAGTTGCATTTCCATCATCGGTCTTGAGTCTCCAAACGAACCCAGGTGCTTTATCGGCTTCAGCATTAACCGGATCGAGTGCCGCCACAAAATCAGCTAAGCGCTCCGAGTCAAGTGGCTCCAAGAGCCTGGCTATATTGACCTGTGCAAGGTGCCATTCGGAATTCCCCATAACGAGGGATCCTAACGGCGTGAACCAAGGTTCTAATCCTTGAGTTATGAGTAAAGAGAATGGCGGTTAGCTTTGAATCCAGTCGCTTGGTTCGAAATCCCGGTCACAGACTTAGATCGAGCCGTTGCTTTCTATTCAAAAGTATTCGAAATCTCACTGACGGGCACCCGATGGCACTTTTCCCAATCAAAGAGGCAGCTCACGGATCATCTGGAGCATTGGCTTTTGGGGAGAGTTATGTCCCATCTATTGACGGGCCGAGGGTTTATTTTTCGGTTACAAATGCGAAGCTCACACTGGAGCTAGCAATCAGTCTCGGCGCGGAAGTCCTATACCCTGTGACAGAAGTAACTCCAGGCACCTTTGTTGCAGCGTTCAGTGATTCAGAGGGTAATCGGCTAGCAATCTCGCAAAGCAATTTCTAAGTTTCGCTCTTATCATTTTTTTGTGATTCAAGACATAAAGAAGATTCTCGAAGGTGGAAATCGAACTTCGGTTGGAAGAGCCGCTGAGGTAATTGACCAGGCTCTGACTTCAAATGAAGCTTTAGATGCGGTCTACAACCTATTCTTCGATGCCGACCCTGTTGTTGTTATGCGATCAAGCTACGTAGCCATGCGAGTGGCCGAACAAAAGCCCGAATCCGTGCTCCCGCACAAGCAAGAGATTCTCAAAAACCTAGATGCCTACAAGCAGCAGGAGATTCGCTGGCACATTCCTCAATTGCTGTTGCATGTCGAGCTGACCCCCCAGGAGCGAAGGCTGGCATACCAAGAACTAATGCATTGGGCTGAAACTGATTCGAGCAAAATAGTCGCCTATTATTCCCTCCCAACCGCAGCGAAATTCGCAACCGAAGACGAATCTCTCATGACTGACTTTTTGCCAAGGCTTCGACAATTGAGTCGAAGTGAAGCAAAGTCGGTTGCAAATCGCTGCAAGAAAATCGCAAAAACTCTCAAGATTGAGCTCTAGCTCAAATCAAATGTTGGCGCACCCAACGACCGGAATCTAATCTAGACCTTGAGCAATCAGTGCGAATCCGAGATCAGGGAGCTCAAAGTCGCTCTTAGAACTTTCTTTCCCGAGATGCCGCTTGGGTTGGCGAAGTTTTGGGTGAGCAGGATTCCCTCGACCACCACGCCAGCTATGTCGCAAATTTCCGCTGGTGAATAACCGCCACTTTCACGACCTTCCAAGAGTGTTTTAAAGCGCTCATCCCACCATTGCAGCAGAGCATCTACTTGACGAGAAACCTCTTCGTCAATCCCTGCGGCGTATGCCGCCAGGAGCGCTTCCCACAACTCCGAGTGCTCTTCGCTGATAGACCAGTCCAAAAAAGCCCACAGTGGATCGGACGCATCTCGGATAGCAGCCTCTGCTGAAGCTCTACTTTCTCCAAGAGCTCTCGCGAGTGTGGTCTCCAACAGCACCTGTCTGTTGGCAAAGTAGTGAGTGATCACGGTGGTGGATTTTCCCAGTTCCTGAGCAACTCTTCGAACCGTCACGCCTTTTAGGCCCTCAGATTTGATAACTCGAAGAGTGGCTTCAATCACTCGGTCTTGAGATTCCAAGCTTTCCTGACCTTTGATTCGTTATTTGACAAGAATACAACACTTGTTATACAACAGATGTTGTATTCCTTGTTGGTCGGGAGAATTCTTAATGAAGATTTTGGATGAGATCGGATTTCGGGGCGGAAATCTGCTGATAGCTGGATTGTCTGCAATTGGCGATCCGATCGGGAGGTTGGAGACCTCATCGAATCTGATTGAGTTCTCAGATAGCTTGCGCACTCAAAAAGTTGTGAAAAGCAAAACAGGAGTCCTGTTCTCCGCCAAGCATGAGATTTGCAGTGAGGTCTTGAAATCAAGTCAGTGGGCGACATTGCCTCAAGACATGGGTTTTGTGGAGAGTGTCCTTTTTGGAGGTCAAGCCCCTTCAGATGCGATTGATCCATTTCTCGACTCGCTCTTGTCAAAAGACGGAGATGAGCACGCTCGACTCCGAAGACTGATTCAACCCGCGTTCACGCATCGCGTCATGCAAGGCTGGAAAGACCTTGCCCACAAGGTTTCAAGTCAGCTCGCAGAGAATCTTGACAGCGGTACGGGGTCGATTGAGTTTGTATCTGAATTTGCAAACCCGCTCCCAATTGCGATGATTTGCGAAATTCTTGGGGTCCCTCAAGAAGATCGGCAGCTCTTTACCCAGTGGGGCAATGTCCTAGCTCAACTTGGATTGGATGGACCGAGATCCATCTCAGAAAAACAACAGCTGGAGCAGGCCAACTCTGATATCACAAGCTACATCTCTGATCTTGTGACACAGCGCAGGATAAATCCTGGAGAAGATCTGCTCTCTATCCTTGCTAATGCGGAGAATGATGGAGCCACTCTCTCTAATCGAGAAATCGTCGGAACAGGCGCATTCCTTCTGGTGGCTGGATTCGAAACCACGGTCAATTTACTCAGTGTCGGAACAGAGCTACTTATTCGAAATCCGGACCAGCTCGCACGTGTTTTGGCAAATCGTGAGCTAGTGCCTTCGATGGTCGAAGAAGCCCTTCGATTCGCATCTCCGGTTCAATACACCTTGCGTTGTGCAATTCAAGACCTTGAGCTCAGCGATGGCACAAAGGTAAAACGGGGGCAAAACATTATCCTGATGCTGGTCGGAGCAAACCATGATCCAGAAGTCTTTGGCGACCCGCATCGTTTTGATGTCGGCCGCGAAAATGCCAGAAGGAACCTAGCTTTTGGTTATGGAGCCCACCACTGCATCGGTGCAGCCCTGGCAAGGTTAGAGGCAGAAGTTGCCTGGAATACCCTGCTCGATTTCTACCCGGATGTTTCACAATGGAAACTGGTTGGCGAGCCAAAGCTCAGGGCTGGAAAAACAATTCGAGGTTTTGAGACACTGCATCTAACCCTTGGCACACAACGCTAGCCAGAAAAAAAGACAGGCGACCTCATGCGATCCGTTTATTCTCTCCAAGCATCAAACTTTCTTTCTGGGGTAGCCAATTCGGTGGTCATGATCACTATTCCTTGGCTAGTTCTGGAAGTCACCGATTCGGCGGCATTCGCGGGCTTGGTGGTTGCACTTTCGTCAATTCCCTCACTCTTGATTGCCCCATTTGGTGGTGTTCTGATTCAAAGATTCGGCGATCGAGGAGTTAGCGCTTTTGCGGACCTTATGTCCACTGCTTCTGTTTTAGGTTTTCCGCTCTTAGCAATCTTTGGCCAGCTCAACGGTTGGGCAATTTTAGTTTTGGCTCTGCTCGGTGCGCTTTTCGATCCGCTGGGCTATACCGCTAGAAAAACCATGATTCAAAGTGCAGCTAAGCATGCCAAATTCAATGTCGATAGATTGAATGGTATTCATGAGGGGCTGCTGGGTTCGAGTTGGATAATCGGCCCAGCTTTAGGTGCCTGGCTGATTGCCCTGGTTGGAGCGGTGAACTCCTTTTTAGTCGCCGCCGGCTTTTTCTTATTGGCTGCAATCGCAATCTTTTTCGTTCAGCGAACTACAGCAAACAAAACCCCGTCACAGCCAGGCTTAGAAATCGGGACTCACGGTGCACTCAGTCTGGGATTTAGAAGACTTTGGCAGGATACATACCTTCGGGTGTTGCTAATCGCGGTCTTAGTGATTGCCGCCATTTATCTTCCAACTGAATCAGTGGTTTTACCTGCTTACTTTGAGTCAAGCGGCAGACCTATTGAGCTTGGCCTCATTATCTCTGTGTTGGCGGCTGGTTCGACTTTGAGTGCATTTGCCTACGGCTGGTTAGTTCAGAGAATCTCCAGCAGGACCTTGGTGCAGATTGCTTTCATCGGTGCAGCTTTTGGCACGTTAGGTATGTCTTTGCTCCTACCATTGCCATTGATGCTGCTTTTTGCAGCGCTATTGGGATTGTCATGGGGGCCATTCTCGCCTTTTTTGAATTCTCAGATTCAGAGCCGCTTTCCAGCCTCTGAGCACCCGATGATCTTTAGTGCTCAGACATCAGTTTTCTATGCGGCGCCACCGCTTGGCATGCTAGTTGTTGGGTTCTGTGTAGAGCACTTTGGTATACAGCCCTCATACATCGGTCTTGCAGTTGTCATGGCTTTAGTCGTTTTCACGGCTTTGTTTTCAAAAACTCTTCGCAGCGTGCGGAGCTGAAAGAGCGCGGTTATTTTGCCATTAGCCAGAACAGGGGTAGCGAGCCCATGGCCAGGGTGGCAAATCCAAGTAAAAACTGAGAGACCTTTCCAGATGCCCAAATCCCAAGCAGTTTTTTGTCTCTGGCTAACCACCAGATGATGGCCATCAAAATTGGTGCAGTCAGTCCATTGAGAGTTGCCGCAATAAGAAGAAAGTTCACCGGTTCGATGCCCGCAAGGTTTAGTAGCAGCGCAACTGCCATGGAGAGAACAATCACCCCATAGAAAGCCTTGGCTTGGCGAGGCTTTAGCTCGAGGGATTCTCTCCAACCAAATGTTTCAGCAACCGCATATGCGGTTGATCCTGCCAACACCGGAATCGAAAGCAGTCCAACACCCAGGATGCCAAGCAAGAACAACAAGCTCGCAAACTCTCCAGCAATTGGCTTGAGCGCAAGAGCTGCATCGGCAGCGCTGTTCACCTGAGTGATTCCTTGAGCGTGCAGGGTCGCTGCCGATGTGGCCATGATCGAGAACATGATGAATACGCCGGTGAACATCCCCGAGAACACATCGCCACGCATTGCTGTGAGTTGACCAGGTCTTATCTCTCCTCGGCCAAGAGTGCGTTGCTCCTCGACCTCTTCAGCAGCTTGCCAAAAGAACAGGTAAGGAGAAATCGTCGTCCCCGCTAGCGCAATCAAAAGCTCAAATGAGATTCGAGAGAAATCAAAACTTGGGATCAGAGTGGAAACCAGGACCTTTTGCCAGTCAACCTGAGCAACAAACAAAACTGCGACATATGCAAGCAGGCTCAGGCATAGCCAGCGCAATACCTTGGCGTATTTGTGATACGGAATAACGATTTCGGTGAAACCCAATAGCACTGCGAACAGCACCACCCCGAGCCAAGTTTCAATTGGTGCAATCAGTCCGAGTGCGGCAGACATTATCGAGAGATTCGCTGCAATGTTCACGGTGTTCGCAATAGAGACTAAAAGAACTGCTAGAACCAAGACCCAGCTGGGCATTCGAGATTTGATTACCGCAGCAAGACCTTTACCGGTGACAAACGCAAGCCGGGCGCAAGATTCTTGAACCACGTAGGCAAAAGGCAAAAGCCAAACCGCCGACCATAAAAATCCGTAGCCAGCGGTTGCTCCGACGGAGGTGTAGGTACCGATTCCCGATGGGTCGTCATCAGCAGCTCCGGTAACTATGCCAGGGCCTAAGCGCTTCAGAAAATCACGCTTTGCCATGGCTTCCTGCTTTCATTGACTACTCTGCACAGCCTAGACCTGCAACAAGTTCAAGGGGTTGCTTATGAGATTAGGAAAAGATCGTCAACAGGACTGCTTCTGATTGGAATAAGCGCATGCTGTAGCCCTGCACCTGCTTGGTCTATTGACCGAGGTAGGCGGCCTCCATTTTGGCTAAATCGATTTTTCGCATCTGCAACATCGCCTGAGTAGCTCTGGCAGAGCCCTCTGCGTCTGCACCAGAAAGAAAATCCATCATCTTCGGGGACGTCACCTGCCATGAAATCCCAAACTTGTCCTTCAGCCAACCACACTGACTCTCTTGTCCACCGTCGTCAGTCAACAACTTCCAGTAATGGTCAATCTCGGTTTGATCTTTGCAAGGTATCTGAAAAGAGACTGCTTCACTGTGGGGAAATTGCGGGCCACCGTTGAGGGCTATGAATGGTTTTCCGAATATGCGAAAGTTCACCACTATCTCTTCACCTTGGTGATTTCCAGGAGTTTCAGTGGGTGCTAGCCAATTACTTTCTAGCTCACTGTCGGGGAAAATGCTTGCGTAAAAAGTTGCCGCCTCTCGGGCGTTACCGTTGAACCAAAGGCAGGTAATTAGTTCCATAGACAAACACTACTTGGACTTGGTTTTGTCTACTGCAGCCTTTTTAGTCGGGTGATTAACGCTTCTTGCACACCGGGCCACTCTTCTTTGGTTATTGAGTAGACAGCAGTGTTTCGGATACTCCCATTCGCCATCACCATGTCGTTGCGCAAGATCCCATCTAACTTTGCGCCAAGCTTTTCGATTGCAGCGCGGGATTGGAGATTTTTCTCATGAGTTCTAATCTCCACCGCATTGCATGACAGAAACTCGAATGCATAACGAAGCATCAGCAGTTTTGCCTCTGGGTTGATGGCGGTGCCTTGGAAGCTTTTTGCCAACCAGGTCGAACCAATCTCAACCTTTAGGTTTTCAAGCTTGATGTTCATGAATGTGGTCATGCCGATTGCTTTTCCAGAAGCCTTGTCGATCGTGACAAATGGAATCATTGATCCCTTTGCATACAGGTCTAAGCGACGATCAATTTCTTGGGCTATTCGACTTGGGTCGGGCACTGAGGTGTACCAAAGTTCATAAAGTCGACCGTCTTCAGTCGCCTCTGCAAGCTCTGCGCTTCTGGCGTGACTAAGAGGTTCGAGCCGAACAAAAGCACCCTCGAGCGTTGGTATTGCGGGAAGAGTAATTCTCTAACTCCTAAAGGTCCTAGCTTTCAAACTAGCAGCACATAGTTCAACGCTGGCTCAAACTCAGAGGCATTCAATTCAATGGTGAGTTCATCGATAGAACATGCGGGGTGTCTTGTGTCAACTGTCCACGTGCTGACAAGGGTGATTTAGTACTTCTTATCAAACCTTGGTTTTATCCGAGCTAGCTCTTCGAAGGAGATAGGGCATACCAGAAAGGGCAAGGACACCTGGGCGAGTTCTAGGGGCACGTCTGATCTCGCCCTTGAGAAGTTTTTTCAATTCAGGGAAAAAGTCCAATTCAGGCCACTCTTGAAAAGCGTCACTCACGATCTGAGGATGGATCTTTCGCAGGCCAATGCCCATGACATCTGCACTCGCCCCAAGTGCAACCAGCTTGGCTTCCGGACCTGACGCAGCTGGGAGTATTGGTTGGAAGTGTGAAATCACAGCGCTTCGAGCTACTCCGATAGCTCGGTCTGGAACTCCCAAATGCCCCATCATGTTCTGGGCCTCGAGCGCACTATCGCCAGTAAAGCAGAGACCTCCGGTCGAGGGCCGAACCAAACCATCATCATGAGCCAGTGCCGCCACCACTGCCGCTGTGTGGTTGACGCGCATAAAGTCTTTATCGGATAGCAGGGCGCAACCAAAAATGTAGGTTCTGCAGGTGTGATTCAGCATGGCCTGCCCTTGTCGATCTAAAACTCGATTACCAAGTGAACCTAGAACCTTGGCGAGCTCAATTCTCGCCGCCGAAACTTGCTTTTGCTGGCGCGAGGCCTCCGAGGCAGTCAAGCCTTTGCTTCGGGATGTTCTGTCCCGAATCGTCTGTGCAAGCCCCTGAGCCGATATCTTTATGGCTTGAAGAATTGATAGGCGTCCACCCGTCTTGATTAGCCAAGCTTCGGTACCAAATTCGTGACTTGATTCGCCAGAGCTCACGGCAATCCTTTCAAGCTTCTCGTCTGTTGAAACATTACCCAGCGCTTCGCGATTTGGATGATAAAAGCGCTTCAGCAAGCTTTTTCGCACCTGTGAAAAATCGGGTTTTTGTCCCTTTCAGAACAAGCATTGCTGGCTAGAGATTGGGTCAGTTGCCCGCGCATAACCGCTCCGTGATAACAATCAAACTCGCTGAAAACCGGTCTCGCAGTCATTGCAAAAACCAGAAGGTCCCATCCGATCTTGTGATAGACATAGGTTCATCTGGAGTGGAGGGCAACGAGCTTGAAGGTAGCAATTTTCATTTACGAACCGATTGACGGTGATGCGAGCCGAGTCTATAGAGCGCTTCGCACTGCACACGAGTTTGTGAGTTCTGGCGATGAGGTGGCCATTGTTTTTGATGGCTCTGGAACGGAAGCGCTGGCAGAAATCCTTCGGCCAGGCGGGAAGTTTAACTCTCAGTTTTTGAGGGTCAAGGAGCAAATTGCCGGAGCCTGCAAGGTTTGCTCCAAGTCACATCAGGTGGCGGATCAGATCGCCGAGGCCGGCATCGAACTCTTGGATGAATTCGAGGGGGAAGCTTCGGTTAGAAAGTACTTGGCTTCTGGCTACGCAATCCTCAACTACTAGACGCACTTCTCGAAGATAAGCAGAAAACCCTCAGTCGAAGATGTTCCCGAGCGATAAATCGAGTTAGTTGC
>RFTL01000130.1 GCA_009923455.1 Actinomycetota bacterium | reverse complement strand
GAAGATAGAAACCCAGTTCATCACTAAAGAAAAATCTCGTTATCAGCCTGCAACGGATTTGTTTCTGGAGCAGTGCAAGTGTTTTATTTATCGTCCTAGAGTTGCAAATAAACCGCAAACATTATGAGCGATCGAAACCCGTTGGACGCTTTCAAAGCTTTTGTTGATCTGTGCTCCACGTTAGACATTGAGCTGGATTTTAAGGCGATCGAAAAATTGCATGAGTGCCTAAACAATCTGGCTCCGGTTGAACCAGAAAAATCCTGCCAAAATTGCAGGTTCAACAGTGGAAACCCCTACCTCCCCTGTGCAGTGAATCCGATCGGCTTTGGTGAGCTAAATTGCGCTGGCTGGGAGGAGCAGGAGGAAGGACAGCAGGAAACAGTTAATGCGAGTCACAGTCGCTCAGGGCTTGGAGTTGCCACAATAGTGCGCTTGCCCCTCTCAAGAGAATATCGCCTGTCTGAGGCCAGGCTTCCCGATCGCCCTTGGGCGGATGCGAACTCTGCCCCTCCAGGCTGGAAAAACATTCCGTAGGAACGATCGCTGAGATTTTCTCGCGAGAGTTCAAGATTATGGGATTTCCCTCTAAAGAGGTGGTGTCTGCAGGCACCGAAGTGAAAGTAGCCGTCATTAGCGGCACAGGTAATACGCCCACTCTCTACACCGTAACGATGGAGGCAGCTGCTCTTTTAGGCGCTACCTCTATTTCCGTTTCAGCAAATACAGCCTTTTACCTGCAGCACGACATGGAATTGATGTTTGGCGCAGTGAGAGCCAAGGTCAACATTCCTGATGCTGCAGGTCTGGCAGATGGAATTTTGGTCGGCACAACTCCCACGACTGTGCCCGTGGTTGCGCTGCTTGCACCGATCGCCGATAACGCAACCGCGACCACCTATGAGCTATTCCAGCTTTTGGGGATTACCGATGCTTCGCCTCAGGAGCAGCCCCAGTCTGAAGATACAACCGACATGAAATCGGGCTTCGGTCAGAAGCAAACGATCGTCGGGATTAACCGAACCATTCAGGTGAACGGCATTCGGATCGTAGGCGATCGGGCGATGTACGAAGTCATCATGCCGTTCTTGACCGACGACGACGAAGTGCAAAAGCTGATTTGGGTTGAACTGAAAACCAGCAACGGCGACCTCCGGAAAGGTCCCTGTCGGATCACGGATGGCTCTGGGCAGAACCAGGTGCGAACCAGCATGAAGTACAACCTGACCTTTACCTTCCAGGGCAACTTGTTCCAGTTCACTTCTGGAGACGCTGCGCTGTTCGTCTAATGCAACAGTGGGATGTGCTGAAGTCGGTTTGTGGACGAGTCTGGATGTTCGACATGGAGATTAACCCTCCTTACTTAGAAGCCGGACTCGTCCACTGGCAACCGACAGAAACTCTAACGATCGCATTTGAAACAGGCACTCATGCGATCGTCATCAAGGTTCCTGAAACGTTGCGGCGCATTCATACGGCGGCAACGATTTCGTTTCCCAAT
>RFTL01000129.1 GCA_009923455.1 Actinomycetota bacterium | reverse complement strand
TAGAGCGTGGAGTCTTCGGAAGCACTGCCGACAAATTTGACTTCGTCGAATGGGTCAAAACCCAGTCTGCAGCGCCAAAACAAACGAACAAGAAAACGCAAACGGTGGTGGCACCAAAGGTCTGTCCATCGTGCAAACAGGAGATAAAGTGAACGTCAAGTCCATTTCAAAGCGTACCTTCGCTTACATTGTCCTAAAGGTATCTGGCACCCTAGGTGGTGGCTTTGTGTTTGGCGTAGAGGTCTGGCAGGCAGCCGCTATGGCAGCCTTTATTGGCCTAATGGAGATCAGCGAGGAGCTGTCCCGCGCCTACGTCAAGGATGGGGAAATCTCCGCTGAGGACGAGAACGCAATCTTCGGCAAGGTAGCCGACGAGCACGACGACAGCGACCCAGAGCTTAGATAGTCCGTTGCTGTAGCTTCTCGCGAGCTATACGCATCTTCTGTCGGTCCTTCGGGGTCAGTCCTCCCCAAATGCCGTATACCTCATCGTTACGGATTGCATAGTCAGCACACTCACGCATTAGCGGGCACTTGCCACACTGATTGACTGCATAGCGATAGTTGATGCTTTGGTCTTCGCCCCATTCGGCAAACCACAAATCGGGATCGCTCTCTCGACATGGCACACGCTCTGGGTGCTCTTCGACCATTTGGATAAATGTTTCATACGCTGCATAACTCTTCATAAAACGAATGTTATTGACAGCTTTTTGAAAATGTCAAATCAGCGTTCGTTCGGTGACGTCCCGCCCCAGATACCAAACTCCTGATTAGTCTCTAGCGCGTACTCAAAGCACTGCTCAATAATGGGGCATTGTTGGCAAACCTTCTTGGCCGTCCGAGTAGCAATGGCGCGGTGTTCCGGGTCAGGAAAGTCCTCCGGGTAGAACAACTGTGGGTACTTCTCGCAGGGCACGCCACCGACCGCGTGGATGCTTTGTAACAATTTGATATACGACGTTGTAAATTGTCGGTGCTGAGCCATAAGCTAACGCTACCAACGAAAGGAATAAATTGGAGCTATATGCACCGGAGAGTTTCAACAACGCTAAGTTGCTTGGAATCTATACCGCAGGAAGCCCTGAGTGGCACGCTGAGCGGTCGAAAGGCATCGGGGGTAGTGAAGTAGGCACAATCCTAGGTTTGAACCCCTACGAGTCAGCCTACGCCCTATGGGCCAAGAAGACCGGGAAGATCTCGAGTGAGATAAAAGAGAACTGGGCGATTCGGTTCGGCAAGGCATTCGAGGAGCCAATCCTCAAACTGTGGCAGGAAGAGCACCCAGACTTCGACGTATACGAGACTGGCACTTATGCTCATCCTCACAAGAAACACCTACACGCCAACCCAGACGCACTGGCCTACAACCGCAAAACTGAAGAGTGGATTGTCCTAGAGGTCAAGACTGCACGTAGCACTTGGGACACCGTGCCTATGAGCTACATTGCGCAGGTTCAGCACTATCTAGGCGTTCTTGGTCTAAAGCGCGGCATCATCGTCGCAGTCGCAGGC
>RFTL01000128.1 GCA_009923455.1 Actinomycetota bacterium | reverse complement strand
GGCTTTATCTTCCCAGCACTCGTACCCTAACCGCTGACCCCAGTAGTGCCAAGCGGCTAAGGGTATACGAGCCTTGAGTTGACCAACACCATCGATGCTTCGGGCTTCGTTGGCGTGGTTAAAAATGGCTGACTGTTTGGCTTCGGCTTTCGCCTTAGCCTCATCCATTCTCCACCCCATAAGCAGTTCCTGCTTGACCCTATTTCTAAGGTCAGGAGGAATCACTTCAGCGAGGTCTTGAATGATGTCAGCCATTGTCTGATTAGGCGGTGAAGTCGAACACGCCGAAGGCCAGCGGGTTGTAGACGCAGAGGCCAGCAACCGCTTCAATCATTCGGGCTTCGCCACCACCATTGTTGGTGAGAGCGGTGACACCAGCGACATTGCCGCCGTAACGAACTTCGACCATATCGAAGGGGATGACATAACCAGCGAAGGTCGAGCCAACACCAGCGGTGGCGTTCAGGTAGTGGGACGGGTGGAGTCTCAACTTACCGAAATCGCCCTCGAAGACATCAACGGACGAGATGTAAGAAGACTGGTTGGCCTCACGATTGAAGGTGCGGATAGCAGTCTGGGTGTTTGTCGAGCCAGAGGAGGCAGTCGTGAACACGAGGTTCGTGAAGGCTCTCTTGAGGGCTGTGCCGACAAGAGCGTCATAGTCCTTGTACTGGCCTGTCTGGGAGTAGATACCAGTCAGGACATTCTGGACAACGGACTCAGTAAGAGCGGCTGTGCCGACAGTCGAACGATTGGCGGCAGGGGTGCAGAACTGGTCAACGACAGGAAGGACTGTGTCCTTTGTGGCAATCGGCTGAAGCCACTTGTGGAGACCACGGGTGAGGTACGGAACTGTGCCGTTGTCAGCCTGAGCACCATTGTTGGAGCAGAGGGTGACTTCCATATCACGCTTGATAGCCTGAATGCCCTTAGCGACATTGTTGGCGAGTTCGTCACGCACACCAGCGACTGTGGCGATGTCCTGCGTAAGCGGGGACACACGGACGGCTCTGCGGAAGATTTGGATGTAGTTGCTGAGTTCAGCACGATAGACATTAGCACCATCCTTGACATAGTTGTCGTAGGAGGTGACATCAGTACCATCGACTGTGCCAGTCATCTTCGGTGTCGGAAGGGAATCCGCTTGCCATCTGAAAAGCGTATTGCCAGGTTTGCTACCCTTCTTAGCCATCGATGTGAAAGGAGTATCCTTAGCATCAACGAGAGCGATGAGGTCAGCGAGTTCTTCTCTCTTACCAGACGAGAAGGAGGGTTCTGTGAGATTAGCCATATATTTATATAGGGTTGGGGGTTACAAGAATTTGTTAGCGATGATTGTGCTCAAATCGTCACGGGAATTAGAAGACGCATAGCGTTGCTTGGCTACCTGTTCAGCGACCTGATTTTTCTTCAGGGGAACGGGGCTAGCAGACGACCTAGGCTGTGCAGGTACTCTTTGGGGAGCAGACGCTCTCTTTTGGTTCTCATACACTTTGATACCTGTGATGAGGTGACCAAGCACCAGTTTGTG
>RFTL01000127.1 GCA_009923455.1 Actinomycetota bacterium | reverse complement strand
AGCTGCAATCCGTTGTAGCCAGATTGATAATAGCTGTTATCCCGACGCGGGTCCCGCAGTGCTTGCGGGTCGTCTACTGGATACATACCTAACTGCAGCTGCGGCTGATCGGGTTCCCAGCAGGTAGGGCAGACTTTAATACTTACCTGCTTGGTCTTAATTGTCAGCTTCTTCAGCTCTTTTAACTTATAGCGAAACCCACAGCGGTCACATTCCGCGATGGCGTTTTTACCGCTAGCAAACCTGTTACCCATTGTTAGAAAAACATCTCTCTAGGTACGAAGCGAATAGCAGCTTTTTCCCGATCTTCCTCGGAAGCCAGCATCCATGCTTCTTCGTACATAGCCTTAAGTGCCGCTACACGATCAGGAGCCACCTCGGGCTTCTTAACTGCAATCATGTAGGCCAGCCCGGCAGTCATAGCGTTCAAGAACCGGAACGGAATATCTACTACGTTTGAACCATCCCCGGCGTCGTATAGCCGCTTTAGCCGCCAGTAGTAAAACACGTAATACGGCTGCTGAGTCGTGCCTTGATCGGGGGCAGGCCACACATTAATCTGTGGGTACGCAGGAGTCGCGCCTAGCAAATCTGTGGTCTGGCCACTCTGACGATTAACCCAGACTTGGATGGGTCGCCCTTGGGCGAGTTTGTTCGGGATAGTGGAGTAGGTAGAAACACTAATTCTAGTAATGTTGAGGTCCGTCTGGTTCGGGCCTTGACCAGAAAAAGTACGAATAACATGTTCAAGCAGATCGACAGTATCAATAGGAAGGTCATAGGTAGTAACCCCCTGCGCTAAGTTAATCGACCCCTGCTCTATTGTCCACAGGTTAATACCACGGTTAGCCCACTCCGTAAGCATGAAGTTAAGGCTACGACGGGCGGTCTTAAAATCATAGCCCGTGCGTATCTCTAAGCCACAACGCTCAAACGCCTCTTCGAATATCTCGGTAAGAGGGGGGTTAAAATTCGTGGTGCTAGTGGTATATGCCATTTATTTTGTGCCCAATTTTTTCAAAGTTTGAGCGAGTCTTGCCCTCTGACCCAATTTTCCCGGTTTTTGAGCAGCGGAGGCAAGCTTCTTTGCAGGGATAGGCTTGCTTCCTTTTACGCCAAGCTGAGCACGCAGAGCACCGGGCTTCTTTATTGCCTTCTGTATCCATTTCTCAGCCATTATCTGAACCTCGATGTTTTCTGCGCTATACCTTTAGGCTGCTTAACAAACTGCTTGCCTTTCGCCTTTCCTTCCCGCTTTGCCTTCGTAGTGGCAGCATACTCAGCGGGGCTCAACGCCTTAATCGCTTTCTCCGGGAGATATCTCTCGCCGGTTTTTGACGATGGCTTGCCTGACTTTGTTCGCCATTTCTGGTCCCCCCAGTCCTTCAAGCTTTTCTGCGGCGCTTTCAATCTTTATACCCTCCGCCAGCAGCTTTGTACTTCTTGGCAACAAGCTGTGCCTTACGGGCTGACCACTGACCTGCACCTGTGCCATGGGTAGCGGCTGCTTTTACCTGCGCCACTATCTTCTTGCGAAGCCCCGGCTTGGTGTAGTTACCC
>RFTL01000126.1 GCA_009923455.1 Actinomycetota bacterium | reverse complement strand
AGTCCGCCAGTTCTGACTCTCGGACCAGCTTCGTGGCATCGATGTGGTTTTTCAAGATGGTGCCGCGCTCCAGATTTGAAAACAGCCCGGCATTGGCGTTCCCCTGAACGGCGGCGATGTTGGCCGTTTGAGTGCTTTGTGCGATTAGACCAAGCGGTATCAAGGCAGGCAATACTGCCAATCCGGCAGCCCAAATGCCCATCACCTTGAAGTTAGCTCCGCGTTTTTTATACCCGATAACCAACAGCGCCAATATTGCGCCAATCAGCGCCATTACAAAACTAATCAGGCTTATTCCGCCAAGAAATGCCCAGTTTGCCCAAGGCCCACTGGCTTGAGCCATTCCCAATCTGGACCAAGGAAAACCCCCATAGGGGAAGCTCGTGGCTAACCACTCTCGCAGCGTCCAAACGCTAGCTGCCAGTATCGCAAACCAAAGAAACTGATTTGGCTTGGGCTTTAGCTTGCGCCAGAGCCAGGCCGTAAGTCCGACGCCAAGCGCAAAATAGCTTGACATCAAAGTGCTCAGTGCGAGCAATGGCACTGGGCCTAGGTAAAGCGCCATCCACTCAATGTGGGCTATGTAGTAAATCTGACCGGCCAAAAACCCAACTGCGACTGCGAGCCAAAAACCCATCCCCAAGGTGGCAACCAGCAAGAGCGCAGGAATCAGTGGTGCAATTACCCAAATGTTCTCGGTTGGGAAAATGTAAAGCGCACACAGTCCCGATATCAGGGCTAGTGGAATTCTCCACCACAGCTCAACCTTGCGCACTCCCCTAGCCTAACTTCAGACGTAGTAGCTGTATGCGACTATGCCGCGCTTGACAAGGTCCATGGCTTTGTACGCGGTCTCTGCAAGCTCAGGATCCGCTCCTTGAGCGAGCTGATCCAAAAGGTCAATGAGCTGCTTAGACCACCTTATGAAATCGCCTGGCAGCAGCCCGGAAAGCTTCAATACATCGTCGAGTCTGCCCCCGGTTGCCCAGCGATACATCGGCCAACAAAGATTCAGCTCTAGCTGCGTCTCTTTGGGCAAGCGATGCTGAATTTGCAAATCAAGAAGCTGCTCTTGAATAAGCTCAGTATCCTCCAGCGCCTGACGGAATTCTCCCTTGGGAAGCTTGGGTTCGTAATCACCTTCGTCTTTCCTGCCCTCATAAACCAGAGCAGTCGCAAGTGCCGCCAGGCTGGCGGGATCAAGCTTTGACCAGACGCCCTTATTGATGCACTCTGCAATCAACAGATCGCGCTCACCGTAAATCTTGCTTAGGCGCAAACCGCTCGGAGTAATCTCCAAGTCATCGTCTTTTTCAACCAGGTAACCAAGTTCCGTAAGCAGTAAACAGATTCGCTCAAACACCTTCGCAACCTGGTTGGTGCGACCTTCTATTTGCGCAATTGCTTGGTCAATTTCTTTGCGCAGCTTGTGGTAGCGCTCACCCCAACGAGCGTGAGCTTCACGATCCGCGCAGCCGTGCGATGGATGAGCCCGCAGCTCCCTCTTGAGATCAGCGATTCTCATGTCAAGCTGACGCTGTCCTTTGGACATTCGAATGTCTTTTCCCGCGCGG
>RFTL01000125.1 GCA_009923455.1 Actinomycetota bacterium | reverse complement strand
TATTGCTGGGCTACAAAGACAGAACCAACTGAAGGCAACGAATGCCGTTTCTGCAAAGTTGGATGCGCTGCAAACCGAACTTGCTCGGCAAAAGGCAGCGGAAACAGCAATGCCAGAATGCGTTTGGTGCGGGGGCCGCATCTCTGTAGGTTTCGCCAAGTGCAAGCATTGCGCATCGGATTTGATTTGGCTCGGCGATCTGGTGGGAAAGCCTGGAGAAATGGAAAAGCTGAGAGCTGAGGCCGCGAGGAAAGAACGAGAGCAGGAAGCTCAGAGACTGGCGGATGAAGCAGCTTTTGCGCTCAGAAGAAAGGATCTACAAGAAACTGAAATTCAAAATGCTAGGGCCGCTAAAATTGGTGCTGTCGTGCTGTTGATTCTATTTGTGATCGGATTCATCGTTATCATGATTAATCCACATTGAGCGGCGGGAGCAAATTGCTGCTTGGGATCTTTCAAACCTTCATCATTCCCTCCACCAGACCTTTGGGCCGCCACCAAATTCATTTGGTTAGTCCGCTGCAACCTTGTTGCGCGCTATTGAAGGGAGTGGGAACAAAAAGGTCGGCTTGGGTGTATTCAAAAAATCCCTCTCAAGAATTATCCCCTTTTGTCCCCATTTCTGGTTCGGATTTGTAATCGTGACCGTATTCTCGTAATCATTAGTTTAATTGAATACAATTTTACTTGCAGTGAGATCACGGCCAGACAGAATCGGCGCATGAGCAACAAGATCCCCGTCGCCATCCTCGTTCGCGTCTCCACACTGAAGCAAGAGAACGACCGCCAGATTTCGGAGCTTCAAGCCTACGCCGATTCCAAGGGCTATGAGGTTTTGGAAGTCTGTGAAGAACAAGTTTCGGGAATGGCCGATGAATCCGCCCGCCACGGACTACACCGCGCCGAAGAACTTGCGCGAGCTGGGACCATCAAGAAGGTTCTCGTTCACGAAGTTTCTCGTCTGGCACGCCGCAACAGCATTGCCCACGGATTCATTGAGACTTTGGAAGAGCTTAAAGTCTCCCTCTACTGGCACCAACAGGGGATCGAAACCCTCCTGCCGAATGGGAAACGGAACCCTGCCGCTGGCATCATGTTCGCGCTCCTTGCGGAGATGGCGCGGGCGGAACGCGAAACCCTCTCGGAGCGCATCAAAAGCGGACTTCAAGAGGCACGCCGCAAAGGTCGCAAGCTGGGAAGGCCCGAAGGAACAAAGGATTCCACTGCGGATTTCCTCAAGAAGCATTCCGACATTGTTCGCAGGCTGAGTGAGGGACACTCTGTCAGAAACACCGCCAAGATCACAGGCAAGGGTGGCTCAACGGTCCAAAGGGTGAAAGCTGCAATTGTCGCTGCTTGATTCTTGACGGCGGCGAACTGGGTTGTTTCCATCCCGCCGCGCTAACCAGAACTTCTCCGTTTCATTCGGTGACAATTCGGTGACTCGTCAGATTCCAAAGAAGCCAAAATTCTTCCGTAAGTGTCTGAATGCAAATCACTTAAGCCGCTGTAGCTCAGGGGTAGAGCAGCTCATTCGTAATGAGATCGACAAACCCTAAGTCGCTGATTATTAGTTGTGCGAAAATTGG
>RFTL01000124.1 GCA_009923455.1 Actinomycetota bacterium | reverse complement strand
GCATCATGGCATCCAAGGGACTGACCTCGTGCTGTACGAGTCTGCTGTTTTCGGTACATCTCAGAGCGCAGAGAATGAATACTTTGACGGTGTCGAGGATGGAAGCGCAATGGATCATCTATCACGGCTGGATGATGAAACCAGACAAATGGTTGTGTTGCATCTTGGCTTAGATGGGCGTGTACCGCAGACAATCCACATGATAGCCAGCCGTTACCGATTACCGCCTGTAATCGTCAAACAGAGGCTCACAGAGGCATTGGCAGAGTTGAGGAAGAACCTTGAAACATCTTGAAGACCGAGAACAAATCGCCTTGATAACTTGGGTACGCCTGATGGAGTCAAAGCATCCAGAACTGTCTACCTTGTACCACTGCCCTAACGGAGGTCACAGGGACATTAGAACAGCTGCTAAGTTCAAAGCCATGGGGGTCAAAGCTGGAGTCTGGGACATCTTCCTCCCTGCTCCTGCTCCCGGATTGTTTATCGAGATGAAGGTTGGTAAGGGTAGGCTAACACCGGGGCAGGTTTCCTTCCGAGACTCCTTGCTACCGCATGGGTATTCTTTTGTTGTTGCCTATAGTTGGTCGGATGCAGCCAAGGCTATAGCAGACCATGTTGGTTTTGATGCTGGGATATAATCCGTTGTCGATCTAATCGGCTGCTTGATTCTTGCAGGGTTCAAGTATGCAACCCGCTCACACTCACCTGAGCGGGTTTTGCGTTTGGTGTATAATGTAGGTGAACCTATCCTTCAAGGTTTGGCTTTGCCAGCCCCCGGCTGATCCCCGGGGGTTCCCTGAGGTAGGTATCTTGAAGGAAAACATAGGTACACATCATGGCTATTCCAGCCACTGATGCCGTTCAGGCTATCGCCTTCCTACGGCATCTATTCAAACCGTACACTGACGGCTTTATCGAAATCCGTCCGCTCTCAAAGCACAAACCCCACGCCAACCGGACAACCTACCGGCTCCCAGAATGTCTCAAGGGTGAAGCGGGGCAAGCACTAAGCCAGCACATCATCTCCCTTGCAATGCGTGGCTATGATGTTTATGTAGGCGTGTGTCCAAGGGTTGCTCCCGAAGGTCCCGGACGCAAGCTAGGCAAAGATGCCATCGAGCAAGTTGGGGCAGTTTGGGTAGATCTAGATTCCAAAGTGCCGGGCAGTTGTAAAGAGATACTTGATACCTGCGACATCGTGGTTTCTACCGGCAATGGGTGGCACGGGTACAAGATCCTGAGCAGCCCAAAGCTTTGCAAGTCAGCTAGGGAGCGCACCACGCTTGAATACCGCATCAGAGACTTTGCCGACAAACTTCTACCCGGTACTGATAATGTCTCGAACTTAGACCGAATCCTGCGAGTACCTGGGACTCTAAACTGGAAGAATCCAGACGAACCCAAAGCGGTGCAGCTGATAAAGGGTGGCGGTATCAAGCCAACCTACAAGGTTTCCTTGTTGGTTGAGATGCTGGGTGATGAGCGCCTTGATGCTCTGCTGGCATCTGCAAAGGCTGGCGAGCTAGGACACGCAAGCCCAATGATTCACCATGCTTCCGGACGTTACACCGGATGCCTTGATACTTTCTTCCTAGAAGTCGAGCAGGCTTGCATAAAA
>RFTL01000123.1 GCA_009923455.1 Actinomycetota bacterium | reverse complement strand
CTAAGGACCAAGATTTATGACTTTGCCACACCTGTGGAATGGAAGCGCCTCTACTTCTGGTCTGCAGATATCACGACAGCACGTCAAGTCCGTGCCTCTGCCGTACCAGTTGCGATTACTGAGCGCCCTATCACCGTTAGCTGGGATGAGCTATCCAAAGATGGTCAATACGACAACGGCTACTACAACTTTGATGAGCTAGGCAAAGAAAATACTTTTGATGAGGTCTTCTCAACATGGGATAGACCCAAAACTCCAGGCTCCATCGAATCGGTTATTAGCAACTTCCCACTCGGCACTTTGACCCGCTTGGTCACCAAACTAGACCAGTCTCTACGCTTTAGACGCATCTACTTTGAGCTATACTTGACCTGTGACGGTACAAGGACAACTTCGCCCGTCCAGGTCTTTAGCCTTACCCCGATGATAGGCGTAAAGGCAAAGATGTCCAGAGGAGCAAACTAATGCTAGGTGCAGAAAGAGGTTCGCAGCTCGGAACCTTCGAGTTCTCACCCTATGCTGCGGGTCGCAAGATTTACGGCGCTGTAGGCAGCTCCCCAAACTTAGGCCCAGTCGACAAGACTGGTTACGCAAGCCGAGACCGTAGGCTTGCAGCGAGAAGAAATGCAGTCTTGCAGAAGATGCAGGGCATGAACGCTGGAGCATATAGCTCCCCTGATGTACTGAGGTTTATGCGCTAATGGCAACTACCGCTGAAGGACAGGCAAAGCTCCGTAGGATGCTTGCAGCTGGCATGGGCCGCAAGCAGGCTTTGACCATGCTTACCAATGCCCAAAAGAAGGCAGCTGCTACTCCTCAGTTCACTCCAGCTGAACCTCAAGCTCCAGCTCCAGGTTGGAACTGGGACGAAGAGCGTGGTGGATTCACTCCTCCATCTGAGGCTGAAGGAACCAGTGTTACCGTACCTGAATTAGGCCAGGGTCAGATGACTAGCCCTCAGGGTGTAACTACGCCAATCGCTGCAGCTCAGCAGGCTCAGCCACAATGGAATGTTTATGAGGACCCTGTATACATGCAACAGCTTCAGGGTGCACAATCCGCTTTTAACCGTGACAGAATCAATGCGCTAGCAAGCAAAGAGCGTGCAACCCTCGACATTAACCAAGAGCTCGGTGACCGTAGAAGCATCGCTGAAGAATCCCGTCGTCGTCTCGCTGGCAACTTTGCTGCTCGTGGTATGGCTGGTGGCCGTGCAGGTGCACTGAGCCGTGAAGAGGCGCAGATGAACGCACGTGAGCTCAGGCTCCGCACCTCGTTGCGTGACCAGATTTCTGAACTAAATAGAGAGTTCGTTGCTAACTATGGCGCAAAGCCTGAAGACTGGCTAGGAACTACCCGTGGCGCTTCAGCTCAACAAGATGCTGTTCAAGCCGCAATTAATGCTCGACTAGCTGGATTGACATCGGTAGGTTAAATATGGCGACTCCAAACAACATGCCCGCTACGAACCCTCTTGCAGGGATGAACGTTAGCAACACTGCTAAAGGTCTTTACGTTGACCCTACCCCAGGATTTCAGCCTGCCCTTGACTTAATTGGTCAACAGCGTGCACAGGCCAATGAACGCTACGCTCGCAATAAAGCAGACATTGCAAACATCTTTGGTGCTTTGACTCAGGTAAACCAAGCA
>RFTL01000122.1 GCA_009923455.1 Actinomycetota bacterium | reverse complement strand
GGCTGGCATTACTCGCGGTTCGGGAAACAGTCGTTAAACCTACAGAGGTGTAAACCCCGGCAGTCGCACTACCAGAGACACTAGACGGCCCATCTGATATGGCATTAATCCGGGATGTGGCCGCGTTGTTACTATTCCGGCTCAATAATCGTGTTGCGGTTGTTGTCGCCGTGTTATTTTGCACCCCGGCGTCGGTTTGATCACTGGTTCCCTGCCCCGTGTTATAGATCCCAAAGGTCGCTGAATTCTGGGTATAGACACTTCCGGCTGTACTTGGGGTAAAACCACTTGAGAGGTAATTAGAAGTGCTGAATCCTCCAAAGCCGCGATCGCGGGTAAAGGTTGGGCTTCCGATAATCGTAGAATTGAAGGTGCCCGGAGTCTTCCAGTTGACCAGAGCATCCCCTTGCACATCAGCGGCGTAGAGCTTGAGGACAACCAACGTAGACCATAGGTTATTGGTCTTGAGCCCTGCAATCAGCGCATTCATGGCCGATCTGCGAGTGCTATCGTAGGTACCTGATAGGGCTGCCAGCAAGGTATCGGTTTCAGGCTCAAAACTGCTGGGAAGAACCGCATCCATCCCAACCCCGACACCCATCTGAGATAGCAATTCAAAGGCGATCTCGGCTTCAGCTCCAAGGCCGATACCAACTTGAGCGATCGCATCATCCACCGCTGAAGACTGGAACCCAGTCCCGATACCCAGATCTCCGATGATCGGTTGATTGGAATCTGTGGTGGCACCAATCCCGATTCCTATTTGAGCGATCGCGTCATCCACGGCGGAAGATTGCAAGCCGATGCCCATGCCTAGATCGGATGCCCAGACTCCGAGTAAGGAAGCATCTACCCCAACCCCGATGCCGATTTGTAGGGTCTCAATCGACTCGGTTGCCAATTCGATGCCAAGGCCGACACCCAAAGAGGCGATCGTATCTCCTCTCTGTAAGGTGGCGTCAAATCCGACCCCGACGCCCATCTCACCCACCACTGGGTTATTAACAACACCAAAGAATCCAATCCCTAATCCGAGGTGAACCGTTTGCGCGATCGCGGTCGTCACCGGAGCAATACTGGATTCCAATCCCATCCCAAGACCTAAATCGCTATACAGCGTCAGTCTTTGAGGTGTCAGGATCACCAATTCGGGGGAAGTTGATGGAACACTTTGATTGGATTGATTCAAGGTCAAGCCGACATAGGGAGGCCGGATCAGGTTTGACTGGAAGTTGGGAATCACACTAGGCTCTACATGGGGGATTAGCGGGCCTTCTGTCGTGCCCAACCAGATCAAATTCATCAGGACTTTGGATTCAGTTCCATCCAAATAGAATCCCAGTCCATCGATCTGATAAAGGACTAAGTTTCGTCGGGTGCCAGAGCTAAAGATTTCAGTTTCGACGACCGCGATCGTTTGTAATGGCTCCGGGCGATCAAAGAATGCATCAGATAACCCAATTTCTAAGTAAGCTCCTTGCGCCCTGCCAACCAGTCGCGCACCTTGGATTTGGGCTGCTTCAACCAGTTGATCGGCACCTGTGCATAGGGTATCAAGTTGGTAGCTGCGTTCTCGTGGCGAGAATCCTAGGTTGACGACCTCAAACTCTGCATAACCTTCAATTGGCTTCGGTTCCGTCTCCCATCGGT
>RFTL01000121.1 GCA_009923455.1 Actinomycetota bacterium | reverse complement strand
CAGCAACTCCCTATCAGTCAAGCGGATCTACTTTTGAGATTAGCAATCCTCCACCGGTTCCCATTTCAAATCTAGGCGATGGTATTGATTTCGTAAACATCGAGGATACACAGAGAACTGTCAATATCAATGCTCCTTCTGGAATTGGGCTAGGTGGTGTTGATACTATTCATATCAATCGCAGCAATGATTTTGGATCTGAGAATCTTGATACGCTTCCTTTGAGCGGTTCTGGCTCTGCTGCCGCGGCAGATTCCGCTCCTGTCTCTGCTCCCAAGCTCTCTGCTGAGGATGAGGCGATTGAGAAGGCTAAGTTGCTAAACAAGCTTCGTCGTCTCCAGTCCAAGGGAATCGAGGGTGTCAAGATGAATATGACTAACTCCCTCGAGGAGATCAAGGCCGAGTACAGTCGTCTTTCTGACTCTGCTGGTCTTGAGAAGAGTATTAAGTTCCAGCGTCAGCTACTTGTGACTTGTGTAACTGGCCTTGAGACACTCAATCAGAAGTTCAATCCAATTGATGTCAATCTTGATGGATGGTCCGAATCAATCAATGAGAATCAGGAAGATTACGATGAGATCTTTGAGGAGCTATACGATAAGTACAAGACGAAGGTAAAGACTGAGCCTGAGATTAAGCTCTTGTTTAGTTTGGGTATGAGTGCTGCAATGTGCCACGTAACAAACACCTTCTTCCGCTCTTCAAAGATGCCTGGTATGGATGAGGTGCTGAAGCGTAATCCTGACCTTGCCCGTCAGGTAACTCAGGAGGCTCTACGCCAGAGCGGTGCCCCTGGTTTCGCCAACTTTATGGGTATGGGCTTTGATCGTCGCCCCAGCCAGTCAGCTGAGCCTGTAGGTATGCCTGCATTTAGCGGAAATTCTGGTCCAGCAGGCGGCGGATGGACTCCTGAACCCGAGGAACAGCCTGTCCAGACTGCTCGCCGTGAGATGAGGGGCCCAAGCGGTGTAGAGGATATTCTGAAGGCGTTTGAGGCAGAGGATCGCGGTGATACCAATGCTCCCAGCTTTATACCACCTACCCGTCCTGATCTAGACCGTGATGACCAGAGTGTTTACACCTCCACTACCCTAAATGGTTCTGAGGCTACTGCTCGTCGTGCCGGTCGTGGTGGAGCCCGTAAGCCTAAGGCACAGCCAGCTGGTGCCTCTATCAGCTTGGTGGTGTGAAAACTTTGACTAGGCAAGTATAGAAAAGTTGAAAAAATTGAAGTGATTCTGATCATAGATGCTATAATCAGAAGCAAGCTAGAGTACAACGAACTCATCCCTGCCTCGGTCGCCATTCAAGAAAATGGCCTCCAACGTGATTCGTAACGGCAACCCCGCTGACTGCGAGATTCACCGGCCTGGTGGTGGTCTCCGTCCTACCGTTAACAGCAGTGGCTGGTACGGTGGGGCGTATGGCTGCCCCGCGGCGGCGGTCTGCTTCTGTACCCGCTTCGGCGACTGGGCCCCTGACTGGGTGGAGCCTAGTACTGCTACTGGGCGTCCCGCCACGCCTGAGGCACACCCAGTTCCTGAGGCCAGTGGTCTTGCTGCTGCATCCTCTGCTCCTGAGGATGTGCCTCGTAATGGCCACCCCACTGACTGCGAGATCCACAGCGGCCGCTCGCTGCTCACGGTGAAC
>RFTL01000013.1 GCA_009923455.1 Actinomycetota bacterium | reverse complement strand
CAGGTTATCAACACCTCAACTGGTGAAAACCTAACCATCCCAACCCTAACTGGTTACTCAACTGCAACCATCAAGGGTCAGGGTTCTGCAATCGCAGAGTCCGAGCCGACCTTCAGCTCAATCACCCTAGGAGCCTTCAAATATAGTTTCTTGGTGCCGATTAGCAATGAGCTATTAAATGACGCCGGTTTTAACATCGCAGCTACCATCGCTGAGCAGGCTGGTAACGCGATTGGTTTCGGTGTAAACACCGGACTAACCCTAGGTACCGGAACTGTAGAGCCAACTGGTGTTGTCACCGCTGCTGGCTCTGGCATCACCGGAGGCACCGGAGTAGCTGGTCTCTTCACCGCTGACAACCTGATTGACCTTCAGTACACCCTTGACGGCGCAGCTCGCCGCCTACCGGGTGTTGCTTACATGGCAGCAGGTACCACCATCGGTAAGATGCGTACTCTAAAGGACAACGCTGGAAACTACCTCTACACCGTCAACGTAGGGCAGCCAGACAATTTTGCTGGTTACAACGTTGTTGAGAACCCAGCTATGGCTGCAACTGGTACCAGCGCTAAGTCGGTACTCTTCGGCCACCTCCCGAGCTACAAGGCTCGCGTTGCTGGCGGAATCCAAATTGCCCAGTCCTCAGACTATGCTTTTAATACCGACACCACCGTTTTCCGCGTAACCATGCGCGTTGACGGTAACCTGACCCACGCTGGTCACATCAAGTTCTTCCGTGGAGCTGCTTCCTAGTCCACAGAACTAAGCTGAAACCCCCCGTGTTGTAGGTTGCACGGGGGGTTTCTTTTATGTATGGTTGTTGCATGGCAACCTACAAAAAGCTATCTGGGACTGTATCCGTATGGTCTAACTCGTACAACGCACCTACTGGCTACGGACAGCAGGTTAAATACCTAGTTGACAGACTAAAGCGCAGCGGAATTGACGTTGCGATGCTTTCAAACTTCGGTTTGGAGGGCACAAAGTCAACTATTAAGACTCCACACGGTAAGGTACCTCACTTTCCTAGGGGGTTCGACCAGTATTCAAATGACGTGGCAGCACAAGACCACGATACTTGGAAGAAACTAAACCCTGACCAAAAAGACCTGCTAATCACGTTGTACGACGTCTGGGTAATGACCTCGCCTATGTACGACCAGATTGAGCGCATTGCGTCATGGGTGCCACTAGACCACGAGACTCTACCGCCAAAGGTCGAGGCATGGCTACGTAAGCCAAACGTTACCCCTATCACAATGGCACCCGCTGGGAAGCGTCAGCTAGACGATAAGGGCATCGAGAACATCTACATCCCTCACAGCATTGAGACAAAGGTTTACAAGCCAACCTTCGAGCTACCGGGCAACCGTAATATCCACGAGTTTATGAAGACCGAGGACAAGTTCGTTGTCGGCATGGTTGCAGCTAACAAGGCATCGGGCTTGCTACACCGTAAAGCTTTCAGCGAGAACATCATGGCCTTCAGCATCTTCCACAAGAAGAATCCTGATTCGGTTCTGTACATTCACACCGACCCACTCGGTTCGGGTATTGGCTGGAACCTAGTCGAGCTAATCAAGGCTGTAGGTCTGCCTATGGAGTCCGTAGCTTTCCCTAACCCGCTAGAGTATCGCTACGGCATGGCTCAGGAGCACCTAGCAGCCTTCTATACGGGCATGGATGTCATGTTGGCTGCCAGCTACGGTGAGGGCTTTGGAGTGCCTACAATCGAGGCTCAGGCCTGTGGCACGCCTGTTATTGCATCTAACTGGGCAGCTTCACAAGACCTTGTAAGCGAAGACGGCTTCCTAGTAGACGGTCAGCCACAATGGGATGCTTCACAGCACGCCTTCTGGCGTATTCCTAGCGTGCCTTCAATCGTCAAAGCGCTAGAGATGGCTTATGAGCGCGGTAGAGGTCGCTCACAGGCTTCTATTGACTTTGCCAAGCAGTTTGACGTAGAGAAGGTCTGGCAGGAGAGCTGGGAGCCATTCTTAGAGAGCCAGCTGTGATACCCGTACTGGGCTTCGCAACCCTGACTCGGTTCGACCTAGCTCAAAGGCTTATTGACTCCATTGATTATCCTGTAGAGCATTTAGTAATCATAGATAACTCAGGTACTAAAGTTTTCGAGCCAAAGTTAAGTAAGCACGTACGTAACTTATGGTTAATCAGGGTTCCTAGCGGACTCGGTGCTAATGGAGCTTGGAATCTAATTATCAAGTCAACTCCGCACGCACCTTACTGGGTTATCCCAAACGATGACTCTTGGTTTGAGCCGGGTGCCCTCAAGACCATCGCAGAGAACGTAGATACGACTAAGTTCAACTTCCTGAACATTACGCCTAAATGGAGCTGTGTAGTTCCAACAGAAGGCTCGGTTATGAAGGCTGGGCTTTGGGACGAGGTGTTCCATCCTATCTATTTCGACGATGACGAGTACGAGTGGCGTATGCGCGAGCTAGGCGTGGAGTTCAACACGATTGACGCCGTTGTGCACCACGACAATAGCTCTACGCTGCAAAGTGGTTTTCAGCATCGCAACAGCATGACCTTTATTCGTAACAACTCCGTATTTTCAAACAAGGTAGCAGCACACGACCTAGGCATCCGTGGCTGGTCGCTAAAGGTAAGAAGGGAAAACAGGTGGGACTAATCGTATATACCGGAGGCACATTCGACCTCTTCCATGCGGGACACGTGAACTTTTTAGAGCGTTGTGCCCAGTTCGGAGATGTTATCGTGTCGCTCAATACAGACGAGTTTATTCAGGAATACAAAGGCAAGCCTCCTATCATGACTTATGAGGAGCGTAAAGCTGTTCTACAGGCCTGTACTTGGGTAAGTTCAGTCATCCCTAATGTAGGCGGGGCAGACAGCACAACAGCTATTGAATTAGTAGAGCCTGACGTAATTATTATTGGGTCAGACTGGGCTAAAAAGAACTATTACAAGCAGATGGGCTTTACTCAGGAATGGCTAGACGAGCGGGACATCGCTCTTATGTATATCCCGTACACTCAGGGCATCTCTACTACTGAGCTAAAGAAGCGCATTGCCGAGCGGTAGAATAGAGGCAAAGGAGTCCTCATGGCGCTAACTAATCCCTATTGCTCGCTGAATGAGCTGAAGGCCGCACTACGAATTACTGACAGCGTGGATGACACGCTACTAGAGCTCAGTATTGACGCTGCCTCACGCCAGATTGACGGATATACAGAGCGTCAGTTCTATCCAACGACTGCAACCCGTATCTTCAGCCCACAGTCCCCATACATCTGTGAGATTGATGACCTATCGTCAATCACTACCCTCAAGACTTCCTCGCAGGTTGATGGCAACTTTGATGTGACATGGGCGGCATCTGACTATCAGCTAGAGCCGCTAAACAACCTCAACGGTGGTCTATATACGCCTTACACGCGAATCCGCGCTGTAGGTGACTTCCTATTCCCTGAGTTCCCGTACTACGGCATCAATCAAGAGGCCACCGTACAGGTAACCGGAACATGGGGCTTTGCCACCGTGCCACATGACGTCAAGCAAGCTGCCATCATCCTGTCTATGCGCCAGTTCAAGCGCTACGACTCGCCTCTAGGTGTTGCAGGATTCGGTGACATTGGAGCGATGCGTGTCACTCGTGTAGACCCTGATGTACAGGCACTACTAGAGCCATACGTAAAGGCAAGGCTTGCATAATGGCAGACATTACAGCAATTAGAAACGCGATAGCTACAAACCTTGGCAGCATTTCAGGATTGCGTACGTCTGGTGATATCCCTGACAACCCAAACCCTCCTATTGGCATTGTCAGCCTGAACACGATTGACTACAACCAAGCCTTGAAGCAGGGTCTGACGCTTTACAGCTTTACTGTCATGGTTATCGTGGGCAGGGCTTCAGAGCGTGAGGCACAGCGCAGACTAGACGCTTACTGCGCAAATACAGGGGCATCGAGTGTAAAGTCTGCTATAGAATTAGATAGGAGCTTAGGCGGCAATGCTTTTGATTGCGTAGTCCAAAGTATGTCCTCCATCGGCTCTTTACAACTGAACGACCAAACGTATCTGGCAGCTGATTTTCAAGTTGTCGTTTACGCTTAACTAGGAGAAATAAATGGCAAAGTACGTAGTTACGGGTAACACCGTCAAGCTAAACGGCACCGACATCTCTAGCTCCGTTGCACGAGCAGAGCTCGTTGTCAACGCTGCAGAAGTTGACGTGACCGATTTTGGCAGCAGAGGATACACCGAGGTAATCGGAGGCCTAAAGTCAGGTTCCGTATCTCTCGACTTCCACTCAGACTTCGGCGCAGGTGGCGTAAGCAACACCTTCAACAGTCTGCTAGGAACCATCGGAACTGTTACCATCATTGCAGGTAACGGCACCGCAGCTTCCACCGCGACTCCTGCTTACGAAGCAGCAGTCCTAATCAACTCTTTCAGCCCAGTCTCAGGTGCTGTTGGTGACTTGTCCACCTTCTCGGTGACCTTCCCAACCACCGGTGCAGTTACTGTAACTGCTTCGACTGCAGCTGGAACCGCCCTATAAGGAACATAAATGAAAATCAACCTACAAGTTCAGTTTGAAGACGGTACTTCAAAGGAGATTACGGCTAACGCTGCAGACCTCGTAGCTTTCGAGGACAAGTTCAACGTTTCCGTCAGCCGCCTTGGTAGCGAAGGAAAACTCGGTCACTTGCTATTCCTAGCATGGCACGCCGAGAAGCGCTCTAAGGGTACTGACAAGCCGTATGAGGCATGGCTAGAAGGCGTTTCGAGTATTGGGGATTCTGACGAAGACCCAAAATCAAAGGCCTAGGCGATACCTCAGCCCATTGGTATATCGCAGGTATAGCTTGCGAGACCGGGATTTCTCCTAGGGAGTTAATGGAGCTAGAGCCGAGGATGCTTTGGACTATGCATCGTTGGCTTGTCGCTAAGAACCAACCCAAACAATAAGAGCCGCCCCTTCGGGGGCGGTTTCTTAGTTTCGGGTAAACTTATATCAGTTAAAGGTGGTCGTATGCGTGAGTTCCCTACAGTTGCATTGCAGCGATACAGGACATACACGGCGTCGAACCCCGGATTCTCTAACAGAACTGTCACAACGTCTCAGAAGGCCGTTGTAGAGCTCTCTGACTACCGTTTTCTCCTAAATGAAATCTCAAAGCTAAACAAAGAGATTCACAAGGAGATGAAGAAGGACTATAGGCGTATCGCGCAAGACGTTCAGAAGGGCATTAGAGACGAGATAAAGACCAAGCCGCCCCTAAGTGGTATGCGTAAGGCTAAAGTGCCCGGACGTGTCACATGGGGCAACGGAAAGCCTGCTAGGTCGGCAATTATTCGGTTGCCCAGAAACGCCAGAGGCAACTACCTACCTATCGCTCAGATACGCGTAGGAAGCCCTGCAACAATCATCGCTGATATGGCTGGTAAGTCAAACGCTCAGACCAATAGCAAGGCCAGAACAGCCATGTACGACTACACTATTTACAAGAATGGCACGGCTGTCAGGGTACAGAGAGACCACGCCATTACAAAGATTGGAAGCCGCAAGTTTATTGCCAACCTAGATTCCAGACTTAACAGCCGAGCTTCGCGCATGATTTACCCCGGTGCGGAAAAGAAATTGCCAGAGGCCAGAGAAGAAATACAGTTGACTGTTGCTGCTGCTGTTGACAGAGTGAACAGAGAGCTAAGGAGAGCTTACTAATGTCTATGAGACCCGTTGCCGTCAATCTCCTCGCTGGTTTCTCTGGTACTGGTCTAAAGACCGCTCAGGAGCAGCTACAGGGCGTCGGAAAGAGCTTTGAGAAGCTAACCACCCGTGTAGGTAAAGCTGCCGTTACATTCGCTGCCTTTAAGGGCGCTCAGATTATTGGTGACTTTGCCGCATCTGCAGTTACTCAGGCAAGAGACCTAGAGCGTAACCTTATCGCTGTTGACACGGTATTCGGTCAACTATCTGGCACGATGGTTGAGTTCTCTAAGAACGCTGTTGATGTCGGTCTATCACAGGCAGAAGCTGCCAAGGCATCTACGTTCCTCGGTTCGGTTCTAAAGCAGTCAGGATTCTCGATTGGCGAGACTGCAGAACAGACTCAGCGACTTGTAGCCCTAGGTGCTGACCTAGCGCTTACCTACGGTTACGACGTGCAAGAAGCCCTATTGGGTATGACTGCTCTCTTCCGTGGTGAGTATGACCCGATTGAGAAGTTCGGTGTTGCTATGAAGCAATCCGAAATCAACTCGGAACTTGCAGCACGTGGACTTGACAAACTAGAAGGCTCTGCTAGACGCTTTGCAGAACAGCAGATTCGTCTACAGTTCCTATACGAGCGTTCTGCTGACGCTCAGGGAGCCTTTGAGCGCGGTGCTGGCACTCTAGCCGTAGAGCAGGAAAGACTTCAGGCAAGCATCAACAACATGCTGCAGACTGCAGGAGAGCCGCTACTAAAAATCATGGCGGAGCTTGCTGAGGCATTTGTTCCCGTCGTTCAGGAGCTAACGCCTGTACTAATCGAGCAGTTCGAGAAGCTTGTCCCAACGGGTGAAGACCTAAGAAACAAAATTGATGAAATCCGTGAGGGCTTCGTCAAGTTTATGGAGGGGCTCGGAACTATAGTCAGTTTCCTAGCCCAGACCACATCTTTCATCATTCAGAACATCGAACAGATTGCCCTGCTAGTTGGTGCCTTCTACACGATGAAGGCTGGTATCTCGATTGCTCAGAACCTATCTGCAGCATTTGAGGTGCTCGATTCAAAGGTCAAGCTAAGTGAAGTATCTGTCAAGAACTTCCGTACCGCTCTACTCGGTGGTGGTATCGCTCTTGCAGTCGGTGCAATAGCCACAGCCATTGGACACGTAGCTGCAACTGCAGATGACTACGTATTCCAGATGAAGCGGATTGAAACCGCATCTGGCACAATCAAGCTACAGACAGATGCCATCTCTGCTTTAGAGGCCGAGCAGAAGCGTCTACAGGACAGACTTAACTCAGCGTCCGGTATTGATATTGTTCGGTACCAAGAGGCTCTAGCAAAGGTTACAAAGGAGCTAGAGGACGCTCGCGCTGCAGCTGATGCAATGAATGGCGTAGACCTAGTTGGCTTCCGCAAACAGCTAGGCATGACCTCTACGGCTGCTATGCACCTTGGCGATTTGATGAAGGGTATTGCACCTTTCGTCGTGCCACCTCCCGAGACCGATGAAGACGGTCAGGGAGAGGCTGCTAAGAACTACGTCAAAATCTTTACAGACAAGCTGGCTGAGGAGCTACAGAAGCAGAGTGCTAGGGCTCAGCTTGCCGCACGTGGGGCATCTGAGGCTCTTATTGAGTCAATCCTTGGCGCTGACGGCTGGCAGAAGGTTTGGCAAGCCATCAAGAGCGGTGACCTTGTACTCAAAGACCTACAGGCTCAGTTCAACAGAACCGCAGCAGGTGCTGAAGAGCTACGCAAGAAGGCCGAAGAAGGCGCAAGTCCACTCGGCAAGATTCTGAATGAGCTCAAGTCTGATGTTGAAATCAACAAGGCAACAGAAGCCCTTGTCAAGATGGGTTACGCTGCTGACTTCGTAAAGAAGGCTCTAGCTGGCGATGACTGGCAGAAGATTTACGACGAGCTGATTGCACGCACTCAAAAGGGCGTAGACCGCATCAACGAGATTTGGGCTGGTGCTAATGCTGACCCTCTAACCAAGGCATTTGACACCGGCGCTCTAATCGGTAAATTCACCGAAGATGCCAAGAAGGAAGCTGCTCGACAGGCTCTTATTGCACGCGGTGCCTCTGAGGGCTTGGCTGAAGCTATTCTCGGTTCTGAGGATGACTGGCAGACAATTTACAACCAGATTATTAGCGGTACTGGTGCCACAATCGGGGAACTTCAGAAGCTATTTAACACAACTGCTGCAGGTCTGGCTGAATTCAAGCGCCTACGCGATATTGCTCAGGCTGACTATGACAAGAAATACAAAGAGTTCCTCGACAAGATTGACGAGGCCAACGACAAGCTCAAGGATGCCTACGAAGAAGAAGTTCGCCTACACGAAGAGGCGATGCGTGCTTACGAGCGTCATATTGAGATGGTCGCAGACTTCAAGAAGGAGTTTGAAGACCTTGCAAACGTTGACGTGTTCAACACCTATGAGCGTGCTATTGGCAGGTTTGAGAGCCAATCTGTAAAAAGCTTTGCAAATGTTCGTAAGGCAATCGAACAAGCGTTCGAAAAGGGTGCGATTGACAACGCATACCGTATCGAGTTACTTGCTTACGCACGCCTACACGAGAACCTATTAAATGACATTCAGCGTCAGCGCGACGAGCTTGCTACTAAGCGTTCGCTAGTAGAAGCCTTGATGGATGACGTCAAGAGTGCAACTACCGAGGCTGCCAATATAACTAACTTGATGTCAAACATCGAGAAGGCTGCTGACAAGATTGACGTTGCCAAGGTCATTCAGCAGACTGTTGCATCCGGTAAGAACCTCAAGGACTTCCGTGTAACCCTGATTACTAACCTTGCCGACCCGCTAAACCAAGTTGCAAGCAAGGCTCAGCTTCTAACCTCTAACTTCCAGTCGGTTGTAGACCGTACCCGTAAGTTCCTAGACAACCTTCAGACGCTACGTAAGCTTGGCCTAGACCCAATGCTATTCAATCAGCTGGTAGAGGCTGGTGTAGAGGCTGGTGGCGAGACCGCTCAGGCTCTTGTAGACGGTGGCTCACAGACGGTAACTGAGGTCAACAAGCTATTCGGTGAACTAAACGACCTCGGTGCTGCTCTAGCAGAAGAAACCGCTCAGGTTATGTACGGTACAGGCGTCAAATTTACCGACAGCCTGATGGAAGGTATTCAGTCTAAGCAGGATGCGCTAGAGGCTCAGGCTCGTGAACTAGCTACTGCCTTTGCTAACGCGTTTACTCCTATTATCAACAAGGCCTTGGAGATTAAGACTCCTGCTATGCCTGTTGCACCACAGGTTCCTACTTACTACACTCCTGAGAACCCACCACCGGGTGTAGTTGCTCCTGTAATGCCAGACATCCTTAAGCAGGTTCCTGAGCAGATTACAAACGTTGCTGAAGGAATTGCCCCAGTAGTTAAGGACTTGAGCGCATCTATCAATCAGGTAAAGGGTCTCATTGAAGGCGCTACCCGCTACATCAACAATGTAACTGATGCAACGCTAAAGGCTGGTGGAAAGGCAAAGCTAAGCATTTACGAGCAAATTCTGTCAGACCTACAGGCAGGAAAGGATGTAAATCTTTCGGGCGTTACTTCAGGACTCAGCACTCAAGAGCTACAGACTAGAACAAGTATTGCGCCAGCAAACGTCACCTACAACATCACAGTTACTGCAAACAACCGCGCGGGCGGAGCATCTGCAGGTGAGGCTGTAGTCAAGGCTATTCAGGATTACGTGCAAACCAATGGTTCGGTCAGTAACATTGTTGCAGGTGTCGGACAGGTGGCTGTTTAATGGCAATTCCAAATCCAAAGGTATTAATTGGTTTAGACGTATCAGACTCGACTCTAAACCCGTTCTTTACCCTTGGAGACCCAGTAAAAGGTGTTTTAGGCAATCAGACCTACCCCCTAGGTTCGACGCTGTTCGATGTGACATTTAGGGTTAGGGATATTAGAGTCACCCGTGGTCGCTCGCGTGATTTCTCGTCCTTTCCTGCAGGTGAGGCCGTAATCACCCTAAACAACCAAGACCGAGCTTTTGACCCGCTATACGAGGCATCTCCGTTCTACGGTTCAATCATCCCTCGACGCGAGCTGAAGATTTTCTCAAATGACGAGCTTATCTTTACAGGTTGGATTGATGACTGGAACTTGTTCTACAACAAGAGCGGTGAATCGCTCGTAGACGCCATTGCATCAGACGCTACGGGTATTTTGGCTAAGCAGAACCTAAATGCTTTTACACCGAGCGCACAGCTCACGGGAGCACGTATTAACGAGGTGCTGAGCCGTCCTGAGATTGACTGGGGACAGTTCCTACGTGAAATTGATGCTGGTGTAGCTCAGGTAGGCACACAGCCAGTTCCTGATAAGACTCCTGTACTTCAGTATTTACAGAACGTTGCAAGCGCCGAGCCCGGTGCCTTATTTATCAACAAGTCTGGAAACGTAGAGTTCGTACAGAAATATGCACCTAACGGAACTGCTTCGCCACTTCTGTTTAGTCAGAACACCGAGGAAGGTCTTCCGTTTGACAACCTACAAGTTGTTTACGGTACAGAACTGCTCTACAACGAGGTTACAATCAGCCGTGAAGGTGGCGGTACAGCTATTGCGTCGGCTCTTGACTCTCAGGCAACGTATGGTAACCGAGAACTAAAGATTGATGGTTTACTACTTAGTACAGACCAGCAGCTTGTAGACCTTGCAGTTGAGTACGCAACGCTATATTCAGAACCCGAATACCGTTTTGATTCATTTGAAGTCAAGATGCACAAGCTCGACCCTGCTGACCAGAATAGAGTGCTTGCTCTTGAAATCGGCAGCATTGTTGAAATTAAGTTCACCCCTAACGACATCCCGCCAGCTATTGACCGTTATCTTGAAGTCATTCGCATAGACCACTTCATCAGGCTTGATGAACACATTATTACGCTCGGTTTTAGGTCTGTAGATACCGCTCCATTTACTCTCGATGACGCGGTGTTTGGTAGGCTAGATACAGCCGTGCTTACCAAGTAAGGAACACAATGCCATACAAAGATTTCGCAGACCTTGAGGTTCTCTATGCGTCAGACGTAGACACCTTCCTAATGCGTCAAGCGGTTATGGTCTTTGATAACGCCTCGGCTCGTTCGTCAGCTCTTGGAACTGCAGTTGTAGAGGGTATGGTGACCTACATCAAGTCACCCGCTGGTCTTCAGTATTACACAGGCTCGGCTTGGGCAGATGTTGCTAACCCGGGAGACATCACAGCTGTAACCGCGGGAACAGCCCTTTCAGGCGGTGGCTCTTCAGGTTCAGTTACCCTAAACGTCAACATGGCAGCGCTGGCTATCAATGCCACACAGGTTGCTACAACTCAGACCAATTCAACTGCTACTGCCTATACATTCGGTACTGCAGACCAGAACACGCTAGTTCGGTTCACCTCAGCATCAACCGTGACTGCCACCGTAAGCACAGCTACCGCGCTAACTGCAGGTCAGAGGATTGACGTGCTAAGAGATGGCGAGGGTCAGGTAAATATCACCGCAGGTTCAGGTGTAACGCTTGCAGGAGCAGGTACAGCAGCTTCAGCTTTTTCGATTGTCAGATACGAGGCCGCTTCTATTGTGTGCGTGGGTTCAAACGATTACCGTGTAATCGGTAACGTAACCGCAATCTAATAGTAGGCTTAAGAGAACTTAGGGAGAATCATGGCAGGCTGGAAAGAATGGGAATTCCTAGAGCGCGTTACTAGCTCTGAATTTCAGTCCTACCTACAAGACCAAGTTGTACAGGTATACTCGGGAACTGCCGCACGTTCTTCAGCTCTAGGTACCGCTGTATCAGAGGGCATGATTTCGTACCTCAGCGACACTAACACTCTTCAGTATTACGACGGCAGCGCATGGGCTAACGTGTCCCAGCCCGGTGACATCACAGCCGTTACAGCAGGTACAGGACTTACTGGTGGTGGGGCATCTGGGGATGTGACCCTAAACGTGAACTACGCCGCTGTAGGTTCTGCTGTCACTATCGGTACCGCACAAGTAACAGGCCTAGACACGGCTCTAGCTGGCAAGCAGAACACGATTACAGGTGCTGCTACAACTATTACGACCTCAGACCTCACAGTATCGCGTGCGCTTGCCTCAGATGGCTCAGGAAAGGTTTCTGCAACCTCTGTGACCTCTACAGAGCTGGGATACCTTTCAGGGGTTACATCAGCCATTCAGACTCAGTTCACGGGTAAGCAGAACACTATCTCAGGTGGTACTGCAGGTCAGGCCTTTATCTCAAACGGCACCGCAGCACCGGGATTCGGTAACGTAGCCGCTGAATACATTACAACTACCGTTAGAACTCTTGCCGGTACTGTAACTGCCTACACCGCTACAGCTGCAGATGAAAACGACGTTATCTACTCACTAGCTACTGCAACCTGTACCGTAACTATCCCTGACCTAATCCTTGTTGGTGACCGCATTGACATCGTTCGTGACGGCGCAGGAACAGTTGTAATCGCAGCAGGAACAGGCGTTACTTCTTGGGCAGGTGCAGGAACAGCAGGAACGGCAGTCACCTTCAAGATTGACCAGCAATACAACGCTGCTACTGTCCTAAAGGTCGCTAACAACACCTATCGAGTTATTGGAAGGATTACCGCCTAATGCCAATTCCTCTCGGTATTCTTGCAGCGGCAGGGGCGTCACAAGCGCCAGCAGGTGCGTTTGTTCTACTCGAATCAACAGTCCTAACAGGCAATCAGGCAAGCGTTGAGTTCACAAACCTAACGACTAAGTATGCAAGCACTTATCAGCACTTGCAGATTAGGTATGTTGAGCATTACACCCAAGACGGATTTAGCTCAATTATGCAATTCAATGGAGTATCAACAGCCTCTTATGCCTCACACGGACTTTGGGCAAGCGGTTCGGGACCATTTAGCAGCAACTCAGTTAACGCAACTTCCATGCTTTACAACCACTTCGGCATTGGACACACTTCAAGTATCAACACTCCTACAGTCGGCGTTATTGACATTCTCGACCCATTTGAAACGACAAAGAACAAGACAATTAGAAGTTTCGGTGGTCAGGTTGCTTCAGGTGCGAATTTGATTTTGTTGCACTCAGGCTTTTGGAACAGCACAGCTTCTATTACCACTATCAGACTAGCGACTAATGGTTCTCCGCAATTTGCAACTGGTTGCAGGTTCTCGCTTTACGGATTGAAGGCAACAGCATGAGTTACATTCCTTTAGCTAACATCACGCTAACAAGCGCACAATCAAGCGTAACCTTCGGATCTATTCCTACTTCGGTGAATGGGGTTGCGCTGAGGGATTTGGTTTTAGTTGTCAACGGAAACTACACAACGGCAGACGGCAACACTCTAGTTCGCCTGAATGGTGACAGCGGAAGCAATTACTCGAATGTTTACATGGCTGGCGGTGGCGCAGGTGCTGGCTCTGGCGCACTTAGCGGAGTCTGGCTCTATGGTGGCGGAATGAATACAACAGCAGGTCACAGCCAGATTTGGAACATTATGGATTACAGCGCTACTAATAAGCACAAAACAGTTCTCAATCGCTCTAATGAAATTGGGACTAACTCAGCCGTTTATGCTTGGGCAGGTCGTTGGGCAAACACAAGTGCAGTTACTTCTGTTTACATTCAAGGTTCTTCAAACTTTGCAATCGGGAGCAGCTTCGCTCTATACGGAATAGCAGGTTAGTTATGAGCATGACATTTATTCAGCACACGGAGCTAACAGGGTCACAAAATTCAATCGTATTCAGCTCAATCCCGACTACCTTTACAGACCTTTTGATTGTCTGCTCGCTTAGAGGTAATGCTTCATCTGCTTACAATGACAGCTTTATTCAAATCAACGGCGATACTGGTGCTAACTACTCAGCCAGAGCGCTGAATGGTGATGGCAGTTCCGCAAACTCAAGCTCGACTTCAGGAGCTTCAAGTAGCGGAAGAATCGGTTTCTCCGTTGGTAACAATGCTACAGCCAGCACTTTCGGAAGTATGCAGATTTACATTCCGAACTATCGCTCTAACACCGCAAAGTCAATCGGCACCGATGCAGTTACTGAAAACAATGGCGGTGCCTACATGAACATAAACGCCGTTCTTTATTCTGGCACTTCCCCAATAACCAGCGTGAGTATCAACGGACTATCAACCGACTTTGTTTCAGGCAGTTCAGCAACTCTCTACGGCATCACTAGAGGTTCAACCCCAGGCGTAACAGTAAGCTAATAGAAGGAAAGAAAACAAATGTCAGAAGTTATTACGAAGCTAGTTATTGATTGCGAAACAGGCGAGCAGCACATTGTTCCCTTGACTGAGGAAGAGCTTGAAGAGCGTGAGCAGATGCGTGTTCAGGCTGAGGCAGAGCGAGCAGCGCGCGAAGCTGAAGAAGCAGCTCGTTTGGCTGCAAAAGCATCGGCTGAAGCGAAGCTCAAGGCACTCGGCCTGACTAATGCTGAAGTCGCAGCTCTGCTAGGATAGTTACTAACCTTCAACCTACATTCACACCGGAAGGCATGAGTGTATGGATGAACAAATTCCTACGTGGGCAATCGAGCTAATAAAGCAGGTCGAGCGCCTCAACGAAAAGATTCCAACCCACATAGATTGGGTGGAGCGCAACCTCAAAGACCACGAGCGTCGTATTCGCTTCCTTGAGAAGATGGTCTGGGTTGCTGCAGGTGCCTCAGCTGTCGCTGGTTCGGCTATCACAAGGTTCATGGGCTAATGGCACGCCTACCTTTTCCTAAAAGCACGATAACGGGCGTATACGGCTCGATGTCAGAGTTCCGTCGTAAGAACGGGATGCAAGCACACTCAGGTACCGATTTCGCCCCTGCTGGCTCTAACAAGGGCAAGACTGTAATCCCTGCCGTAGCTGCAGGCACAGTTCGGTTCGTGCAATGGTCTAACGTACTCGGCTGGGTGCTGGTACAGACCGCCTATGACTCCGCTAAGAAGAAAACCGCATACGTCGGATACTGCCATCTAGCTTGTAAGAAGCATGGCATCAACTGTAAAGGAGGCCACGATGCATCATTGGCAATCACCCTCAAAGCAGGAGATAAGGTGGCTGAAGGGGATGCTATTGGCACAATCGGCAATACTGGTAGCGCCAGTTCCGGTGCTCACCTTCATCTTACTATTTCGTGGCTAGAGCGTGGAGTCTTCGGAAGTACAGCAGACAAGTTCGACTTCGTTGAATGGGTCGAAGCCAAGCCTGCAGAGAAAAAACAAACGAACAAGAAAACGCAAGCGGTGGTTCCATCAAAGGTCTGCCCATCATGTAAACAGGAGATAAAGTGAACTTCAAGTCCATTTCAAAGAGAACCTTTGCCTACATCGTCCTGAAGGTCTCAGGCACCCTTGGTGGTGGCTTTGTCTTCGGTGTAGAGGTTTGGCAAGCTGCTGCTATGGCAGCCTTCATCGGTCTGATGGAGATTAGCGAAGAGCTATCCCGTGCATACGTCGCAGACGGCGAGATTTCGGCTGAGGACGAGAACGCTATCTTCGGCAAGATGGCTGATGAACACGACGATTCAGACCCAGAACTAAGATAGATTCATCCCCCGTATTGCTCCGGACGGTGCCGTGCGGGGGTTATCTATTACTCGGGACAGTCCCACCCCAAATACCAAACGGCTCGGCTGCAGTCAGGGCGTAATCAGCGCATTGTCTCTTTACAGGGCAGCGTGCACAAATCTGTAGGGCTAACTTCTTCTCGGCATAGTAATCACTCGAATTAGTGTGTAGGTCTTCAGGGAAGAAGATATGCGGAACCTGCTCACATTCAACGCCACCGTTATCGCGTATTGCAGATAACAATTCGATGTACTTTTTAGTTATTTCTTTATTTTGTCCGAGCATGGTGTTACTGTACAACTGTTCTTGGAAAGGAGCAAATTGGACATTTTATTGAAGGAAAAACTCGGAACTGCCGAGTACATACTGACCGCACCCGCTGGTTCGCCTGAGTGGTTAGAGCTACGTAAGCAAGGCATCGGCGGCAGCGAAATTGGGACAATCATGGGCTTCAACCCATACGAATCGGCTTACACGCTATGGCACAAGAAACTCGGGCTAATCCCGGAGTCAGACTTATCAGACAACATCGCTGTATGGCTAGGTAAGGTCTTGGAGACGCCTATTTTGGCACGCTTCGAGGAGATGCACCCTGAACTAGAGCTGTTCCATACTGGCACTTGGCGCAACGAGGAGCACGACTTTATGTTGGCTAATCCTGACGCGCTATTCCGTAATCGCAACACGGGCGAGTGGGGCATCATCGAGGTCAAGACCGGACGTAACCCATGGACTCAGGTTCCACCTAGCTATCGTGCTCAGGTGATGTGGTATCTAAAGACATTCGGTTTTACAAAAGCCTATATCGTCGGCTTCGTTGGGTACCAATGGGAAGAGCGAAAAATCGAATATGACGCCTTCGAAGGTGACCACATGATAAAAGAGGCGAAGCGATTCCTAAATGCCGTCAAAACGGCTTCTAAGCCCGATTGGGATGGTTCTGACAGCACTCTTGAGACTGCTCGAATGATGCACCCTGACATTGATGGCTCGACTATCGAAATTGGAGACGTTGGCATCAATCTATGGAACGCTCAGCGCCGCTACGACGAAGCACTTGCAGAGCTGAACTCTTTCAAGGCAGCTGTACTCGACTACATGGGAAATGCCCGTCATGCAACTGTCACAGTTGACGGCGAAGGCACTTTTACGGTAGCTTCGAGAATGTCGAGAAAGGACGGACTGCCTTATCTGGTAGTCAAGAAATAATGGAAGAAGTAGGAATAGGAGACTTCGTTCTCCTCAGACAAGGTACAACCGTTGTAGACGGGAAAATAAGCGGCTTTTTGATGGACAAGGGTGAGATTCAGTTCCTCTTTGTCGAGCACATCAAATCAGCCTTCGACATCAAGGAATGGGAAGTGAGTGCAGTAAATGAGATTTGACCTAGATTCGTACCAGACGGTACAAGAGCGTATTGATTTATTCAGGAAGAAGTTCCCTGACGGGCGCTTTGAGATTGACCTAGTGCACATGACTGACCAACAGGTTGTTATGCGAGCTTCGGTCTTCACTATGTTTGACTCGGACAAGCCGACCTGTGTGGACTTCGCTGAAGAGCGACTCGGTTCGTCTCCGGTCAACAAGACTAGCCACGTCGAGAACTGTGCCACTTCGGCGTTAGGACGCGCCATCTCACAGCTTGGCGGGGAGTTCTCACCGACTAACAAGAAGCCATCCCGCGAGGAGATGGAGAAGGTCTTGCGTCACCGTGACTGGCTAGGCGAGGCAGCTAAGATTAAGGACACAGACGGTCTACGTATGCTGTGGGCAGAGGCATCCGCTGCAAAGGCCTCAGAAGAGATTCTGACAGGCATTAAGGAGTACGCATCAAATGTCGGAGATAATTCGGACAAGCGTAATGGAGATTCAGGAAGCGTACATCGAGGCGATGGAAAAGGGGCAGCTAAATGAGGCTGCCTACTGGCGGATTCTTCTTAATGAGAGGCTGGTGCAGTTAATTGCTAGTACAGGACATTCAGGCTCAGATAGCGGAGCTGATTCAGGAGAACAGCCGGGGGACTAACGCCTTGTTTGAGGCCGAGCGTGCTTTAGCTGAGGCAGAGTATCATCTTGACATTACCGAGCAGAAGGCTTACATCAAGACGCATGGTACAGTTGCTGACCGAACTGCTCTTGCACGCCTAGAAGCCGCAGAAGCCCGTTTAGAGCGTGATTTACGCAAGGCTGAGTTCAACCGTATCAAGCAGAAGATTAAGTCCATAGAGACGGCTCTAATGGCTTTAGGTACACAAGTCAAGCTGATGAATGTAGAGCGATGATTACAAAAGCGATGAAAGACAAGCTCGCTAAGCGAGACCCGTATTGTGTACATTGTGGCGAGGACGCTGAGTTAGTTATTCATCACCGTAAGAATCGGGGCATGGGTGGTTCGAAGAAGCTCGATAACATGTCGAATCTCCTACGAATCTGCCCTTGGTACAACACCTTCATCGAATCTTCTGCTACAGCAGCCGACGTCGCTCGTGAACATGGGCACAAGCTAAGACAATGGGATGACTTCGATACGCCGATACTGGATGAATGTACGGGTATCTGGTATGTCTTGGATGACGTTGGCAACAAGAATCAGGTGCCACCACCCGTCGAGGAGAACGTGGGACTCTTCTGATAAAATAAGTGCGGGATAGAGGACTCTCACCTCTACCCCGCGAACCGATAAACACACTATCGGCTTTTCCATTCTATCGGGAAGCCGAGAATGGAGCAACAATGAGCGCTGAAGCAGTTACAGTCGTTCTACATCACTCAAAGTCCGAAGGTACAGCGAAACTTGTACTTTGGGGCATCGCAAACCACCACTCAGACGCTGGCTCGTGGCCTTCAATCGCCACTTTAGCCAAGTATGCCGCGGTATCTGAGCGCCGAGTACAGCAGATTCTTAGAGAGCTAGTACAGCTCGGAGAGATTGCTATTGAGGAGCAAGGTGGGCTCGGTCAGGGTCAGTACAAGACCAACCGTTTTCACATCCTAATTTCATGTCCTGCAGACTGTGATGGTTCACTAAATCACAAAACAGGGGTGAAATCTGGTGCAGTCAGGGGTGAAATCTACGGTCAGTCAGGGGTGAAGCCGGTTTCACCAGAACCTAATATAGAACTTAATATAGAAATAGAGAGTGTTAAGCGCACGCGCGAATTAGAAGAAAAGTTCAAGGAGTTCTGGAAAGAGTATCCGAAGCGGACTGACAAACGCGCAGCTGAAAAAGCATTTAGGTCAGCCTTGACACGAGCATCATTCGAAGACATACTTGCAGGGGCAATCAAATACGCAAACGACCCTAACCTGCCAGAAACTCGCTACATCAAGAATCCGGCAACATGGCTCAATGCGGATGCGTGGGAGAATCCACCGTTGCCACCACGTAAAAAGAACAGGGAAAGTGAAAAAGAGGCGGAGAAACGCCGACTCGAAGAGTGGATAAAGCAATTCGAGACTGAGGAAGGGAAATAATGAACATCATTGAAACTAAGGAGCTACTCGAAGAGATAGCAGCGATTGACGGACGTAAGTTGACGCCAGAAATCGTAGCCGCATGGCAGGGCATCTTGGCTGGGATTCCATTGGAAATTGCCAAGGAAGCTCACAAGCTGGCTCGCAGAGACGAAAGAGTGAACTGGCTAGAGCCACGACACATCTCTGGCTGGGCAAAGGAAGCCGCATTTCGGTTGGACAGAGAGAAGCCAAAGCAGGTCGAACCACAGACTTTCGCTCCTCAGCCCGTCTGCAAGGCGCACAACACGCCGATACTCGCCTGTGACCCTTGCTGCCACAGAATCTACAAATACAAGGAACTTCAGGGTTCTGAGAAGATGCACGAGTTTGCGAAACGCGAAATATATGCCTAAGATTCTTGGTTACAGTAGGCTGGCGTTGTGGAAGAACGCGCCATATGCTCACGATGCGGTTATTCGTGGGTCATCAACAAGAACAAGCGGCAGAAGCCTCGCCCGCTTTGTAAGTCTTGTCGCGCCAGAAAAGCCACAACAATCCAAGAAGGTGACTACCGCTGTATTCCGTGGCACGGTGACTTCGCAGCCGACATGGTTACCCCGATTGACGAACTCGGTAATGAATTTATGCCGGGAAAAAGAGTTTGCGGTAACAGCGATTGCGTGCTAACCTCACACATAACAGCAGAATAGGAACCTACATGGCAATTCAAGTATCATTCACGGGGTTTATCCAAGGAACCAAGGAGTTCGGTTGGGGAACCGTTTTGGAAGTCGCACACACTAACCGCAAGAAAAACGACGCTGGTGAGTGGGAGACTGTATCAACCGATTACGTAGATGTAATCATTGATGGCAAGGACGTCGCAGCTTTCAAGCACGTGCTAGAAGCAGGTAAGTCATCGCGTGTAGCAGTTAAGGGAAACGTCAAACTAAACCCTTACCTGACCCGCTCTGGCGAGGCTGCAGCAAAGCTCAAGGTTTACCCAGAAGAGCTAGACCTAGTGGACGCTGTATCTACTGTCAAGTCGGTACTCAAGCCACTAGACCTCTCGGACGCTCCGTTCTAATGGAAAAGTTTGTAGGGCTGTCTACCGCAGTCGTTCTTGTCCTGTTGGCTATCCAAGCCGAACCTATAACAGGATTTCTTGGACTTGTATGGGCAGCCCTACACACCATTGGAACTCTAAACTATTGGCATGGAGATAACGCTTAGGGTCTACGGAGACCCCGCCCCGCAGGGTTCGAAAAGAATTGTTCGCGGGAACCGCCTCATAGAGGCAGCCGGAGAAAAACTAAAACGCTGGCGTAGAGCAATAGCTGAGGAGTGCCACAACGCCCGCCAAGACAATCCAGAGGTGTTTTTTACTGATGCGGTTTTTGTTCATGTGCGTTTTTACCTACCTCGCCCTAAGACGGTATCAGAGTCGAAAAGACCCAAACCCATCGTACCTCCCGACGTTGACAAGCTCGCCCGCGGACTACTCGACGGCATCGGACAATCAGAAGTAATCTGGGGAGATGACAGCCAAGTAGTCAAGCTCTTGGCAGAGAAGATGTACTCGACAGCCGAAGAAGCAGGAGCTGTGGTTTACATTTCGAATATAACAGATTGATAACAACGCTTGACAAACACATTTGACCTTCAATAACCTGTACAAGTCAGGAAAGGAAGGAAGACAAATGAAACTCCTAGACAAGATGTACTTCTACGTACAGAACAAAATGCGTGGCTATAACGAGGGCTACGAATTAGGAAACAACGAAGGCTGGACTGAAGGATACGACGCTGGCATTATTGCCTCACGTATTGCAGTAATCGCCAAGCTAGAGGCTAGAGACCCAAAAATGAGCAACGAGGCTTTTCAGCTCGGTTACGCTCACGCCATTGCAGTAGCAAAGGGTGAAATCTAATGCCAATGAGGATAGTCCTTTGGGTAAAGCCATCCGGCTTCTGCCCACAATGCGATATGACGAAGAAGGAATTCGACAAGCGAGGCATCGTTTACACAACTCGCAAGCTAACTCCAAAGGCTGTTGACAAGTTTCTAGCTATGGGACTTACCTCAGCCCCAATCGTAGAGACCGACATCAAGCGCTGGTCAGGATTCCGACTCGACAAGATTAAATCACTAGAGCACCACCTAAAGGTAGAGCGCATTCGCGGCGAAAACGTGCCGATGAAGCCTATGAAGCAGGTAGCAGACGAGGTAGAAGATGAGTAAGTTTTGGCTAGGCATGGTAATTGTCAGTAGCGTTATGACTGGCTTTATGTTGGCTGTTCTTATGTTTCAAACCTTGACAATTTTTGGCGGCGGAAGATGAAAGAAGAAATTTTCGAAATGGACTCTACGCCAGCCAAAATAACAATTTATGGCAACTGGTTTCTTACGCAAGGTGACGTTTACTGGCGAGATAGGTATTTCTACTTTCGCCTAAAGCATGCCTACGCTTCATTTACCGAATATGAGTCTAAAAACTGGGTAGAAGAGCAACAGTACGAAATAAACGAATGGGGCATGGATTATCCGCAAGACGACGTAACTTCAAAAGAAGTAGCTAAATTGTTTTGGCACTTAGTCGTAACGAAAGACCCCGAATACCTAACGGGCCATAAAGAAAGCGTTAGGAAAATGCGAGAGCTAATCAAAGGAGAGCAAAAGTGAGTGACCTAATTCTTCATTGGTGCGAAAACTGCGGCAAAGAGGAAACGCTAACTAGCGAACAAGGCTATAAGGCAGGTTGGGACTTCCCACCACGCTTCGGCGCTTTTGGAGTTGTCAGCCAGAGAACCTGCGGAAATTGCCAAATAGATACCTCAGCCTGGTGGCAAATGGCAGTCCTAAAAAAGAGATACGAGGAACTTTCAGACAAGCACAAGGCAACAGTTTTACGAATACTAGGAGAGCAGAAGTGAATAAAGCTAAAAACAAAGAATCTGGTTTTAGGTTATATTTCGCAAGCTCGCACGAAAACAACGCCAAATCATGGATTAGAAGCTCGCCAAAACATGGATTACGCACGAACACACGAAAAGGAGAGCAGAAGTGAGTAATAGAAAACTGATGCTTGATGACCCTGCTGCTTACTACATGCAAGTAGGTGCAGAGCAAGAGCGTGAGCGCATTATTAAGCTGCTAGAGCGTTACCAAGGTTGCCGAGATGATGAACTCTGCGCTTATACCTGTTCATGCTTACGCTCAGACAGATTTATTGAACTAATCAAAGGAGAGCAGAAATGAGCAGCAAGCGCCCTTGGACTATAGAAGTGCTAACCGAGATGGTAGACCAAGGCAGACTACTAGAGCGCCTAAGAGTTCTACGAATACTAGATGAAATTGCACAGGAGTTTACTCGCAAAGAAGAGCTAGACAGATACCTAGCCAAAGTAAAGAAGGTTCTAAATGAGAGAGCATGACCAAGTAACACTTGATTTCCTACAGGCAGCAGGATTGCTTGAAGCCGACCTAGTTTGGTCACCAGACTTCGATAGCATCCGTGAGCCACTAGCTAAGTACCTACGAGTTGTATCAAGTCTGGGTGTAGCGAACAATCCGCATCTAAGAGAAGTAGTCAACCGACTGCTCAAGGAAGAAAACGACCTAGGAATCTAAATGCTAGAAGGATTAACCCCACCAAAAAAGTTCAGCGGTACCTGTAAAGTCGGCACCATAGCTGCTAATCTAAGTGAAGCAGATAAGAAGATTCTGCAGCAGGCTATTGATGATGTAAATTCATGGCCTATCAAAACCCTTGCAAAGGCACTAAACGAGAGGGGCTTGCAGATAAGCGAATCTCCTTTGTACAACCACAGAGGAAAGACTTGCGTCTGCTATAGGTAGCCATGCTAGAAAACTTACAACCAGCCCAGAAGGTAACAGCTCCACCTAACTTCCGCCCGGGAGTAGAGTTCGATGGCTTTGAGGGCGTCGCAACTACCGAAGGCTTACCAGAGCAACCAAACTTCGATGACTTCCTACGAGACCGAGGATACAATCCTGCCGAGTATGAGATTGTCGGGAATCCCCGTACCTCACAATGGCAAATATACAGCGGTGATTGGCTAACTAGCTACAGGTTCAACTTCCGAAAGCGCACCAATCTCGGTACAGACTTGCCAACGCTCCTAGCAGAGGCACGTAAAAAGGTAAAGGTTAAACCTCTACCTAAACCTGAACCTAAAGCCCTAGTCGTACTCTGGTCGGATTTACAGGTCGGCAAGGTTGACTATAGAGGAAACTCTCAATCTCTAGTTGAACGTGTAGGTTTGATGCAACAGCGCCTAGTTGCGCTTATCAAGAAGGAAAAGCCAGAGAAGATTATCTTCTGTGACACAGGTGACACCGTAGAGAACTTCGGTAACGCTGCTGACCTAGCACAACTTCAATCAAACGACCTCTCAATCATGGAGCAGGTTGACGCGGCTACAACTTTCGCATGGTCAACATTACGTGCCATGTACGAGCTTGTACCTGACATAACATATGCATCAGTAGGGTCAAATCATTGCCAATGGCGCGTAAACAAGCAGGTCGTAGGCAGACCGTCAGATGACTGGGGTATCTTCATCGGCAGACAGTTAGCTAGGTTAGCTAAGGAAGCCAATCTAAACATTCGGTTCATCGAGCCACAGCCACATGACGAGTCACTAGCCCTAGACGTCTTTAACGACGGCTTCCACATCCTAGGCGTAGTACACGGACATCAGGCTAAGAGACCAGACGCTATGGCTACATGGTGGCGAGGTCAGGCGTTCGGTAGGCAACCAGTTGCAGACGCTTCGGTGCTAGTTCACGGACATTGGCACCACTTGCGCGTAACCGAGATGGGCTCAACTCCACGCGGCACATCGCGCTTCCTAATCATGGCCTCAACCCTCGACAACGGCTCTGGCTGGTGGCGTAAGGTTACAGGCGAAGACAGCGTTCCCGGTCTTGTTACCTTTTTGTTAGAAAAGGGAATTGACTTTTCTGGGACAGTCTATAAACTATAACTAGAGCGTGCAGGTTGGCTGAGGGATACTTTCCCCTTCCGAATATACGGTTTAGCCGTAGCTTCCTTTCCCCCTCACTCGGTTCGATTCCGAGACGCTCACTCGGAGGGAAAAATGTTTTGTCAAGTATGTGAAAAGGTAGTTGATTTTTCTAAGGGGGGGATATGTACCTGCGACTCTTGCAAAGAAAAGCTCGAAGAAGAGCGAAGCAAGTTTTACAGAGACGTGACCTACCCAATAAACTACAGTTCTATCCTGCTATATCCAACAGCAGTCCGCGAGCTATCTAGGAAGAAATAATGCCTGTTTACACCTACAAGTGTCCAGAAGGCCACACAAGGGACATGATTCACTCGATTCACGATGACCCAAACCCTAAGTGCAACAAGTGCGAGAATACAATGAAACGCATCCCAAAGACCGTGACAGTAACTTTCAAGGGCTCTGGCTTCGCTGCTAACGACAAATGACCTACAGATTCGCGCGTCCGTGCATAGATTGCGGCAAGCTATCTAGGAATGGCTCACGCTGCGAGGTGCATCAGCGCATCGTAGAGCTCAGAGCAGACGAGCGGAAACGTAGCAGGAAACTGGCAACAGGTCAGTACTCAGGTGACTACAAACGCCGAGCAAAGTTCGTGAGAGATAACGCAAGTTTCTGCCACATTTGCAAGGAAGGCTACAGAGAAGATGACCCGTGGCAAGCAGACCACCTCATACCCGGTGACCCAAATTCTCCGCTGGCTGCAGCGCACAGGTCTTGCAATGCCGCAAGAGGCAACAGGCCACTTTAGAAATTTTTCCAGCAGGAGCAATGTTTTCCAGAAAATATTTTCCAGCCCAGAAAAATGACCAAGGCATTTTCTCCAAAAAAAATTTTTTCGGTTAAGTTGTTTTCGGAAATTTTCAAAACTTACAAAAAAATGCATCGAACATTTGTTCGAAACACTTGTTCGTCAAGCCCCCCTAGACAGCGGCCTATTGTCAAACATTTGTTCGCATGGCCTAGATACCTATAAATACGCGCGCCCGCCCGCGCACACACGCCCGCGCGAAATAGCACACGCCTAGCACATTGTCAAGCTTTGTTTGATAACAATTTCGTTATAGAAAAATTGTCGTTTTGACTTGACACGCGCCGCGCCGCCGTGCTATGTTCTGATTACTGGCAGGGAAAGGCCAGAAAAAGGGAAGGGAAAAAAATGAACGTTGCCACAAGGTACGAAGAGAATGAACAAAACAAAGTTGAAATTCTCTATTGGAACGAATTTGACAATGAAGAGCTAATTGCCCGTTGTTACCGTGTAGACATAGTAAGAGACGGAAAACTTACAAGGCACAATTTCGCGGATGGCACTACATGGCAGAACAAAAAGGCTGCCTATGATTTGTACTGGCAGACCGAGGAAGAGCTGCTCAATAGCTAACAGGACGCCCCTCCCCTCATACGGGAGGGGCAACCCGTTACCAAACTGTTATCAAACACAACTTGACAGACGCAACACATAGACACACAATAGAAACGTGGGACGGGAAAGCCCACAGAAAAGGAAAGGGAAAAATGAAAATCACAATTACAGAGCAGACTGCAAAGGTTGCACTTCGTAACCTATGGTATTACAACCGCGAGGTGTGGCAGCTAGACGCCGAAACCCGCGCGGGCATTATCGCCATTGATGAACTAGTGAGAGAACTTGAGGCAGAGGAACTACTAGAGGCGTGGGAGATTGAGGAACGCGAAAGCGCTCAGAGGATGCAAGCCGAATGGCAAGCACGCAAGGCAGCGGAACAGGCGGGCAACTAATGAAGACTTTTCAGATTTGGTACTCGGAGGGTGAATACGGCAAAGCATGGTTTACCGCTAGAGACTTACAGCACGCCGAAGAGCTATTGAGACAGATTGACGCGGGAGAGCTATCCCCGAAAGCATTACCAGACTTTGAGTATAACGTCAAAGGCGGCGATGGTTGGGAGTGGTCTGACCTAGAGGAGTTCAACTAATGACAATCACAATAACCAAGACAGCCGAGAAACTTGCCGAGATGTTCACCGAGAACACGGGCACGCACCTACTAGACAGCGGGGGCGCGTACGGAAGAAACTGGGAACGAAACCAAGGCAAGACAGCGGAGACGTTTCTATCTGAGCCAACTGGCACGGTGGATGACTGGATGATTACGATTAGCAGTTTTCAGCTGTGCGAAAAGTTTCTTGAGTACAACCATGTAACCGAGGGCTTCACGAAAGAGTTCCGCGACTGGGTTGACGCCTCGCCAAAAGATAGATGGGAAGAGGGTTACCGCTGCTATAACTCACCCGATGATTTTTCTGATTGGCTGATTGAAACATACGGCTTGGCAGATGATGAAATCAAAGGATTCAACACGTACAACTGGGATAACCTATTGGGCACCGTTTTACAGGGTGTCGAATACCAGATGGGAGACATGAAGCTAGTCGCGCTGAGTGTGCATGGCGGTTGCGATGTTCGCGGCGGTTATTCTGACCTAGTTGTTTTCAAGGCGTGCGAGTGTTGGCTCTATCAGAGCGCGGACGCGTACACGGGTTGTAATTCTTGCCACATGGCAGTATCCGTGAGAGGCTCTGAAATTGATTATTGGGACAGAGAAAAGCAAGACTATTTGACCCCCCCCGAGGGTTGGCATTTTCAGCCGAAGTGTTTCAACTGTGAGGATGGCATTATTGAGGGCGTGGATTTGGGGGAGTGCTGGTGCTAACCGAGATACTTGAGCAACGCCGCCGTGAGCGTGAAGAGCTACGCAAACAGGCGCGGCTTGGATTAACCCTAGGCATTTTCCTACGCTACGCATGGATTACAACCAAGGTTCTCTTGCTACTGACCGCCGCGGGCGTGTTCGCCGTGTTGTATGTATTTTTCAAGATTGTTTTCAGCGGGAATACGGGAAGATGAAAGACAGAGTTGAAACCTACGCCGCCGCTATCGCCGCGACTAATTGGGTAGGCGTCAAGCGATTGGCAACCCGCTACGGGCTGAGCCCTCATGAACACCTAGATTACATTTTCACCGCCGCCGCCCTCCTATGGGCAGAGCAGCGAGAGCCTATGAGGTCGAATGAGTACAAAGCCCTGTTGGATGTGTTGCGATTGTTAGATGATGACCGGATAGCAGACGCGCAACAGGCCAGACATGAGGAAGAATAACGTTATCAATTTGTTACCAAAAGATAGTTGACACGTCCCGCGCGGGTGTGTTAGTGTATCTGTATCGGACGGGAAAGCCGATAGGAAAGGGAAGAAAATGTTTTACATTACTGAAGAGAACGCAACTAAGTTTTGGGGTTACCTAGAGGCTGAAGTAGACGCATGGGAGAGAGACACCGCCCTAGCTGAAAAGTACGCTAAACGAGACTGGAAACTAGACAGCTTCAGCCTAGAGTGGAAAGCTGAGCTAGATGCTAAAGAGTTAGCAATTCACCGCCTCCGCTCAAAAATTGACCATGCCCGAAGCGGCGGAGAGACATGGAACGGGCAACCGCAAATTGTCGCAAGTATAGACGGACTACTAAGGCGCGCGCTGAGTATGACAAACGGAACCTCAAACTTTACTGCCGCGAACCTTATCCAAGACAAAGCTGCCGAAATGGAAAGAAACAGACTAGAAAAAGTGTTTGCTTTCACCATTATGGCAATGACCGAATAACCGTTACCAAACTGTTACCAAATAAAGATTGACACACGCCTAGCCCCGTGTTAGCGTGTAAATGTCCGAGGGAAAGCGGACAGAAAAGGAAAGGAAAGACAATGACTGTACTAATCGAAGCGCTACTAATCGCAGCCCCGTTTATTGTGGGTTATCTGGCAATGAGGATTTGGGGTGCCTGATGACTGAAGCAAGACGTCACTACAGAGCAGACAGCTTTATTTATTCAGGCGAGATTTACTTCTATGTAGACGCAACCACAGAGACAACTAAAGAGGACTGGGAGGCAGCGGCTGAAGATGAATTGGCTGGGCTAGTCATACACCCGCAGTATTGGGTTGTATCACAGTTTGAAGAGGTGGAGCTATGATTCACAGCGCTATAGAGAGCATGACCCTAGAGCCCCGCGATGGATTTGACCTAGAGATTTGCGTACACGCCGATTACCACTCGCACCCAAGCGACAACGACGGGCTAACCCAGAAACAGGTATTTGCTTGGCTTGATGACCAATGGCATTACGTGTCATTACACGCTAGAGCGTCGTTAGATGGAGTAACACTTGGCGAATATTGGCTACATGGCATCGAATACGGCGAGTTTCTAATAACTGATGACCAAGACAACCCGCAGAAAACCGTGAGCGTGTACCTGAAAGACATTTGGGAAGATGGCTATACGGATGTAATTGATGAAGCTATAGCCCAAGCTAAAGAGCAGCTGAAGCGATTCAGAGAGCTAATGCCCGCAGGCGAGGCGCGGTGTTCTGATTGCGGGCGATGGATAGAGACAGAGCAGCCACTATCCGAAACGCCATTGTGTGAGCCATGCGAGGGATACCACGCGCGACTATCTAGCGAGGTGACAGCATGAGACTAAGCCGCAATAGCAGCGGGTGGATTGCCCTAGTCAAACTACCCCTAGGCCTTGGCATGACCCTAGGCCGCGGCATGACCGGTCACCTAAACGTGAGAGCGTGGGAGTGGGCAGCTTATGACTACGCTGACCATGACCCCGAAGACTACAGCCCTAGCGATTGGGAGAGGCTACAGAGCAACCCACAGCCCTACACCCGTACCGCGTACATGGTAGAGGCATTACACACACGCAACACAGACAGAAAGCTAACCGTATGAACCCGCTAGACATACGCCTAGGAGATTACCTAGAGAGCCTCACAGATAGGAACTGGCACGTGTTGCGAACATTGATTGAGATGGAACGCAACCTACTGACAGAGGAGGGGGCGAGGGACGCCCTCAGCGTTTACCTAACCGCCCGTAATAAGTCACAATGGCTAGAGGAGGCGAGAGCCAACCCATTAGCCGCATGACCCACAACTGAAAAGAGAACAAGCCCCACGGTGTCCCCCCTTTCGCCGTGGGGTTTTCTCATGCCTTGAGATACACACCCCACCCGCGCCCCGATTCTGTATCGCAAACACGCGACACCCCCCGCGCACCTCACAACGCCACAGACAGCGGCAGATAATCAGAAACCGCTCACAGAGCCACAGAGCCCCCTAGAGAGCCACAGCCGCCCGCTCACTATCACAGCCCGCTACAGAGCGGCACACAATCACAGCGACAACTACAGCCACAGGCACACCCTAAGCCTTACTTGACATAACATCGGGAGCCTAGGAGCCCCACAGAGACAATGAACAGCGGCCTAGGTGTAATACACCCGAAACCCCATCCAAAGCCCTCAGAGAGGCTCACAGCCCCGCTTACAGGCACAAACCCACATAATCACCCGCAATAACAGCGCTACCCCCTAGGGCAGAACACGGGGAGGGGG
>RFTL01000120.1 GCA_009923455.1 Actinomycetota bacterium | reverse complement strand
CTTCTTCCCGACCCAAAGGGCGGGAAGTTTGTCCTTCTGACGAAGGTAGCGGACTCGCTTCAGGACTTCAGCCTGTTTGGTGGCGTTGCCCGTGTAGTTCATACGCAGGGTCAGCGTCAGCCAGATGAGGGCTTCCATCTTGGGGTGCATTACTGTGGTCGGTTCGCCCGTGTCGCTCAGGTAGGTGTAGTTCCTGATGCTCTGCGGGAGTTTCTCTGCAAGCCAGTCGAGGCTCATATCGTGTGGTTTGGTTGGTTGTTGGGTTGCCCGTCACCGATTGTTCCACGGGGAACATTCAGGCTTCGGGAAGGGTTTCAAAGAGCGGTGTCAGGCTCTCACCTGACACTACCTAATGTATGGAGTCCGTGGTCAGGTGCAAGGGCATATCAACGAATCTGACACGCAGTAGTAGAACTAATGACCCCTATAAGAACGGGCTACTGGCCTCTCATAGCAGGGAGCGTGCCAAGTGGCTTGATACTGTCAAGATTGCCCTAGGAGGGTGGCTTCTCCAGCCAATGCTACCCCCTTCACCACCCTGTCAAAACGCCTTGTAGGGGGTATTCTGTGAGAAGTTGTAAAGTGTTGAATATCAACGACTTACACACGCATTCGTGTCAAGGGGTCTGGCGTGGGTATAAGCAAATCTAATGACCCAGAGTAGAAACGCTAATGGGGTGTCCGAATCCTGATAACCTGACCCAAGATATAATGATGTAATCCTGACCAAAGATATCAGGATAAGCACCTGTCACGCAGATTGCTCAAATCTAGGCAAATCAACGCTAAGGGGTCTAGAATGCCCTCAGAAGCCCTGACCCCCCTCGCCCTAGCAAGGCCATTGACACCCCTCTGTAAACGCCTCCTAGACCCCAAAGATATGTAAAAATGTGTAAAAATGAGAAAACCCCTGTAAACATTGGTCGAAATGCGTGTTCTAGATATGTAAAAAGTGTAAAAAATGTGTAAATGTAAAAATGCGTGTGTCAACCAGACTTGGCACGCCCCCTGCTACGCACGCACGCACCCGTCACAACCAAAGGTGAAGGCCAGAACCTCCGTCACACAATTGTAACAATCGTAACGAAGAATTCCCTAGGCAGGTGTAAAGGAATCTGCTAGGGTCTCGGTGTCCCCTGAGGACGCACCTACAAACCAAACCAAACCAAATGAGCCAGACCACCAAAGTAACTGTCGCCGATGTCATCGCCGACCGATTCATCCAGAGCCTCAAGAACGGCATCGCCCCGTGGCAGAAGCCGTGGGTCGCCGTCAACCCGCAGAACGGCGTGAGCCGGTACAGCGGTGTGAACGCCTTCACGCTGGCCTTCTTCGGCTCTGACGACTACTACCTCACCTTCAACCAAATCAAGGCTCTCGGCGGTCAACTGGAGGCTGGCACGAAGGGTCTGCCCGTCACCTACTTCGCTCAGGTCGAAGACAAGAAGAAGCCGAAGGTCGCTGGTGCGAAGGCTGACACCTTCCTGCTCGCTCGCTACTATACTGTGTTCCCCGTGAACAAGTGCAACCTCCCTGACTTCAAGCGAGCGAACAAGGTCATCAACTTCACGCCCGTGGAGTCCGCTGAGAAACTCGCCTCGCTCAACACCTGCCCCGTGACGCACGGCGGGAACTCGGCTCACTACTCGCCGTCCGCTCAC
>RFTL01000119.1 GCA_009923455.1 Actinomycetota bacterium | reverse complement strand
CCAATTGGAATCTGGTGGTGTTGGACCACGTCCATTTGAAAACACAGGCAAAGAACTCATCATAAAGCTCTCATTGAGAGCGTGAATTGCATCCTCTTGCTTGCGACTCTGCTCACAGAGTTCAGCCTCAAGGTATGAGATGCGCTCTGTAAGCGTGTTCGTGAGGTCACTAGAAACAACGTCGAGACTGAAGAAGGTCAAGCTGAGCCGTTAGAGCTGCAACCTTATCCTCCAGAATCTCGGTCGCAGAGCGATTCCGAAGACGCTCCATCTCAGCCTGAATCGCGGCCTCCTTCTGCTCAGCAATCCGCTTGGCCTCTGCCTCTAGAACGAGCCGACGGGCCTCAATCCGAACTCGCTCCTCCTCTGCACGAAGCTGAATCTCCTCCTCACGAATGCGTGACTGCCGCTCCTCAGCCTCACGAGCGGCCTTCTGACGAGCAGCACTCGCCTCAGCGCGCTCCTTTGCCTGCTGTGCCTCAAGACGACGACGGGCCTCCGCCTTGATAACATCATCTGCAGTAGAAGGGCAAGTCTGGGTAGCGGCCGACATATTCTCAGTAGAGATGCGAACGTTCACGACGGTATTGCTCATTTGGAACTGCTAAGTTTCCAAGGTGACCAGGAGGTTTCAAATTTTTTTCTAAGAATGGATTCAATATTCGGTGGAAAATTTGAACAAAGGTTTGCCTGTAAGCAAATCGTAACCAAAATGAGTAGCAGTATCAGCCAACTCGTGAGCAAGGCCTATATGACCTATGGGTCATCTCTTGGCGTCAAGAGTTTCAAGATCCAAGAGATCCCCAACTCCAACAACTTCGTGCTCATGTCAGACTTCTACTTCTTCTTGAAGGACGAGCCCTATCCGTCTACTGTTTGGAAGGAGAATGACGAGATGCGGCAGGCCAACAAGGTGCACCACTGTGCAGTTTGGAAAAACGGATTCTATGACTATACAAATGGTAGGCTCTATCCAACTCTGGAGGAGTGGTTTGAGCAGGCCAAGGCGGGCATCTATGGCGACACAAATGTGCCGATTGAGGAGGTTCTGCGGTTTGGATGTAGGAAGCCTGGTCTGCCAGCATTTGAGTTGACCATTACAGATCTCAGGAAGAAACTTAACTAAAGCAAAAAAATTGATGGCGATGGTTTTGTTGCCACGAATTGCCAGTCCAAAATGGCAAAGCAGGATCAGCCTCCTTGGCGTGAAGCGGCAATGAGCGTGGGTGTGTTTGGCCTCTTTGTAGGTGGTCTTACACTTGCGATTGTGGGTGGTCTTGTTGCCTCTACAGCAATGTTGGGTGTGGGTCTGGCCATTGTAGTAGGTCTGACCGTGCTAGGCATCTATGTGCGAGAGCGGAATATTGCATCCTAGAAGATTAAAAGGCGAACTCGCAAAATAAAAACAAAAATTTTTTTTTATTTTTTGAGCAATGAACCTCTTTGGGGTTTGTGGTTTACCAACCGCGTCCTGCTTCCACCATACAGCGCCGCGTGCAGAAGCCCCAAGACTCGTAGTCACCGTCTGCACAGTTGTCCCCGCAGATACAGCAGGGGATGTAGCGCTCACAGTCGCGACCTCCAGTGCAATCAAGCTTGCCGCACTCGTAACACTTTTCCCCCTCACACCACGAACAGTGCTTGCGAGAGCGGCAGGTCACAACCTTGCTTGGCATTTTGCCGCACTGAATTGCCCAGAGCTCCAGAAT
>RFTL01000118.1 GCA_009923455.1 Actinomycetota bacterium | reverse complement strand
GTGACTCTGACTCTGGCCTTGCTCGCCTTGCAGATCTCGGGTCCGGCTCCAAAAATCACGTCATGATTTCAATATTGCCCACCTGATCATCTAGCCTGGTAAGCATAGGTGCGGGGGAAAATGAGCTCATCTTTTAGAAGCGGTGTGGTTTACAGGTATCCATCTGACAGATCCAATAGACAACAGTTCGTCGACGGACTCCCAAATTTCTTTGCCGTGACCGCAGACGATGACAGGGCGTTAGTTCTTCTAGAAAAGGGAATCTCCCAAATCGCTCAAGCCAAGAAGGCTATTTCTAAAGCCAGTTTTCCTGCAATTGTTATTTCAAGCTCGCCTCACTCGAGAGGCTCGGAGTGGAACCCATGGCACGATGTGTTTGAGCCGGACCTTGGATACATTCGCTACTTCGGTGATGCCAAGAAAGCTGGCAACCCCGCCCTTGCCCCTGGAAACAAAGTCCTACTCTCCGAGTTAGAGAAACATACTTCTGGCGACGCCGGCGTTCGCGCAAGCGCATCCCCCCTGGTCTTTTTCGAGCGAGTGGCAGTGGAGGGGAGATCTTATGGAAACATCAAGTTCCAAGGATTCGGCGTTATTGAGAAGGCTGAGCTAGTTACGCAGTTCAACCCCGGGATCGGTTACTTCACCAACTACGTATTTCAATTCGCAGTCCTGAGCCTTTCAGATGAGGATGAAGAACTCGATTGGGATTGGATCAACTCAAGGCGAAATGGAAACATTGGTGATGCCGAATCAATTCGACTCGCGCCACTCTCTTGGCGGAAGTAGGTGAAGTACGGAAACAACAAGATCGAGAGCGTCAGACGGCGCGCAGCACTCGCAAAAGTAGAGTCGGTCGACGCTCAAAGGCCCAAGCCTGGAACACGAGAGGCCGCCGCTCTTTCGAACATTTACGATTTCTACTCTCAAGCTGGCAAACATAGGTTTGAGCTTCTGGCCAGTCGGGTCGTAATGAGCCACGTCAATTCGTTCGGGGGAACATATTCCGAAGGTTGGGTAACGCGGGGCAGTGGTGACGGTGGGGTGGATTTTGTTGGAAAAGTGCGATTGGGTTCTGGGTTTGCCTCTGTTGATGTCGTGGTCCTGGGTCAAGCTAAATGTGAAGCACTTGACAAGCCAACGAACGGAAATGCACTTGCTCGAACTGTTGCGAGACTAAAGCGCGGCTGGATTGGTGCTTACGTAACAACAAGCTACTTTTCAAAACAATCACAGCTTGAGGTCATTGAGGATTCATATCCTTTGATCAAGATAAGCGGCAAAACCCTTGCAGAAGAAACACTCAAACTCGTTGAACAAGGCGGTTACTCTTCAGTCTTGGGTTACCTTGAAGCCCTAGAGGTTGAGTATCCAGAGTCAATTCAAAATCGACGCCCAGATGAAATCCTCGACGCCTAACTTCGCGCGATCGAATTGATCAGAGCTCGCATCCCAGGGTTAGTCGCAAAGACGAAAGTACCCTTCACGCCTCGCGTCATGAGCACCTTGTAAATGTTGATTATGAATTGCAACAGCTCTTCATCGGAATACTTCAATCCTTGTGCCGGATTGTTTTCCTTGCCCTTGGCATCAAAGTAGGAATCTCGATTGAACCTAAAGGTTTTTGTGACAGGGTCGAACTGGAGATCATTGCCGATGATGACCCCTGCATAGTTGAGGTCGTATCCCTGAATGGTGTGAATGCTGCCGACCTCGTTTATTGACGTTGGTGAATTTACCCAATCAACCAGCTGCTGATTCCAGCGAAGTTTCG
>RFTL01000117.1 GCA_009923455.1 Actinomycetota bacterium | reverse complement strand
GGCTTCAAAGTATCTACAGTCGTTTTCTCAAGATGTATGACCAGATTTTGGAAGAGCGTGAGTTCGACAGAGCGCTAAAGCGCAAACAGGAAATCGACGCAAAATGGCAACGCGAGTACCGGCAACAAATCAGAATGGCAAAGCTGGGGTACGCAATCGTAATGCTGATAACGGCTCTGTGGATGACTGGACTGTTTTTAACTCTATGAAAGAGTTCTGGTTCTGGGTAGTAATTGTCACACTGCTGTTGTTTTGCATTATGCTGGTATCGTTTGGGCTTGCTCACACATACAAGCAGCTCAACAAAGCTGAAGTCTTGCTGCAACGGCTAGAAGAAAAGGAAAGAAAACGTGAAAAAACTCGCACTGATCCTAAGCCTGATAGCCCTGATGGGCTGTGAAGACAGGTACCGATACTTTTGCCAAGACCCAAAGAACTTCCAAGCAAAACGATGCCAACGACCTGACTGCTTGTTCACACAAGACTGCCCAGATTACTTAGTAGCCCCTGTATTGGAGAAACAAATTGGTCAACAATCAAACACCCCAGCACCCGCAGCGTCTGCGGACTCTAAATAAGTGAAAGGGCCGTATGAAAATACCTGATTACACCGTAACCGAGATCATTCAGCTCATTGAAGCCATTGTTTGGGGCTTTGTTGTGCTTGTGGTTACTCTTATTCTGGCTGGCATTGTGGCATTCATGCTCTACAGCTTGGCCTATGTGACTCAGCCGCTCAAGTCCATGGCGCCCATGGATCAGGCGTTCGCCAAGATGCTCAACGACATCGTGCTGCTCGTGGTGGGTGGTATCGGTGGTGTGATGAGCCGCAAAGGCGTGTCTGCCGTAGCAGAAAAAATAGCAAGCTCGTTGACTCCTTCAGCGCCTACTTCACCCCCACAGCCCCAAGCCGTAGCACCTAGTGCTACCCCAGTGACTACGGCAGCAGGGGGTATGTTTGACTTCAACTTCAACGGGTTCAAGAACCCTGAGCTCGACGAAGAGTGGCGGGCACCACCACCACCCACGACTCCTGAAGATCACCTCGACCCATCGCGGGAAGATATCGCGCACGAGCGCGCAGCTGCAAAGGGTGAGTCATGATTGGCTTGCCCAACCCCAAGTTCATCTTGATAGCCGTGATCGCCTGTGCGGCGGCGTACGGCTATGGCCACCACAAAGGCTGGTGGGAGCGTGACATGGAGATGCAGGTGGAAATCGCCGCGAAGAACGAAGAAGCCAGAGCCAAAGAGCAGCAGATGCAACAGCAGCTCAATAACCAAACAGCACAACTCATGGAGGCTAACAATGCAGTTAGTAAAAAGCAGTCTGATCTTGATCGCCTTATCAACGCTGGCCGCGTGCGCCTCCCGACCTCAAGTTGCGTACAAACCGCCCCAAGTGCCGGAGCTGCCCCCAGCAATAGCCCAGAAACGACAACCGAATCTGAGCGAGAGGTTCTTAGGCTTATTGCAGAAATCACCGCAGACGGAGACAAAGCCATCAACCAGCTCAACGCCTGCATCGACGCCTACAACCAAGTGAAGGAAACCATCAATGGTAAACGCTGAACAGCTCAAGAAATTGCGCATTGACCCTGTGTGGGTCGACGCCTTGAACGAAACGTTCCTGCGCTTCAACATCCTCGACAAGAACGCTCAGGCCGCCTTCATTGGACAGTGCGGGCATGAGTGCGGCAACTTCAGAATCCTTGAGGAGAACCTGAACTACGCCGCCGAGCGCCTGATGAAGATTTGGCCCAAGCGGTTTCCGACTTTGGAGTCCGCCCAGCCTTACCACCGCAACCCGCGCAAGATCGCCAACAAGGT
>RFTL01000116.1 GCA_009923455.1 Actinomycetota bacterium | reverse complement strand
ACCGCTGAGTTACGCCCCCCTGTAAAGAACCCCGACAGGGATTTGAACCCCGACAAGGAGAACCAAAAACTCCTGTGCTACCATTACACCATCGGGGTGAAATCGACCCGCTAGGAATCGAACCTAGATAACCCGCTTAGAAGGCGGGTGTTCTATCCGTTGAACTACGGGTCGGAAAGGTGTCAGAGAGGGGAATCCCACCCCTCGTACTTAATCAGAACTTCCTATGAACCATTGATGAACCATTTGCACCTAGCGTTCTGGTATTAATGTACCCGACAGAGTCGGCCTGACGAAAGAGAGCCTTGTGCAGGGATTGAACCTGCGACCTACTGTTTACAAAACAGTCGCACTACCGCTGTGCTAACAAGGCGTATTCAAAGAACTCACCTTGTATCTACAAGCATTTACTCGTAGTCAAACCAATTCTTGATAATTCATCGACAATCCTTCCCCCAGAATTGGGGGACTGAGGGGGTGAAGACACAGGGGGTATTAGGGGGGTTAAAAAATTTTGAGTCAAGCCTAAACTGAACCTTATTGGCAGAAAAAAATTGTTGGAGCGAACCTGATAAAAAAATAACCCTGCTTAAAAAGAAGCACCCCCTCCCCCCCTTAATCCTGATATCTTTGGTCAGGTTATCAGGGTTCAGTCGGGACTGAATCATTGGTTGATAGGTAAGGATTGGATGGTTCAATCTGGACTGAACCATTACTAGTTTGGTCAGGATTAGGCCATTAGCGTTCCTTATAGGGTGTAGCAGGAGACCTTATCAACAGGTCAGCCTGTCCGTTCACCTGTTCACCTGTTCACTACTGAACATCAGTTCACATATGTGTTTTGGGCCTCTGGCTGGGCTTGTGAGCCGTTTTGATATCAGGGTGAGGCTCTGGATATGGGCCAGCCTCAGGTCGGGCAACCTGAGGCCAGCGGGAGGGGACTTTGAGCCAGTTCTGGACTACTCGTAGGTCGGGGTGCGGAGGGTCTGGTACTGGGCTGGGAAGGTCTCCAGCAGGATGGTGTCGTAGGTCAGCCCGTAGGACTCAGCGAGGAGCGTGGCAAGCCTCTTGACTTCACCCCTTGGGTCTGCTAGGGCGACCACTTGGTAGTAGTCGGTCAGGTGTAGGACAGCGGACAGCGGGAGCGTGGCGACCAGCGTGTGCCTGTCGAACCAGCAACCGCCTTCGGCGGGGCTGTAGCACTCTCTAGAGATATTATAGAACGAGACATAGCGGACACCTGCGAGAGCGTCATCGAGGAGTGGATACAGACCAGCGTAGCGGTCAGCGAAGTGAGCGAGGCTGAGGTCGTAGCCCTCACGCTTGTTCTTCTGTCGCTCCGTGTACTCGCTCACGCTCAGGAGGCACTCCTTCAGGATGACCTCGACAGCGAGGTGACGCTGATGGTCATCCTCAGCCTTGGTCGCTTCACGCACACGCTTCCAGATGCTGTCGTGGTCGAACAGCGGAGCGTGAGTGCGGAGCAGTTCGTTGATTGCGATGAGGGCCGTGGGCCAGTCGTTGTGGATGTTCATCGGTGTGTGTAGTTGGGAGATTGATACGGATTGAGGGACGGCTCTCAGGCCGTCACCTCCGTTTCTGCTTCGACTTCGCCCTTCAGTTTCTTGAACCGCTTGAACGCTTCGCTGGCCGCTTTCTGGATGAGCGTCTTGTCGCTGGAGAGAACTGCGAGCCAGTTGTCGAGGTACGCAGTAGAGTTCTCGAAGACAGTCGTGGCGAGCAGTCCAGTTTCGTTCAGGCAGATGCTTGCGAACAGTTCGGCGACCAGTTCTTCCTTGGCGTACTCCTTAGAGCCGAAGCCGTCTTTCGAGTGCGTGCCACGCTCCTTGAGCGAGTGACCGATTTCGTGGAAGAGCGTTGCGTAGTACT
>RFTL01000115.1 GCA_009923455.1 Actinomycetota bacterium | reverse complement strand
CTGCGACCTTCCTCAGAAGCTGGTCGACGAACTGGGTATCAGCATCGTCCCCCTCACCTTCCGCTTCGGTGAAGAAGAGTTCGTCGACCGCGAGTCGGAGCGCCGCATCGGCTACGTGCACCTGCGCGCGATGGGCACCGATCAGATCGCCAGCCTGAAGTTCGAGCAGCTGTCCAGGCTGACCACCGACCAGGTCAGAGCCCTGAGCTCCGACCAGCTGCCCAAGATGGCGGCCACCCAGCTGACGGCCCTCACCACGGCACAGGTCAACGCCATGACCAGCGATCAGACCAAGGCCCTGACCTCGAGCCAGGTCCAGGCACTGACACCGGCACAGATCAATGCCCTGAGCAGCACATCCCTGCGAGGCATTGACAGTTCGGACATGGTTGCACTCACCGCAACCCAGCTGCAAGGCATCAGTTCTACGGCCATCCAGTCGATGACCACCGACCAACTGGGCGCACTGACTTCCACTCAGGTTCAGTCACTGACCAACAGCCAACTGAGCGCCCTGAGCTCCGGACAAATAGCTGTGCTGAGGGTGAACTGAGTCCGCTGAGCCCACTGAGGTAATGCTCGCTGACCCAATGCCGAGCAGATACCTCAGCGACCGGTTACCCCCTTTCGAAGATCAGGCGAACCACTTCAATCTTCAACTCTGATGGATACATCGCTTGAATCATGGCACCTCCTATCAGGCCTCAGGATTGGTATTTAGAGGTGTCTACCGGTTCTGGATGGATTCACAAGCCAATGCAGCCGGCATCCCCGATCGCACAGATCTGCAATTTATTTCAATTCAAATGGGGTCTACGCAAAAGGCCGGCATGCGCTGACCGCTGAGATGAGATGAAAGATAACGCTCGGCGACACCAAGAGCCTCTTCAATCGTGATGTGCATGTCCAGGTAACGATAGGTTCCCAGACGCCCCACGAATGTCACCTTCGACTCGGCCTTGGCCAAGCCCACATACTGGGCCAGCTGTGTCTTGTCCTTCACCAAGCGGATTGGGTAGTAAGGCGTGTCACCCTCCCCGCACAGGCGGCTGTACTCCTTGTAAATCAGCGTTTTGTCATGCTGCTCCCAAGGGGCAAAATGCTTGTGCTCAGAAATACGGGTGTAAGGCACTTCCTCATTGCCGTAGTTGATGACTGCATTGCCCTGGTAATCCCCATCGTGGCGCTCTACGGCAAAGTCGAGTGTGCGATAACCCAGGCGACCTTCGCAGAAACCAAACCAGGCATCGATCGGGCCACTGTAGAACACATGGTCATAGCCAGCCACCTGGTCACGACTGAACGCTGTATTCAGGCGCACTTCGATGTCAGGGTGATCGAGCATGCGCTCAATGATGTACGTGTAGCCGTTCTTGGGTATGCCTTGAAACTTGCTGGCGTAGTAGTTGTCGTCGTAATTGAAACGAACCGGCAAGCGTTTGAGGATGCTGGCCGGCAGCTCACTCGGGTGCATGCCCCACTGCTTTTGGGTGTAGCCCTTGAAAAAAGCCTCGTACAGATCCTTGCCCACAAAGCGCAGTGCTTGCTCCTCAAACGTCTGTGGATCGGTGATGGACTTGTCACCGATCGAGTCCATGAACTCAGAGGCCTCTTTGGGGTTGAGCGTCTTGCCGAAAAAGGCATTGATGGTCATCAGGTTGATCGGCAGCGAGTACACGCGGCCGTTGTAAATTGACTTGACGCGGTTGGTAAACGGCATGAACTCGTCGAATTGCTGAACATATTTCCAGACCCGCTCATTGCTGGTATGAAAGATGTGAGGGCCATAGACGTGAACCATGACGCCAGTCTCAGCATCACGATCGGTGTGGCAATTACCAGCAAGGTGTGAGCGACTGTCGAATACAGTAACTTTGTGTCCTGCCTTTGCGAGTTCAAAAGCAATTACTGAACCAGAA
>RFTL01000114.1 GCA_009923455.1 Actinomycetota bacterium | reverse complement strand
CAGCATTCGCCATTGGCTTGCGTTGATGTCCTGAAATTCGTCCACGACGATGTATTGAATGGAATGCGCCCACGCTTTTCCTTTTGGTGTTTCAAGCCACGTTGTGCCCATTAACACGAGTTCGTCCACAAAATACAATTTTTGGAGTGATTTGGGCTCATAGGCCTGAAGAAGATTTCGCGAGAGGCCGTGAAAGGTTCCAATCCAGACATCTGTGGGTCCAAGAAGGCTCTCAAGGCGACTCTTCATTTGATGAGCCGCATTTCGTGAAAATGTGACGAGGACAATGCGGTTGGCGGGGATTTTATGGGTGTCAATCAGCCACGCGATACGAGCTGTTAATGTCGTTGTTTTTCCTGAGCCAGCGGAAGCAAGAATACGCTGATGTGTCCTCGGATCGCGAGTGACTGCGGTATACTGTTCTTGATTGAGGCCGATTGTCTTGCCTGGAAAGGCTAAGGTTACCTCCATACATAGATTTCGTCTTTCCATCTTAAGTTCTGCATCTTTCTGCAACATGCAGAAGAGGGCAAAAATTTGAAAAGGCTTTAGGCCCATCGCCCTCAAGCTAACAAGTGCACAAAATGGCCTCAGCACCTCTGACTTCCGCACGCGCAATCGGCAGCATTGATGCCTCAATGGCATCCACCGCCGTGGCTACACACACGCCAAGAGCCTTCTGGAGATCGTGGCCAACATCTTGGACGCCCTAGATGAGATTGAGAACGCACCCAGTTCCTTCAATCCCTTTGGCTACTTTGACATCCAGCGTGAGACCATTCGGATGCTGGATAACGGTGTGGGTATGACTGAGGCAGATGCGGTGGATATGTTCGCCCTCCACCGCGAGAACAACGGCAAGCGCAAGAAGAAGACGAGCCGCGGTGTCTCAGGCATCGGTGCCAAGGCCGCAATCTGTATCCTCAGCGGCAAGACCACCGTCCATCTCTATACCCGCAAGGTCGGCAATGACTTCCTTCACATCACTGTGCCGTGGGAGGAGATCTTCCGCACCAAGACCTATACTGGTAAGGTGCGCGTTGAGCCGATGACGGAGACTGAGAAGAAGGCGTTCATCCGTGATCGCGCGACTCGTGGGATGCTCTATGGCGCAGAGGCTCAGGGCACTACCATCGTATTCGGCTACAACGACAAGCTGTCTGATGTCATCAGGGAGAACTTCAAGAATATCTGCACTTCTGATCTCACGAATCCCTTGGATCGGATTGACTTCGTCTTTGGCAAGGACGAGGTGGACTTTGCCCTTGAGCACTATGAGATGGATGAGGATGTGGGCCTTGATCTCTATAACTACTTCCACGGCTCTCAGTCCAACTTCTACACAGGGAAGTCGGTGGAAACCATCCAGATGTATACCAAGGGTGATGAAGACCGGTTTATCTGGTGCCGCGAGGATGAGCAGCTGGAGATCTGTCCACTTGGTGCAGGACTCGCCAAGGAGCCTGTGGAGATGAAGAAGAACCTCAGCGGTTGGCGCTATGTGGGCGACTTTGAGGTCACCACAGGGATGCGCGTTGATCTCGCCATCTTCAACCCAGCAAATCCAGCTCCACTTACTGCAGAGCGGAAGGTGGATGGCTACTGCAAGGGGTTCCTCTGTGACGATGACAACACCTATGGAAAGGAGGCAGAGGAGTATGTGCTCAATGCCAAGCTGGTGCGGAATAGCCAGACGACTGGCCTTATCCCCCCTGAACTCGTCAAGGTTGGCAATGCTCGTGCTAACGGTGAGAGCCGTCTCAAGATTGAGTATGTCCAGTGTGAGGTCGCCTTCTATCCTACGTCCACCCAAGACAACCCACTGGATCGTGCAGTCGGCACGCAGGAGAACAAGAACCAGCTCAATGGCAGTTCTATCTCCAAGCGCCTGACCCGCCTCATTGAGGCCATCAAGAAGAAGAAGGCTGAGCAGATCTGGCGGTATATGCA
>RFTL01000113.1 GCA_009923455.1 Actinomycetota bacterium | reverse complement strand
ATTGCTTCAATCAATAATGGAACGATTCTGTCATACTGTACAGTGATATAGTTTTCACCTGATTTAGAATTTCCGTTTTCGTCCATATCGAATGGTGCAGTTCTAATAACTTCTGGCAATACAGCTTCAACTTCTTGTGCAATAACACCGACTTGAGTCTTGAAGTTATTGTATCCGAATTGACTAGCTAACTCATTTTGAGTGTAGTAAACACCTCTAATTTGAGATAATTTATCTAACGCATTTTCAATGTTTGAAACGTTAGTTTTTAATCTCGCATCTGAGTAGTAAGCTGTAATTTCATTAGTTGCAACGATTTGACCAGCTGTATTCGTAGCGCCTGTACCCACACCTAAAGAGTTAAATGCGAAGTTAGCGTTGTAAATACTTGCACCTGAAGCACCTTGAGCACCTTGAGCACCAGTAGAACCAGTACCACCGTTATTACCAGCCGCACCTTGAGCACCTTGAGGACCTTGACCACCGTTGTTACCACCAGGACCAGTAGCACCTTGAGCACCTTGAGCACCAGTACCACCGTTGTTACCAGCAGCACCTTGAGCACCTTGAGCACCGTTGTTACCGTTGTTACCAGCCGCACCTTGAGCACCGTTGTTACCAGCCGCACCTTGAGCACCTTGAGCACCGTTGTTACCGTTGTTACCGTTTTTACCTGAAGTACCTGAAGTACCTGAAGCACCAGTAGCGCCTTGAGCACCTTGAGCACCCGTACTACCTACGTTACCAGTTGCACCTTGAGCACCTTGAGCACCTGTAGCACCTTGAGCACCTTGAGCACCGTTGTTACCAGCTGCACCTTGAGCACCTGTAGCGCCTTGAGCACCCGTAGCACCGTTGTTACCGTTTACGCCTGAAGTACCATTATTACCTGCAGCGCCTTGAGCACCTGTAGCACCTTGAGCACCTGTTGCACCCGTATTACCGTTTACACCTGAAGTACCGTTGTTACCTGCCGCACCTTGTGCACCCGTAGCACCTTGTGCACCTGTAGCACCAGTATTACCATTCACACCCGAAGTACCGTTATTACCTGCCGCACCTTGAGCACCTGTAGCACCTTGAGCACCCGTAGCACCAGTATTACCGTTCACGCCTGAAGTACCTGAAGTACCGTTATTACCAGTTGGACCGATAGGACCTACGCTACCTGTAGCACCTGTTGCACCTTGAGCGCCCGTTGCACCTTGTGCACCGTTTACACCTGAAGTACCAGAACTACCCGAAGTACCGTTATTACCTGCCGCACCTTGAGCACCTGTAGCACCTTGTGCACCATTTACGCCTGAAGTACCTGATGAGCCAGAACTACCTGATGTACCTGCCGCACCTTGTGCACCATTTACACCTGAAGTACCGTTGTTACCAGCCGCACCTTGAGCACCTTGAGCACCGGTTGCACCTTGTGCACCGTTCACGCCTGAAGTACCTGATGAGCCAGAGCTACCTGATGTACCTGCAGCGCCTTGAGCACCTTGAGCACCTGTTGCACCTTGTGCGCCGTTCACGCCTGAAGTACCAGATGAGCCAGAGCTACCCGATGTACCTGCAGCACCTTGAGCACCTGTAGCACCTTGAGCGCCATTTACGCCTGAAGTACCGTTATTACCTGCAGCACCTTGAGCGCCAGTTGCACCTTGTGCACCGTTCACGCCTGAAGTACCATTATTACCATTATTACCTGCAGCGCGCCTTGAGCACCCGTTGCACCTTGTGCACCGTTTACACCAGAACTTCCTGAAGTACCAGCAGTACCTGAAGTTGCTGAAGTTCCTGAGCTACCGCTTGAGCCAGAAGTACCTGCAGCACCTTGAGCACCTATAGCACCTTGAGCGCCGTTTACGCCAGAGCTTCCTGAAGTACCCGCAGTTCCTGAGCTACCGCTTGAACCGTTGCTTCCTGAAGTACCAGCAGTACCTGAAGTTGCTGAAGTTCCTGAGCTACCGCTTGAGCCAGAAGTACCTGCAGCACCTTGAGC
>RFTL01000112.1 GCA_009923455.1 Actinomycetota bacterium | reverse complement strand
AGTGTCCCCGATCTCCTTCTTTTCACTGTCTGGAGCAGCCTCTACAATCCTGCGCAGCTCTTCACGCACCGACTGGGCTGGGTTTGCGGAAAACCACCCGGGCATTTCCATGCTGGGAACAATCCAGCGCATGTTCTGGGCGTGTTCGACGCCCTTACCACCCACCCGAGACAGGAGTGCTCCCTGCTGGATCATGAGACTGCTGTTTGACATCTCCAAAATTGACTGCGCGATTAAGTGTATGTTCATATAGTTGTTACGGAGGTGGTGGAGGCCCCGGAGTCGGCTCAGTTTCCTGATCTGTTTCCGCCCCTCCGGCAGGCTCCGCCCCTCCAGCAGGCTCAGGCTTAGGCTCAGGCTCAGGTTCCGGCGGCGTTCTCCTCACCGCCGAAACTGGTCATTGGTGCGGACCCGAATGAAGTGCTGGCGCGGCCTGTCGGAGTCGCCGTGGAGTCGCCTTCAGACGGTGGCAACTGCTCTGTCTGTGCAATGACCTTGTCAATCTCCGTAGTCAGCGACCGGAAAAACGAACCGATATCGTGATTGGAGTCATTCCCGAGGATCAGCGAAGCTGCCTTGTACATCTCAAGCGTTTCACGGTTGATGGACCCAGATAATGGGTTTGCGTCCCAAGTCTTCAAAAACGCTGTGATCTTGTCAGCAAGAATGCGGTTACCGCTGCGCTCGTAATGGTCGCGCTTTTTACGCATCTCCGTACCGACCTTGCCATACCAGCCAACGATCTGAACTCCAGAGTAGTCCTCGACCAGCGGTACCCTGAATGGAATCAGTTGGGATTGTCCTAGTGTTTCGTAGTCCATGGTTAGTGGGCGTCTCCGTAAATATCGCGCGCCTCTGCGTCGGCACCCATGTTTGAGCGCTCGTCCTCACGCGCTACGAGTTCATCGCAGGCCTCAACATATGCAGGTGTTCCCATACTTTTGTTTCCTTTCTTGGTTGATTGTTTAACTCAAAATCTTTTGCCAATCTTCTGGCATATCACGTAATTCAATCACTTTTGCTTTGATGGTAGGTAATTTGTTATTGATAGCTTTTTGCAATCTGTGATTGCCATCTAGAATTGAATATCTTTTAGGTTTATTAGGATGATGCAAAACAATAATAGGATAATCTAAATTAGCTTTTTCGATATTAGCTAATGTCTGTTCATCCTTTTTTGTGCTATGAAGAGCATAAGGTTCTAAAATTTTTGTTTCTATCTCTTGAGGAGGTTTATCTTTTATAAGATTCAACAGGTCTTTAATGGTAAAGGTAATCTTTTTACCGTCTACAGTATCAGTCCAACTAGTAGATGCCCAAGTATCTACTTCCTCGAATGTCATGCAGACACCATCTGGAGAGCACCATCCTCGCTCTTCATCGACCCACCCGTTGCGAAGTAGGGACTGCGTGTTGAGATACTCTTCCCTAGCCTGCTCAAAGGAGAGGATTTCACCTGTGCGCGGGGACATCCAAGAAACACCGTTTGGCTCGTAGCCGTCGTCGAGCATCCGTTCGCGCACATCGGACTCGTCGATCTTCTTTGCCTTTGCCTTCTTGGCGTCCTTGGCGGCGTCTTCCTTCACCTTCCACAAGATACAATGGATGTTGGTGCCACGTCGGTTGACTCTGAATTCCCTGTCAGGAAAAAGCCTGCGGCACGCGCGCTGCACAGTCCCGACGCTGACGTTTCGTGTCTTACCGGTCTCACCGGTAGCCCAGTAACGGTCGTTGCCTTCTCCCACGTCCACCCTCACAAGGCCGGTGGAAGACATCATGGTGCTCAAGCGTGACTTTTCCTCTTCACTTTCCGTGACTGCGCTCTCCTCGATTTCGGCTGCCGTCATAGTCCAGTCATGACTGTCCTGCACAGTTGGGTCGGATTCCGCTTCGCGGCGGGCTTCAGCCTCGGTGCGGTCGCGGATCACCCATGTGTCGGTTTCTTTTTCCTCCGAGTCAAAAGTACGAACCCTCCAGTTGGCTACCGCCGTGGCGCTTTTCTCAAGCAGGCGGTT
>RFTL01000111.1 GCA_009923455.1 Actinomycetota bacterium | reverse complement strand
TAGGACTCGAAATGTGGCACAAACGGCATGACCCAGTCCGCAAAAACTCCGATCAAAATCGCGTTCAAGATGGATCCCGGCCCTGGTTTGACTTTTAGAGGTATCCAGAGCAAAAGAACCAGAGCGGAGACGACGATGGTTGACTGTCCAAAACTAATTCCAGTCTGGGCAGCAATCCCCTGGGCAAAAACGTCCCAGGGGGCGACACCGACGCCGGCCTTCACCATCATCGCTACGCCAATTCCGTATATGAACAAGCCAACAAGCAGCTTGGCTAATCGGTAGCTGAACCTAGACTTGATCACCTGACAAGACTAGGGGTCATGATGGCAAGGACGGCTTTCTTCGACAGCCCGATGCCAAGACTGTTGGCGCATCGAGGGCTCAGCGAGCACTCTCCCGAGATTGCAGAAAACTCTCTTGAGGCCTTCCAGGCTGCCATTTTGGCCGGCGCCACCCACATTGAGTCAGATGTCCACGCGACAAAAGACCGGGTTGCAGTGCTTTTCCACGATGAAGATCTATCTCGCATCGCATCGGTCAATTACAAGATTCGCGATCTATCTCTGAAGGATCTGAAAACGATTCGCCTGAAGGGTGAGTCCGTGGTCCCAACCCTTGCTGAAGGACTGGATCTTGGAGTCCTCCTCAACCTAGACATCAAATCCAAGCTCGCAATCTCCCCGACGGTTGCCGAAATTGAGCGCTTCGAAGCGCACCAGCGAGTCTTGGTTTCAAGCTTCTCCTCCGGTCGAAGAAGAGCCGCCCTGGCGCAACTCTCAAAACCGGTGGCCACCAGTGCTTCGATGCGTGAGGTTGCACTCGCTTGGCTAAGTGATCGAATGGGAGGAATTGGCTTTGATCGGATTGTTTCGGGTTTGGACGCCTTTCAAATTCCTCCTGAAATGTATGGCATTAGGTTTGCCAGCCAAAGTTTTATTCAAAGGCTTGCTCAGCGCGGTATCGAAGTCCATTTCTGGACCATAAACGACCCAAACACTGCTCGAGAGCTCCTGGCGATGGGTGCAAGCGGCATAGTCAGCGATCGAGTAGACCTTTTGAACTGAAGATTTCCTGAGAATTTCTCAAGCTCGGGACTTATCTGGCACTGAGTGTGGTTGTGCTTCCAAACGGGAGGAAACCATGGCAGAGACAATGCGAGGAATGCGACTTGGTGCGCAGTCTTTAGAGACTGATGCTGGTGTTGAGTTTTCCCCCAGGGTGACTGTCGATTTTCAGTGCCCAGAGGGTCACGAGTTCAATCTAGTTTTCGCAGCCACTGCTGAATTGCCAGACACCTGGGAATGCAAGAAGTGTGAACAAATCGCAGTTCGCCTCGAAAATGGCTTACCAATAGATCTGGCCATCGCCACGGATGATGGCCCTCGCACCCATTACGACATGGTGCTGGAGAGGCGCTCTCGAGAGGAGCTCGAGGAGTTGCTCGCCGAGGTGCTAGCGGACATGAGAGCTAGACGCTCCGCTGGTAAGCTCACCGCCTAATAAGGCGCCTGAATCCCCATTTTGTGCAGAGCCAGAAGGCCTCGAAGATAATCTCCTTCGTCATTTTTGAAGCTCCCGATTCGCGCTCTACGAAACTAATTGGAACCTCAATTACCTGAGCTCCGACATTCATGACCCTCCTGGTCATTTCTACTTGGAACCCGTACCCTTGTGCCTCCAAGTCTTCAAGCTTCAGACTGTTGAGTAGCTCTGCAGAGTAAACCCGATATCCAGCGGTTAGGTCTTTGATTTTCAAACCGGTCATCGCTGATGCGTACCAATTTCCAAAGCGACTAATGAGCTGCCTCGATAGAGGCCAGTTCAGCACCTCTCCCCCAGGCACCCAGCGTGAACCGATTACCACCGGACTGGTCTGAGAGAGCAGTTTGGGCAGATCTTCTGGGCGGTGCGAGCCATCTGCATCCATTTGCACGAGCCGTTGATACCCCGCCTCGATGCCCCACTTATAACCTGCCAAGTAAGCCTTGCCCAAACCCTGCTTGCTTTGGCGCAACATCAGCTTGATCCTGGGGTTATCTTGCGCGAGCCCCGAAAC
>RFTL01000012.1 GCA_009923455.1 Actinomycetota bacterium | reverse complement strand
TGCAACCCTGGCGGCAGCGAGCTGGGTACCAAAAAGTTGTGGAGACCAGCATCTACCTATCGGCCCCAGCGACCTCAAAGGGCTTTGGTTCAAAACTAATGTCGGTCTTGATCTCCAGGGCTAAACAGCTTGGCATCAGGGAGATCATTGCTGTTATTGCAGATCGTGGTGCGGATGCTTCGATCGCGATTCACAAGAAGTTTGGCTTTACCGAACAGGGGCATCTGGCGAAGGTCGCCATTCGATTTGGCAAACCAATCGGTAGCTATCTGTTTTCGTTGCAGCTTCCTAAAGGGTAGCCACACGGACATCTTTGACCCTGGAGCGAAGGGTCTTCAATGCCGCCTGCGAAATGCCATCGGTAGTAATCACCACATCGGCATCCTCCAGCGAGGCAAACGAGGTGAAGCCGCGCGCACCCCACTTGGTGTGGTCGGCCAGCACAACAAACTGCGCCGCACGCTGAATCACATCGCGGTTAGTTTCGGCTTCCATCAGGTTTGGGGAGCTAAATCCGAAGTCACCGTGCATTCCGTGGGTTCCCATGAAAACCAGATCCAGATTGAATCTGGAGAAAACCTCTGAGGTGATCTTTCCCACCAGGGAATCGGTCGGGGTTCTAAATCCGCCGGTCAGCACCACAGTCTGATCACCGCGCACTTCCTGGGAGTAAAGATCAGAAATCGGGACCGAGTTGGTGACGATGGTTAGGTGCGGTACCTCTCGGAGCTTCAGGGCGAGTGCATAGACCGAGCTGCCACCCATCAGGGCCACCGCCATGCCCGGCTTTACAAGCTTTAGCGCTTCACTAGCGATTGCGTTTTTGGCATTCTGCTCGCGCATTGAGTTGGTCGCAAAAGGTGGTTCAACGGTTGAGGAGAGGGAATTAGCAGTCACGCCACCGTGAACCTTATTCACCAAGCCCTGAGCAGCAAGGGCTTCAACATCTCGCCTGATGGTGACCTCGGAGACATTCATCGCCTCGGCTATCTCGGAGATGCGAATGGCACCTTTTTGCCCGACCTCCTCCAGGATTCGAGCCTTACGCTGTGCTGCTAACAATTGATCACCTCAGTTCAATGGCAAAAGGCTAGTAGCAAATTTGTTTTGAAATTGAATGATTTGCTAACGGACTGATTACTTCTGTCGCTTTTAGTGCGGTTTTTTGCTTTTTCGGGCGTAGATTGGAGGCAACCAATAGCCTCTTTAGAAGTTATTAGCGAAGGAACCAAGTTGAGCATTCCAGCTTTTGCCCATATTTCTAGAGACGGCATTTCGCTGCTGATTGATTTTTCCACCGGTGCCGCTGAGATTCTTCATCTTGGCCCCGCTCTCGGTGAGGTTCGCTCAACCAGTGACCTTGTCAAAGCCCGCATGGAGCCGGTTGCTCATGCCGAACTTGATGACCCTGCCTTCGTTGGAATTTGGCGAGAGAACTCCCGAGGCAATATCGGTAAGCCTGCGATCCTTGGACATCGTGAGGGAAGAGATTTCTCACACAAGCTAAAGCTGGTTTCAGTCGCGAGTTCAGTCGACAGCATCGAGATTGTGGCTTCGGATGCCGCGGCTGGAATTGAACTCAAGGCTCGATTTGAAATAAAGCCCGGCGGCGTTGTCCTCGCTTCAAATGCACTGCGCAATCTTGGCCAAGAACCATTCACGGTCGATGAGCTCAGTGTCGCACTTCCGCTGCCAGATCAAATCACCGAATCTATGGACTTCACGGGCCGCTGGCTCAAGGAGCGTCAGCCCCAAAGGCGCGAGATTCAGTCGGGAATCTTCTCGAGAGAATTACGCGAGGGGCGCTCCTCCCACGACTACACCATCATGCAATTGGCAATGACCGAGTCTGCCGGCTATCAGAGCGGTGAGGTTTATGCCATGGGAATTCTGTTCTCGGGAAATCTTCGCCATCAGATTGAGAAGCAGCCAAGCGGCCGGGTCACGATGTTTTCATCGGAGCTCTTGCTTCCAGGTGAGGTAATCCTGCAGACGGGGGAGAGCTACCAAACGCCTGAGGTTGCAATTATCTATTCAGGTAATGGCTTCGACGAGATCACCGACCGAAGTTATCGTTGGCTTCGCTCGCGGCCAAACCACCCAACAAAACTTAGGCCAAGACCGCTCACGCTAAATGTTTGGGAAGCGGTTTACTTCGATCACAACCTGGAGAAACTCTCTGAGCTCGCCGATGTTGCCAAAGAAATTGGCGTGGAGCGATTTGTGCTAGACGATGGTTGGTTCGGCGCAAGAAGAAATGACCTGCAGGGACTGGGTGACTGGGTTGTTTCAAAAGATGTTTGGCCCGAGGGCCTTGGTCCACTGATCGAAAAGGTAAATGCCAACGGCATGGAGTTTGGTCTTTGGTTCGAGGGCGAGATGATTCAGGTCGACAGCGATCTCTACCGTGCTCACCCGGAGTGGATCCTGAATTCGCATGGCCGTGTTCCGCCATCCGGTCGTCGTCAACACGTCCTCGATATCACTCACCCTGGTGCCTATCAGCATGTCTTAGATCAGGTCGACAAGGTGCTCTGCGATTACAACATCGCCTACATCAAATGGGACCACAACAAGTTCTTGATCGAACCGGGGCATGAAAACCGCGCTGCTGTCCACGCCCAGACCAAGGCCATCTATCGTCTCTTTGATGAGCTCAAGCACCGTCATCCAGGTCTGGAAATTGAAAGCTGTTCTTCCGGTGGAGGTCGCATCGACTTCGGTATGGCGATGCATGCCGATCGGTTCTGGACTTCAGACTGCAATGATGCGCTGGAGCGTCAGTACATTCAGCGCTACACCCAGTTTGGAATTCCACCGGAGCTGCTTGGAAGCCACATCGGTCCCACCACAGCTCACACCACCTATCGCACCCAGCAGCTCTCTTTCCGAGCAATTACTGCGCTGTTTGGTCATGCCGGACTCGAGTGGGACATTACCCAGACCACGAATGAAGAGCGTGAAATTCTCAAGAGGTGGGTGTCCTATTACAAGCAGAACCGTGACCTGCTGCACTCCGGAAAAATGGTGCGTGTTGAGGTATCAGAGTCTGCTTTCTTCCACGGGGTGCTCTCCCAGGATGGATCTAGGGGTATCTTCGCTTACGCACTGCTAACCACCCCGAACGGCTCAAGACCAGAGTCGATTCGCTTTGCATCGCTCGATGCAAACCGCCACTACCGCATCAAGGCGGTCTTCCCAGCCGGGGAGCCCAAGTATTTGCAGCGCGCCCAAGTGCAGTGGCTTGATGGCGTGACCCTGCCAGGTTCTGCCCTGATGAACCAGGGTCTCAGAGCCCCAATTTTGTTCCCCGAAAACGCTCTACTGATAGAAATCGAGGCAATCTAAATGCTCAATTCAAACCGACTGCACTTTGGTGGCGATTACAACCCAGAGCAGTGGCCAAAAGAAGTATGGGCCGAGGACATCAGGTTGATGCAGCAGGCCGGTGTAAACCTGGTCTCGCTGGGCATTTTCTCCTGGGCCAACATTGAGCGCTCCGAGGGTAAGTATGACTTCAGTTGGCTGGATGAAATCATGGACATGCTGCACAAGGGCGGCATCTCGGTTGACATGGCAACTGCCACCGCATCGCCACCTGCGTGGCTGACTCACAAGTATCCAGATGTTCTGCCGGTCAACTTTGATGGTGTGACTTTGGTTCACGGTGGCCGACAGGCTTATTGCGCAGCCAGTGAGGTTTATCGCACCAAGGCCGCACAGCTTGTCGAGAAGCTTGCCGAGCGCTATGCCAAACACCCTGCCGTCGTGATGTGGCACGTGAACAACGAATACGGTTGCCACGCCCCCTACTGCTACTGCGATAACTCACGCAAGGCGTTTCAGAATTGGCTCAAGAAGCGCTACGCCTCAATTGAGGAACTAAACAGCTCCTGGGGTACCGATTTCTGGTCTCAGCGCTACTACAGCTTTGATGAGGTTCCGGTGCCATCTAGAACTCCGGATGGAACTCATCCAAACCCAGGACAGCAGATCGACTTCAAGCGCTTCTCTTCAGATGTCACTCTCGAGCTTTACAAGATGGAACGCGACATCATCAAGCGCTTCGACAGCGTCAATCCAGTAACCACAAACTTCATGTCCATGAAGTTCACCTATGCCATGGATTATTTCGAGTGGGCAAAGGAAGTGGACTTTGTCTCGACCGATCACTATCTCGCCCAACATGATCCGCAGAACTACATCGATCTAGCGCAGCAGGCTGATCTAACCCGAGGATTTGCTAAGGGTAAGCATTGGCTACTGATGGAGCACAGCTCCTCTGCCGTGAACTGGCAGCCCAGAAACTACGCCAAGACTCCTGGTCAAGAAAAGCGCAACGCGATGAGCTTTGTGGCGCGTGGCTCGCAAGGTGCGATGTACTTCCAATGGCGTCAGGGTCAAGCTGGCTCCGAACGTTTCCACTCGGCGCTTGTTCCTCACGCCGGCGAGAACACCCGGGTCTATCGCGAGGTGTCTGAACTCGGTGCGCTATTGAAATCCCACCCGGAGATCTCTCAGTACCCAACCGACAAGGCCAAGATTGCGATGGTCTATGACTACGAGCAGTTCTGGGCTCTGATGCAGGCGAATTTACCCACTCAGGACCTGAGCTACCCGGAGACCGTTGCCACCTGGTATCGAGCTTTGTGGGAGTTGGGCTTGAGAGTGGACTTCGTGCATCCGGATGCCACCCAGGCTGAGCTGGCCGAATACGAGTTGGTTTTGATGCCGATGGTTCACATGCTCTCTGAGAAGCAAGAAGCCGAGTTCACCCGCTACGCGCAAAATGGTGGAAACCTGATTGTGGGTTACTTCTCAAACATTTCAGACCGCACCCTGAGGGTGAAACTCGGTGGTTACGGTGGCAAGCTGGTGAAAGACGTAATTGGCGTGTATGTCGAGGAGTTCTACCCACTTCGTCCCGAGCAGACCCTGAAGCTCTCCAATGGCCTGCAGGCAACTCTTTGGAGCGAGCTCTCCTCGCTGAATGGTGCCGAGCTAGTCGCTAGTTTCCAGGGCAGCGATGTCGATGGCTCGGTAGCGATCGCTAAGCGCAACCTAGGCTCTTCGACCGCTTGGTATCAAGGCACTGAGTTGACGCTCGAATCGCAGAAACACTTCTTCCACGACGTTGCAAAACAGCTAGGAATTCAGTCTGAAGGCGGCGATCACACTGAGATTGTGAAGCGCGGTCCATACCGATTTGAGATTGATCACAAGGCAAACACCGTCAAGGTGTCGAAGGGCTAGCGCCTCCTAGCTTTTGAGGAAAAGTCTTCTAAGGCTGCTATCACCTCGGTTGCAATCCAGACTCGGTTTCGACGACCTGCGGTGACTTGAATAAGCACACCTTGTTGCTCTAGCGCTGTTAGGCCAGAGATCGCTGCTGGCATCGAAACCTGCAGAAGCTCTCTCACGAGGTTGCTGTCGAGCGCTGGATACTGACTCAAAAACGGAATTAGTCTGCGCTGTACTGAGCCAGAGCGACCAGAACATCGCTCAAGATAGCTTGCAACTAAGACTTCGATTCGATCGACCAGGATTGTTCCGAGATCAACTGCCTTTGTTGCTGAAGTGATGAAGCACTCGATAATCGGACCTGCATCTCCGGCTCGGTAGGTCTGAAGAGCATGGAAATAGCCCCTGGTATTCGAAAGCAATCCAGCCGATAGCGGAATTGTGCTCTGTGTTGCCAAACCATAAGCGCGAAGCAGGACTTGAACCAGAGCGCGACCAGTTCGCCCATTGCCATCTTCAAAAGGGTGGATGGTCTCGAACTGCGCGTGAGCGATGGCGATTTGCGCCAAACGTGGAATGTCAGTTCGGCGCAGAAAACTCTCTAAATCTTCTAGGCTTTTTGAAACTCGCTCCGGCTGAGGCCCAACGAATTCAGCGTTGTGAGGACTAGTGCCACCGATCCAGACTGGCCTATCTCGCAGTTTCCCTGCAATGTCAGGTCTAGATCGAGTGAGCAGTGCGGAATGCATTAGCGATAAGGACTCAACATCAAGTTTGCCCTCGAGCGATACTGCTGCACTCATAGCTCTGGCATTGTCCGCAATCAGGCTCGCGTTTTTTGAGGTATTCAGACCCAGTTCGGCTAAGGCAACCTGTTTTGCAGAGGCGGTTAGGTTTTCTACCTCCGAGCTCGAAGCACTCTCTGATCTCAGAAGAATTGAAGCCAAGGGAGCTCTGAGCCCTTGCAGGGCATCAAACCTGACCAGCTGATTGGTGGCGAACTCAAGCTCGGCTAACAGATCTGCCGGTATTTGCAATTGCGCCTGAGCTATTTCGGCTGGAATTGCGCTGGCATATCTCCCTCTGGCATTCAGCCGAGCTCGGCGAGATGCGAATTCGTCAGAAACAATCCAGGCGCACATTTCTGTCGCTACGGCTGGCCAAGAAACTTTAGTTTCTGCTCTCATTACTAAAGATTATCAAATTAAGCTTAAGTATGGAGCTGAATAAGTTAAGTTTTGATAAAGAAAAAAGGTCCTGAATATCAGGACCTCTTGTGCGGGTGAAGGGACTTGAACCCCCACGCCTCTCGGCGCCAGAACCTAAATCTGGTGCGTCTGCCAATTTCGCCACACCCGCATGGAACTTGGATAGCTTAGCGAAAAATCTCACTGTGGAAAACTCGAAGTGTGAATTGCCGTTTTTTGGAATTCTTCCTGGGTGCAAGAACTGGCTCAGATCCTCAAGGCTTCAAGGCAGCTTGTGCTGCAACACGGGGAGGACATCGAATCCGCTTCAAAACTAGCTATCGATAACTTTGCTGAGAAAGCCAGCTTTCTGCCCAAAGATGAAGCGAAGCTCAAACAGCTTGCAATCTCTGAGCTAAGTGGTTTGGGGCAGCTGCAGCCCTATCTCGATAATCCGCACATCGAGGAAATCTGGATTAATCGTCCCGACGAAATTCACTACTTCGATCACACCGGGCATCACAAGGTTCAACTCGAGCTCTCATTCACTCAAATTAGATCTTTGGTTTTCCGAATGCTTCGAGACTCCGGCAGAAGAATCGATCGAATTACCCCTTATGTCGATGCCGCTATGGCTGATGGTTCGCGACTCCACGTTGTGATTCCGGAAGTCACTAAATCTCACTGGTCAATAAACATCCGAAAGTTCAGACGGTCTCTCACAACCCTCGCTGACCTTGAGCTCCAGGGAGTTCTAAATCCTGAGCAGCTTGGATTTTTGCAACAGGCGATGAAGTCTCAAAAAAGCCTGCTAATTGCCGGTGCGACACAGGCGGGGAAAACCACCTTGATGACCGCAATGCTCAATGAGCTGGGTCCAGGTGAGCGACTGGTGTCCTGTGAAGACACATTCGAACTTTCAGTTGAGCATGATGATTGGGTCGCGATGCAGACCAGGCCGGCATCAATCGAGGGAGCTCCGGAGATTAGCCTGCGCGAGTTGGTGCGTCAGGCGTTGCGGATGCGACCAACAAGGCTTGTTATCGGTGAGGTTCGAGGTGCGGAGGCGCTGGACATGCTGGTGGCATTGAATTCTGGCATTCCTGGGCTATGCACTCTTCACGCTAACTCAGCTAGGGCTGCAGTTAGAAAACTGCTCACGCTGCCCCTGCTTGCTGGTGAAAACATCACCGAAGCGTTTCTAAGGCCAACAATCCTTGGTGCGTTTGATTACGCGGTGTTCTGCAAACGAGATCCCAATGGACGGCGATACGTCGATGAGATTCTGGAGGTGACCGATGAGGTTTTATCGTGATCTGATAGAAGCTGCCGGGCTCTCTAAACTCAAAAACGAGCTCAGTGTGGCTGTGACGATTGCTTTGGTGATCACATCGCTTGCATTGAGCTTTGTAACCTCGGTACCAGCTCTGGCGGTTTGCATCGCAATCCTCTTGACTGCAGCATTTCTCGAGATATTGCGAGTAATTGCGTCGAGCCGCGCCGCGGCATTTGAAAGACTTTGGCCTCAAGTATTTGATTCTTTTCAAAATGCCTCACAGGCCTCAATTTCGCTCTCAGAACAGCTCGAATACTTAGCTACCAATGGGCCGGAGCGACTGAGAAATCAATTTGCCAAGCTGGCCTTTGAGATTCAGCAGGGCGGTGAAATTGCACCTGCACTTGCCAAGTTCCAAAGCTCAATTGGCTCTCGGCAAGCGGATTTTCTAGCGCTTCTTATTGAACTAAGCAGCGAACTTGGCAGTAATTCCATGGCTGAGACCTGGGGAAGGGCTGCAAGCGAGCTGCGCTCTGAGCAGGCACTGTTTGGTCAGGTGATGGCCAAACAGGGCTGGGTGCTTGGATCTGCAAAGATCTCGCTGGCAGCTCCGTGGCTGATTGCGCTGGTGCTGATTCAGTTGGAGCAGAATAAGCAGGCCTTCGCCAGCGAGCTGGGAGCGGTTGTTCTGGTGCTGGGCTTGGCCCTGTCTGCCGCCGCTTACTTTTTCGTGAATAAACTCGCCAAGTTGACCATGCCCCAGAGGATTTTCTATGCGGCTTAGTCAGCGGGTGATGCAGGGTTTACGGCCACCAAAATCAGACAAACTGCTCTCCTTGAGGATATGGCTGCGAAGAATCAGCTATTCCAAAAAGCAACGAATCGAGATTGACTACGAACTGCCTGACTTTTCAAGCGCCTTAGGTCTGCTTCTTGCAAACGGACTCCCGGTTACGGTCGCACTGGGCTGGCTGACTCCTAGAAGCCACGGTGAGATTTCTAAACTCTTTGGTTACTTATTGCAGGAGCTGGAACTCGGGGCGGATCCGGTTGAGCTGCTAGGCGAGATGGCCAAACATCCGAACCAGGCTCTGGGGGAGTTGTGCGAGAAGCTCGCAGTCGCACTCACCAGAGGTGCACCGGTGTCATCCCAGGTAATTGCGCATGCTCAGAGTTCTCGGGCTGCACTGCAACGCTCGCTGCTTCGACAGGCAGGCAGCAATGAAACCAAGATGCTCATTCCGATCATTTTCTTCATTCTGCCCATCACTGTCCTGTTCGCGATTTTCCCTTCGGTATTGATGTTGGGTCGAGGTATCTAGGGCTGTGGATAACCAAAAGCAGCTCAAACCAAGTCGGTGCAAACTTCAGCTAAGTGATTTATGGAGGCAAAATGAAGCGGATTTTTGAGGATCGCGGAGATGTTCCTGGCTGGGTTCTGATCACACTTATGACCGCAGGACTGGTGGTCTTGATTTGGGCATTTGCCGGTCCTGCTCTGCAAGGTGTGTTCGAGCAAGCGATGGATCGAGTTGTTTCGTTCTGAGCGCGGTAGCGCAATTTTGGCGGGCCTAGTCAATATCACCCTGGCAACACTCATTACCCTGAGCGTCTTGGCCATAGCGATGGCTGGCTACTACACCTTGGTTATTCGTGATCTGGCAATCGACTCAGCTACCCGTCTGGCAACCCACGGCTCTGTGTCTCAACGTGAATACCTCCTGCAGCGTTTGCAGGTTTCACTTCCCGAGCTCGCCAGCTTTGATGTTCAAGAGTCCAGGGGTGATTCTTTGACACTGATTCGAGTGAGCTACTCGCTTCCAGGTTTTGGAATGTTTCAACCAAGTGCAACACATCTCGATGTCCAAGCTGCCACTGAGAAGCTCTAGCGGTTCAACGCTTCTAGAGCTGGTGATTTGGGTGAGCTTGCTGCTACTTCCAATTGGTGGAGGATTGGCACTCTATGGGCAGCTAAGCGATCAGTTAGCGGCAGAGTCAATTGCCAGAAATGCGCTGCGCTTTGCAGTTTTGTCTGCTGATTCCAATGCCGAGGTCAGGTCGCTGAGCTATCGGCAAGCAGAACATTTGGCTCAAAGTTGGGGCAAGAGAATTTCGCAGATTCGCATGTATTGCAGCGGGAATTGCCCGAGGGGAAACCTGCTGCATCTGGAGGTGGTGATTGGAAATGCCAGAGCAACCCAAACCTCAGCGCTTAGCTCGCGATAGCGGAACCATTGCACCATTGGTGGCGGGCTATTTGGCTTTGCTTGTCATGGTTTTCACGATGGCAACCAACGTTGTGGCCGGAATGGCATTTGCAAATCGAGTTCAGGGGGTTGCAGACCTAGGCCTTTTGTATGCCCATGAGAGGTCGCTGCGAGTTGGAATCCCACAGCTAGCTGACCTGGAGACCAATTTCGCTCATTACTTCAGGTATTCAAAAGCAGCGCAGGGTATGACATGGGAGGGTGCAAGATTTGAAATTCAAGGGCCAAGGTCGATTCTTGAGCTATGTGTTCGTTTCAGATTCCCGATCAGTTTTGATCAGCGAGTGGTTTGTCGCAAATCAAGCGCCCAGAGCTTTCTAGTCCTTTGACTTTTCGGGCGCGTAGATAGGTAGGTATTTCCAAAACAGGTAGGCGCCTAGGAAGTTACTTAGTCCGGTGATCGCCAAGGCTGCGGGGAGGCCAGCAACAGCCGTTAGCCCGGAGATGAGCGCGGGAGCAAATGCACTACCGCCTGAGGTGAGCAATCTAAATGAGGCCAGGAACTCGCTGCGTGCACCATCTGGAGCCAAATCTGCACCAAGCACCATGTTTATCCCCGCCGACATTGCATTGGCTAGGGAGGTAACCGCCGCGAGAATCCAGAAGCTCGTAAGGTCTGTCACATAGAAGGCAAATAGGTATGCGATCCCGAGCATGAGCAGGGTAGGGACTGAGGACCAAACCTTTCCATACTTCTCCATCACGATTCCAGAGACATAGAAGAGCGCGAAATCGATTAGCCCTGTAACGCCGAAAATAAACGAGCTGGTGGCTGCATCGATCTCAAGGGCCACAGCCAGTAGCGGTAAGCCAATCAACCTGATTGCCCTGGCACCCGAGATGATTCCAGAGGCAATTCCTAGGGTCAGAAGTTTTGGTGCTTCGCGTTTAGCAACCCTCCAGACGTTCCCGTGCTGCCCCGATGGTGGTGAGGCTAGTTTCTCTGCCTTGACAGAGAAGACAATCAAGCCAGCACTCAAAGCCAAAACCATGGCCAAGAGATAGGCGCTCTGTAACCCAAAGAGTGCAATCACCCCAGAACCGATGATTGGACCAATCGCCCAGCCACCTCGGAACATACCCCCAAGCAGCGCCATAGCCCTGGGTCTAACAGCTGATGGTGTTAGGTGTGTGAGTAGCGAATGCCTCGCCAGGCCAAACAGGGCGTAGCTGCAACCAAACCCAAAGGCTGCCGCTATAAGGGCCAGGTAACCGAGGTTGAAGTAGGCGAGCGACAGCGAGAGTGTTGCGGATGTTGCAGCCAGCAACATGGCTCGGCGCTCGCCAAGTTTGGTTGTGAGCCAGCTGGCGGGGATTTCGAACAGCATGGCCGAGACCATCATGATGGTCACAACAACTCCAGCCTCGGCGAGACCGAGTCCATATGAAACGGCGCTAACAGGAAGTACCGGCAATAATGCCGCCTCCGTGGCATTGAGCAGAAATGAGGGGGCGTAGATGGGCCTGGTGAGCGATCGTTTTTGGAAACTCATCTAACCCTCCGACCCAGAAGCGCTGCACCAATAATCAAAGCAGCCGCAACAAATATCTCTGCCCGCACCTGGCCGCCTTGAGCCAAGACCAAGAATGTGGTTGAGAGAACTGGAGTTGCAAACGATAAAAGTCCAATTCTCTGGGGATTGCCATGCTTGAGGGCGTAATCCCAGAGATAAAAAGCACCCCCGAGCGGCCCCAGCCCAAGTAGCACTAGCAGCAGCCATTCCTGAGCAGTGATTGCCACCGGTTCTTCAAGAATAAAGTGCAGTGCGACCGCAATTAGCCCTGAAACAAAGGCGTAGCTGCCGATTGAGGCAGTGCCCAGATCCGTTAGGCGCGAGCTGAGGAGTGAGTAAGTGGCCCAGATGATTGCTGCAATCAAAGCGAATACATATCCAATAGAGAACTGGAACTGCGAGTCTCCGCCGCTCAAGATTGCGACTGCTGCTCCAGAGAAGCCCATTGCCCCTGCCAGCACATGAATGGGTTTCAGGGTTTGCTTTTGGAACCATGGAGCCAGCAGAACTATTAGCAGGGGCCAAAGGTAATTCACGAGGTTTGCTGAGACGGCAGGTGCTGTTTGGAATGCTGCGAAAAGTGCCAGGTGATAACCAAGCAGGCCATAAACACCAATCAGCAAGGCCTTAGCTGGAACCTTGAGCTTAGTTAGCTGGAACTTAGCTCCAGGAATCGCGAGAAGTGACCCAAAAAGTAGTCCAAGTCCGGTGAGAAGTAGGGGAGGAATGTTACCGAGTGTTACACCCAATACAGCCAGAGATGACCACAGCAGAACAGCTCCAAGGGCTGCGAGGTCATTTTTCACCTCTTCAGCCTATCTAGGTGAAAAAAAGTTCCAGTTTGTAAGCGATTTCGGGGCATCCGGGGAAATTGAGTCTGAGTGCCAGATTCCCTTTGGTTTACTGGGAAGGTAACGATTTTGTAACGGGATGTTCATTTCTGTCGCTTTGCTTAACTTTGCATTAACAGTCTTGCCAATAACTGATTTATAGTTTCTGCAATTGTCTTACCCATGACCAATGTCGGACTTGGGATTGGGCAAGAAACTCGAAGGAGAAACAATGAAGCTATCGCGCATCGCGCGTTGGGCTGCTGGAGCCGCAACCGCCGCTCTAGTTGCTACATCGCTCGGTGTTGCACCTGCTAGCGCTGTGACCAAGGACACTGTTCGCTACGTAGGTTCAAACACCCCAACCTCGCTGAACTCTTCGCACCGTCAGCACAACCTCGTGGAGAACGCAGTTATCTCCTACATGACCGGTGCAGGATTCAACTACTACAACGACAAGGCTCAGCTGATCAAGGACACCAAGTTTGGTACCTACAAGAAGATCTCTGACAACCCACTTCGTGTTCGTTACACCGTTAACCCTGGGGTGTCCAGTGGTCAGACGGAGCGCCAATTGACGCTTATGACGTGCTGCTTTCATGGGTAGTTTCCTCAGGTAACTTTGACAACCCAGCCAACGGAACCCTATGGGACTCTGCTGGTAAGCGCGCAGGTACCGACAAGATCACCAAGTTCCCAGTCATCTCTGACGGTGGACGCACTGTCACCTTCACCTATGACGAGTTCGTCTCTAACTGGGAGATTCAGATTGGTGTTGGCAAGCCTGTTCACGCTCTAACCCAGCTGGCTTACCCAAGCGACAGCGACCAGGCTGCAAAGGTCCGTTTCTTCAAGGCAGTTCGTGCCAAGGACTGGAGCACCCTAAAGAGGATTGCTGACCAGTGGAACACCGCTTACAACATCCTGAACACCACTGGTGTAACCGCTTCAACCAACCCAAACCTTTTGGTTTCTGGTGGTGGCTACATCGTCAAAAGTGCTGTTCCTGGTAAGTCGGTAACCCTAGAGGTCAACCCTCGCTACTACGGCACCAAGCCAAAGATCAAGAACTTCCAGATGGTAGTTATCAACGACGCCACTGCAGCTGCTCAGGCACTTGCAAACGGTGAGGTAGACGCAATGCTTCCTCAGCCGACCAAGGAGTCTGTCGCTAACCTTCAGAAGCAGGCCAACACCCGTGTTATCGGTTTCTCTGCTGCTCTATACGAGCACATTGACATCGACCTAAACGGTCCAGCCTGGAAGGGCATGAGCGCTCAGAAGGCTGAAGACCTACGTCGCGCCTTCCTGCTGACCGTTCCTCGTCAGGAGATCGTTGACAAGCTAGTGAAGGGTGTTGACGCTAACGCTCGAGTTCTAAACTCAATCACCCCTTACTTCACCGTCAACCCAAACCACGCCAAGATGGCTGCTGCTAACGGCGTTCGCCCATACACCGCTAACGAGGCAACTCGTCTAGCTGAGGCTCGCAGACTTCTTGCGAAGCACGGTTACAACGCGAACAACCCGCTAGAGCTAACCATGCTTTGGGGTACCCCAACCAACGAGCGTCGCACCGGTCAGGCTGAACTGATTGTTGCTGCTGCTGCGAAGGCTGGAATCAAGGTATCTTCCAAGCCACAGGTTGCATGGGGTGGTCAGCTAGGTCTAGGCAAGCACGACATCCAGTTCTTCGCCTGGTCACAGACCTCCACCTTCTTCAACTCGATCCGTGCGATCTACGGTTGGGACACCACCACTGACAAGCCACGTGCTCAGAACTACTTCGGATGGAAGAACCTGAAGGCTGAAGAGGCGCTATCAAGGCACTTCGGAAAGCTGACAGAGGCTCAGCGTTTCAACGCGAACCTAACCTTCGAGAAGGAGTACTTCGCAGATGCAATCGGTCTACCAATCTTCCAGCACCCATCAGTGGCTGCTGTGAACAAGGGACTGAAGAACATCAAGCCTGGTCCATTCTCTCCAAACCTAGTTTGGAACTACTGGGAGTGGAGCTGGTAACTACTAGCTAGTTACTAGCCAATCCTGAAATTGGCCCCACGGATCTTCGGGTTCGTGGGGCCAATTTATGGCCCATAGGTTTATGCTCATTGGGTCAGAATTCAATGACGAAGGAAACGTAAGTTGGTCGCTTATCTAGCCCGCCGTATTGGCGCTATGTTGCTCATCCTCTTGGGCGCAACATTTCTTATCTACAACCTCACGGCTATCTCGGGAGACCCGCTTGAGGACCTCAGGCTCAGCACTGAGGAGAATGCTCAGTATTTGATTGAGCAGTACACCAAAGACTTGCAGCTGGACATCCCGCCACCAGTCCGCTACTTCATGTGGCTTCAGGGAGTTCTTGGCTTCCTGTGGGGCGACTTCACCTTGGGAGTCGGCCTTGACGGCGCACCAGTTTTGACCTCTCTCTCGCTGGCAATTCCAATTTCGATCCGACTAGTTATCACTGCGACCATCCTGTCGATCATCATTGGTATCTCTATCGGTATCGTTACCGCCCTTCGTCAGTACTCAAGATTTGATTACTCGGTAACCTTCACCGCTTTCTTGTTCTACTCGCTACCAATTTTCTGGGTTGCAGTTCTCCTAAAGCAGTTTGGTGCTATCGGTTTCAATGACTGGCTTATGAACCCGGTGATAGCCCCAGAGTGGCTTTTTGGGCTGAGCTTGGTATCGGCCATCTTCTGGGCAGGCATCATCGGCGGTGACAAGAAGAGAATCGCCATCACCGGAGCCGTTGCGTTTGTTTCCAGCGGTGCAGTTCTCTACTACATCTCAGCTTCGGGCTGGCTGCTAACTCTTGGCCTAGGTCCAGTGCTAATCACCATCATGGGATTTGGCGTCGCACTAGGCATCACGCAGCTTTCCTCCGGTCTTTCAAACCGCCGAGTCCTCGCAATTGCGCTAGGCATGGCGGTATTGACCCCGGTCTTCTACTTCGTGATGCAGCCAGTCTTCACCGTCGAATTCGATGGCGCGATGATGCTCTTGCTTGCTATTGCAACCATCGGTGTGGGTGTCGGGGCTGGAATGCTGTTCGGTGGCGATCACCGCAAGGCAGCGGCTCGAACTGCCGCGATTGTTGCTTTCATTAACGCCGGTCTAATCGTCCTGGACCGATTCATGCAGAGTTGGCCGATTTACTTCAATGAGGTTGCCTACGGCCGTCCGATTAAGACTGTTGGTGATTCAACTCTTGATCTTCAGGCTGACTACTGGATCATGGGAATCGACACCACGGTTCACCTGCTACTGCCAACTATGGCTCTCATGCTGGTATCGCTGGCCGGATATGTTCGCTACTCACGTGCATCGCTACTTGAGGTATTGAACCAGGACTACATCCGCACAGCGCGTGCGAAGGGCCTCAACGAGCGAACCGTGATCATGCGTCACGCTTTCCGCAACTCCCTGATTCCGCTAACCACCATCATGGCGTTTGACTTCGCTGGTGTCCTAGGTGGTGCGATCATCACGGAGCAGGTATTCGCCTGGCGCGGAATGGGAACCATCTTCAACCAGGCACTTGGTCGAGTTGACCTGAACGGAGTTATGGGTGTGGTTTTGATTACATCTATCTCCGCTCTGGTATTCAACTTGATTGCCGACCTCATCTATTCAGCTCTAGATCCAAGAATTAGGGTGACAAAGTAAATGGCTAACAACGATAAAGAGTTTCTAGACGAGCGCGGCTCCGAGGAGTCGCTGGAGCAGAAAGAGACTGCTGGTCTAAGCCAGTCTCAAATTGTTATCCGTCGATTTGTTCGTCACCGAGCTGCGATGACCTCGCTGATTGTGCTGAGCTTCATCATCCTTTTTGTCTTCACAGCAGGTGGTATCCAGCTCGGAAGTGAAGAGGCACCGTTCAGGATTCCAGGCTGGTGGCAGTGGACCATCACAGACATTCCAGACTTCCAGAACGACGGTGCTCCAACCCTTGATGTCTTCCCAGCATTCATTGATGGCACTGGAACCCAGATTGGTGACCATCCATTCGGTCAGGACACCATCGGTAAGGATTACTTCGCGCTGGTTATGCGTGGTGCGCAGCAGTCGATTACCGTGATGTTTGTTATCGGTATTGTGGCCGCATTCATTGGAACCGTGCTTGGCGCTATCTCTGGCTTCTTCGGTAAGTGGGTTGACCAGCTAATCATGCGCTTCACTGACCTGATCATCACCGTTCCTGCGCTGATCGTTGGTGCAGTTATCGGTATCCAGATCGGAAACCTTGGCGTATTCATGCTGGCTCTGTTCCTGGGTCTATTCACCTGGACTGGTTTAGCTCGATTGGTCCGCGGTGAGTTTCTATCGCTTCGTGAGCGAGAGTTCGTAGAGGCTGCTCGTGTAGCAGGAGCTTCGAACCGCCGAATCATCTTCAAGCACATCCTGCCAAACGCCATGGGTGTTGTGATTGTTTCGGTTTCACTACTGATGTCCTCGGCAATTTTGCTTGAGACCGGTCTGTCCTTCTTGGGCTTCGGTGTGGTTGCTCCTGACGTCTCGCTTGGTCTTCTGATCAGCCAGAACCAGGACTCTTTCACCATTTACCCTTGGTTGTTCTGGTGGCCAGGTCTATTCATTGTGACGATTGCACTTTGCATCAACTTCATTGGTGATGGCTTGCGTGACGCGTTTGACCCACGTCAAAAGCGTCGCATCACCCGCAAGGACCGCCTAGCCGCCAAGGCTGCAAAGAGGGCCGGTGCCTAAAGTTGGCTAACCAAAACACCCACCGCTGGCAGGGCGATGCTCAGAACACCCAGGAGATTTACTCTTCTGCGGTGGTAACTGGGCTGCCCTCCCTTTTCGATGGCTCGTCTGATTTGCAGGGCGTAGGAGCCCGAAATCGTGCTGGGCAGATCGCTGGGGCGAACCTCTTGGCCTTCCTTGAGCCCAAGGGTTCTGAAGTCTTCTCGGGTGTGAGATCGGTGCCTGAGGCGCGATGGAGCTGGGGCAGCCCAAGCAGAAATCGTTCCGAAGTCGCCGGATACCTTCAGGGCGAAGCGGGTGTCTACCGCTTCGATGGCACCAAGACCAATTTCGTGCCGAACAAACGGATTGTTTATAACAACGCGTTGATCATCCAGATCAATGCTGGGAAAGACGTAGTAGGTGAAGACGATTCCTGTCAGAAGCAGGATTATCGCAAAGCCCTGCAAACCTGCCTCCTGGGTGGAGTAGAACAGGGACTGAATGCTGGCCAAGGCGGCCAGCAGCAGAGCGGTAATGGCAATGACGTAACTGGAAGATGGTCTTTTCACCCTCAGATTGTTGCATGTAAGGAGCGACCAAATGGCAACTAACGAGCCGGTTCTGAAAGTAGAGAACTACAACGTTGAGTTCTGGGTAGATGGTGAGTGGTATCCAGCCGCCATCGACATGAACTATGAAGTGGCTGCTGGTGAGGTGCTCGCCATCGTGGGTGAGTCCGGTTCTGGTAAGTCCTCTTCCCAGATGGGATTGATGTCGCTGCTTGCTTCAAACGCTCGCACATCTGGATCGGTAAAGGTTCGCGGCCAGGAAATGGTTGGTGTGCCACAGAGCCAGATCCGTAAGTACCGCGGTAAGGAAGTTGCTTATATCTTCCAGGAGCCAATGACCGCGCTTAACCCGGTGTACACCATCGGTTTTCAGATTGTTGAGTCGCTGCAGACCCACTTCCCACTTAGCAACAAGGCGGCCAAGGCCAAAGCAATTGAGCTACTAACCCTGGTTGAAATTCCAAACCCAGAGAAGAGCTTCAACAAGTACCCACACCAGCTATCTGGTGGTCAGCGCCAGCGCGCAATGATTGCTCAGTCGCTTTCCTGCGACCCAGGTCTGCTAATTGCTGACGAGCCAACCACAGCGCTCGACGTTACCGTGCAAGCTGAAATTCTCGATCTGATGCGTAACCTCAAGGACAAGCTGAACTCAGCCGTGGTTCTAATCACCCACGACATGGGTGTAGTTGCCGACCTTGCCGACCGTATTTTGGTCATGAAGGACGGAAAGACTGTCGAGCAGGGCACATCCGACCAGATTTTCAACAACCCTCAGCACCCATACACCAAGGCCCTGCTTGGCTCGGTGCCAAAGCTTGGTCACAGCGCCAAGCGCGAGCTTCCAGCTGACGCTAGAACCAAGCAACCGGTGTTGAAGCTAGAAAACGTTTCAGTCACCTATCCAAAGCGTGGCCGAGTCCCTGCGTTTACCGCAGCCAAGGACATCAGCTTTGAGATCTTCCCAGGTGAGATTTTGGGTCTGGTAGGAGAGTCGGGTTCAGGAAAGACCACAGTTGGTCGCGCCGCAATTGGTCTACTGCCAACCAGCTCTGGAACCATCAGTTTGGTAGGGGAGCAGATTTCCTACTCTGACCCTAAGAAGCTGCGTTCGCTGCGCCAGCACACCGGAATTGTTTTCCAGGACCCAGGCTCCTCGCTCAACCCTCGACTTCCAATCGGTGAGTCAATTGGAGAGCCTCTGCTGCTTGCAGGTCGCGGCGAGGGCGATGCGCTAAACGCTATGGTTGAGGACCTGCTGGACTCCGTTGAGCTCCCAAGAAGCTACCGTAACCGCTACCCACACGAGCTCTCCGGTGGTCAGCGTCAGCGCGTAGGTATTGCAAGAGCGCTGGCACTGCGCCCAGATCTACTCATTGCGGATGAGCCAACCAGCGCGCTGGATGTTTCAGTTCAGGCGCGCTTCCTTGAGCTGCTGCTTGATCTTCAAGACCAGTTGAAGTTCGCCTGTTTGTTTATTTCTCACGACCTTGCGGTTGTGGACATCCTTGCTCACCGCATCGCCGTTATGCAGCAGGGTGAGCTGGTTGAGATCGGCGACCGTGACCAGATCCTGAAGAACCCTCAGCAGGAATACACGAAGCGCCTTATCTCGGCAGTTCCAGTTCCAGACCCAGCCGAGCAGCGCATGCGTCGTGAGGCCAGAAGAGCGGGTTAACTGCCCGTTAGGAGCTCCAAACAAAACCCCTGAGCAATCAGGGGTTTTTTGGATTTTGATTCAAAAAAGTTACATTCCACGGGAATATGACCCCTAGGCTGAGCATGTCTGACGCAGGGTATGGCTCGTGTGTCAGGCCACTACACAAGGAGAACCATGAAGAAATTCCGTGGATCGGCTTTGGTAGCGGGACTAACCGCGCTAGCAATTTCCCTTTCGGGTTGTGCTGCACCTGGTGATCTGACCCCTACCGAGTCCGCAAGCGAAGACGTTACCGCGCCGCTGATCACAGTGGGCTGGAACGACATTATCGACAACTTCAACAGCTCATCGGCTGCTGGAAACAACGTAGCTAACTCACTGACGATGTACCTGACTCAGTCGAGCTTCAACTACTACGACAACACCCCAGCACTTGTAAAGAACACCGAGTACGGTAACTACGAGATCGTCAAGCAAGACCCGCTGACCGTGAAGTACACCATCAATGACGGTGTGGTTTGGTCAGACGGCACCCAGATTGATGGTGCTGACATGATGCTGGCTTGGGCAACCATCTTTGGTTACTTCAAGAACGCTGATGACAGCTACATGTTTGCCCACGCTGCACCTAAGGACAACCTGGCTTCCAAGGTGCCTACCGTTGAGGGCAACACCATCACTTTCGAGTATGACAAGCAGTATGTGGACTGGGAGCTGGCATTCGGTGTCGGTGTTGCAGCCCACGGCGCGGTCATGATGGCTTACCCAGAGATCACCGACCCAGCTGAGGCAAAGGCCAAGCTCATCGAGGCAGTGCAGAACAATGATGCTGCCTGGATGGAGAAGGTTGCCAAGGTTTGGAACGAGGGCTACCAGAGTGCCAACACTCCTGACAACCCACTGGTATCGCTATCCTCTGGCCCATACGTACTTGAGGAGCTAGTTGAGGAGCAGTATGCAACTCACGTGCTGAACCCGCTCTACACCTGGGGTCCAAAGCCTAAGTATGAGCGCGTCACCATTCGTCAGATCGCTGACTCAACCGCTGCCATTCAGGCCGTAGACAACGGTGAGGTTCAGATTGCTTCCGGTCAGCCAACCGCTGACGTTCTGGCGCTGGTGCAGGGTCTGGCTAACGCCGACTACGAGTCCAGCGAGGAAGGTGCTTACGAGCACATTGACCTAACCGTGAACAACGGCGGTCCATTTGACCCAGCTACCTATGGTGGAGATGCTGAGAAGGCAAAGCTTGTCCGACAGGCCTTCTTGCTATCCATCCCTCGTAGCGAGATCATCGACAAGCTAATCAAGCCGCTGAACCCGAACGCTCGTTTGCGCAGCTCCGTGCTGTTCATCCCTGGCGCAGAGGGCTACGAAGAGGCTGAGGCTAACTACTCGCTCTACCTAAACGACGATGAGACCAACCGCGCCAAGGCCAAGGAGCTTCTAGCTCAGGCTGGTGTAACCGGTCCAATCGAGGTTGGTTTCTGGTTCCCAGAGGGCAACGTTCGTCGCCAGCAGCAGTTCGAGCTAATCAAGCTCTCAGCTGATTCAGTTGGCTTCAATGTGGTTGACGAGAGTGAGCCAGACTGGGTCTTCACCGAGAAGGTATACCCAGACACCAACCCACACGATGCGACCATCTTCGCCTGGGCAGCAACCTCGTTGTCTGTCACCGGTGACGACCAGTACCTAGTACTTGGTGGACCATCAAACTGGACTGGCTATGACAACGCTAAGGTCAAGAGCTTGCTCGACGACCTGGCTGTTGCCATCGACCCAGCTGAGCAGCTGCGCCTTCGCCTAGCGATTGAGGCAGAGCTTGCTAACGACGCCTACAACATCACCATCTTCCAGTTCCCAGGTCTAACCTGGTGGGACAAGTCGGTAAGTGGTGTTTCCAGCAACCTGCTAGTTCCTTACTTCTTCTGGAACTTCTGGAACTGGACCCCAGTAGCGGGCTAATTAGCAACTACTAAAACTGTGAGGGGGTCACCGTCTAGGCGGTGACCCCCAAACACAGCTAGAAAGCAACACCATGCTCAGTTTTATCCTTCGTCGCCTGGCCGCCACATTGGTGGTTTTGCTGGTGGCATCTTTCGTGGTCTATCAATTGACCGCCATCTCTGGAGATCCACTGGCCGAGCTCAGAGCCAGCCGCGATCCCAATGCTCAGGACCGAATCGCCTATTTCACCGATGTCCTAAATCTTGATGTTCCACCGCTCATTCGCTATTTCTATTGGCTTGGCGGTGCTGCAGGCTGCCTAATTGGTCGCTGCGATCTCGGAGTTTCTATCTCCAAGGGAGAAATGCCTGTTATCGAGGCTCTCTCTGGCGCCATGACCTCTACTCTTCAGTTGATTACCCTGGCCACCATTTTGTCGATTTTGGTGGGTGTAGCGGTCGGTATGACCACCGCTCTTCGGCAGTACTCCGGTTATGACTACACGGTCACTTTCTTTGCTTTTGTTTTTTACTCACTTCCAATCTTCTGGGTTGCGGTGCTACTCAAAGAGTTTGGAGCGATTCGCTTCAACCGATTCCTGGGTGACCCGGTGTTATCGCCCACCGCGTTAGCTCTGGTTGCTATCGGGTTGGCGCTATTGGTCATGGGTATTGTCGGGGGAGGGCTAGCCACCAGAATCAAGTCATTTGTAATGACCTTGGTATTTGGTGGCGGGTTACTGGTTTTTCTAAATGTCACTCAATGGTTGAAGTATCCATCGTTCGGAGTGGTCGGAGTGGTGCTGCTTAGTGCCATGGTTGCTGGAGTGATGCTGTTATTGACAACCGGTTTTGCTCAACGGCGAGCACTTGTGATTGTTGCTGGCATGGCTGCGATAACGGGCTTGATGTGGCTTCCGGGACAGTATCTGTTCTTCTATGTTGAGGGTCCACTTGGAATCCTGGCCATGGTTGCCATCATGGCCGGAATCGGTCTGACACTTGGGCTTTTGTTTGGTGGCGATGGCAAGCGTGAGATCGCTCGTGCTGCTGGGATCACCGGAGCGCTCTCTGGCCTGATACTGGTGATTGATGAGGCGCTCCAATACTGGAGTCGCTTTACCGAGTTGATCCCAATGAAAACTGGCTTTATCTCGACCATTGGAGCTGTTACACCCACAATCAGGCGCGAAGAGAACATGTGGCTAAACATTCTCGATAGCTACTCGCACCTGATCTTGCCAACCATCGCTCTGATGATCGTCTCAGTCGCCGGATACACCCGCTATGCCAGAGCGAGCCTGCTTGAGGTTTTGAATCAGGATTACATCCGCACTGCAAGAGCCAAGGGTCTCACCGAGCGGGTCGTTGTGGTTCGGCACGCCTTTAGAAACGCCATGATCCCAATTGCCACCATCATCGCCTTTGACATCTCTGGGTTGATTGGAGGAGCAATCATTACTGAGCGCGTCTTTGCCTGGGAGGGTATGGGAGCGCTTTTCAATCGGGGTCTAAACGATGTCGATGTGAATTTGGTGATGGGCTTTTTCTTGGTCACCGGTTTGTTTGCGGTGCTGGGAAATCTGATTGCTGACCTGCTCTACAGCGCGCTAGACCCAAGAATTCGGGTGAACTAATGGCAAAGAAAAAGATTTCGAATTCAGAGATTAACTTCGAGCAGCGCCAGACCGAGGGTCTATCGCTAGGAACAATTGTTCGCCGCAGGTTCTTTAGCCACAAGGCCGCTGTTGCCTCAATGATTGTGATGGTTACTAATCACCCTGCTCGCTTTTACCTCGGTGGGTGTTGTGGTTGGTGGTTCGGGTCAGCTGATTACCGACGAAGCAACCGGACGCTTGGCGGTCGATGGAATTCGCATCCCAGGCTGGTGGCAATACAACTGGTATGAGAACTACCCGATCTTAAACGCCGGTGGCACGCCAACGCTTTCGATCTGGCCGTTTTCGATCGGTGAGCATCCATTCGGTCAGGACACCCTCGGTAAAGACATCTTTGCTCGGGTAATGCGAGGCATTCAGCAGTCACTTACCGTGATTTTTCTAGTCGGGCTGATCGCAACCGTGCTTGGCGTTCTGGTTGGTTCGGTAGCTGGCTTTATTCGTGGCAAGGTCGACAGCCTGCTAATGAGATTTACCGATGTCATCATCATCATTCCAACCTTGGTGCTAGGAGCTGTTCTCGGCCGCACCTTTGGTGGCAACGCAATTTCGCTTGGCATCTTGCTTGGGCTGATTGCCTGGACTGGATTGGCGAGATTGGTTAGGGCAGAGTTCCTCTCGCTTCGAGAGCGCGAGTTTGTTGACGCTGCTCGCGTCGCGGGGGCTCCATCGCGCTGGATCATCTTCCGTCACATCTTGCCCAATGCAATTGGTGTAATTGTCGTCAATTCGACGCTACTTATGTCGGCTGCGATTCTGATTGAGACATCGCTTAGCTATCTTGGTTTCGGCATCGTTGCCCCGGATATCTCGCTTGGCCAGATCATCTCCGAATACAACGAAGCCTTCAAGACCAGACCATGGCTGTTTTGGTATCCAGGTTTATTCATCGTTGTGATTGCACTTGCCATCAACTTCATCGGTGACGGTCTAAGGGATGCATTTGATCCTCGTCAGCGAAGGCTTCCAAAAACCGATGGTGCTATCGCAGATCTAAAGCGCCTCTTCGGAGGTAAAAAGTAATGTCACAGCGTTACCAAAACCAAGCACAGCAAGCTAAGCAGCGTTATCAGGCTTGGAATGTGCCAGCTGGTTGTGATCGAAGCTCCATCGAACTCAATCTGTTCGAGCTCTCTTCTGAGATAAGCAGCCGCAGCACCGGAGTCGGTGTTCACAAGATCTCCAGGCCTTACTGTTCCCAAGAGGTAGCTGGATTCGGGAAGATGTTCGCCCTGATCCTTAGTGGCAAAGAGCGCGGTGTGTCTGCCGGGAGCTGGAGCACCCCAGGCAGTGATTTTCCCGCTCGCCGTGAATACCTCAAGCGCCCAGCGGGTATCAACCCGCTGTATGGCGCTGAAGGGGATTCGGTGCGTTCTAAAAAGATTTATGAAGCTAACCGCTTCGGCATCGAATTCAACTCTTGGATTGTAGAAACACAACCAGCTACCAAAGCCAATAAGTGCAGCTGCGGGCAGGCTCTCAACCAGGGCCCAAATCCCCAGATCGAAGAAGGTTTGAATCAGGGCAAGTGCCAGCACAAACCAAACCAGCACGGTTATGGCCCTGCCAAACTTCGATCTAAAGACTTGCATTTCCATAATGATTCACTAGCAGCAGGAGTTTTCGCCTGATGAACGCCCAAAACCCGATTATTTCTGCTGAGCACCTAAACGTCGACTTCTGGGTCGATGGCGAATGGGTTATGGCAGCTTCGAATGTGAGCTTTGCGGTGAAGCCGGGTGAGGTGCTAGCCATTGTTGGTGAATCAGGATCTGGTAAGTCAACCTCCGCGATGAGCCTGTTGGGGCTACTTCCGGTCAACGGCAGAGCATCTGGTTCAGTGAAGCTAAATGGCGAAGAGGTGCTTGGAGCAACCAAGAAGCGGCTTCGCCAGATTCGCGGTAAAGACATTGCGGTTATCTTCCAAGAGCCGATGACTGCACTAAACCCGGTTTACACCATTGGTTTCCAAATAGTTGAAGCGCTGCAGGTTCACTTTCCTGCAATGACCAAGGCCCAAGCCAAGGAGCGTGCTCTGGAGCTTTTGGCCATGGTCGAGCTACCGGACCCAGAAAAAGCCTTCAACTCTTATCCCCATCAGCTATCTGGCGGTCAACGCCAAAGAGCCATGATTGCCCAGTCAATCTCCTGCGATCCGCTACTGCTGATTGCTGATGAACCCACCACGGCACTCGATGTCACAGTCCAGGCCGAAATCCTTGACCTACTAAGGAGCCTGAATCAAAGACTCCAATCGGCAATCATTCTGATCACCCATGACATGGGTGTGGTCGCTGACCTCAGCGACCACATGATTGTCATGAAAGACGGTCACGTGGTTGAAACCGGCACAACTAGGCAGATCTTCAAAGCTCCCCAAGAGCAATACACTCAAGAGCTTTTGGCGGCAGTTCCGCACCTGGGCTCGGTTTCAGTTTCAGAGCCCAAGCCAAGATCTCTAGATCTAAAACCGACCCTAAAACTTGAGAACCTAAACATCGAATACCCAAAGCGTGGCAAAGTGCCAGCTTTTATGGCGGTAAAGAATGCCAGCCTCGAAATCTACCCGGGTGAAGTATTGGGCTTGGTGGGGGAGTCGGGCTCAGGAAAGACGACCGTTGGCCGCGCTGTTGTTGGTTTGTTGCCAGTGAAATCTGGTTCGCTAGAGGTTGTTGGTCAATCTATGGTCTCGGTTTCGAAGAAAGAGCTGATGGCCGTTAGGCGAAACATCGGCATAGTTTTCCAAGACCCAGGTTCTTCGCTAAATCCTCGTTGGCCAATCGGTGAATCAATTGCCGAACCACTGCTCTTTGCTGGCTGGGATCAAAGCGCCAGAGAGAAGCGAGTCACTGAACTTCTAGAAATGGTTGAACTGCCAGAGAGCTATCGAAACCGCTATCCGCATGAGTTATCGGGTGGTCAGAGACAAAGAGTGGGTATTGCAAGAGCCCTGGCGCTGAGCCCAAAGCTTCTTGTTGCTGATGAACCAACCAGTGCGCTGGACGTTTCAGTTCAAGCCAGGGTCTTAGAGCTGCTGCAGCAGATCCAGAAAGAACAGCAGTTTGCAACGCTCTTTATCTCCCATGATTTGGCGGTAGTTGACCTGCTGAGCGACCGCATAGCGGTTATGCAGCATGGAGAGATCGTCGAGCAGGGGACAAAAGACCAAATTCTTCGCAATCCTCAGCAGGATTACACCAAGCGACTTATCGCTGCTGTTCCGGTTCCCGACCCAGAGGAGCAGGCCAGAAGAAGAGCTAGGGCCTAACTACTTATCGCTTAGGTCCATAAGCTCAACGGCTCTAGCAAAGTCAGGGACTTTCGCCTTGAGCTCTTGGAAGGTTCCTTCAGCCACAATTTCACCTGCATCTAGGTAGATGATCTTGTCTGCACCCATCACGGTTGAGAGCCTGTGAGCAATTAGAACCACGGTCATTTCATTCTTGAGCTCTTGCAAAACCTTGGTGATTTCAGCCTCGGTTTCGGCATCTAGGGCACTTGTCGCTTCGTCTAGGAACAAGATCTTGGGGTCTCGATATAGCGCACGAGCTAAACCAAGTCTCTGAATTTCGCCACCTGAGAGCTGACCAGAATCTGGCTTGATCTGCATTTCCCACCAGTTTGGTTGCAGAGTGAACTTTGACAGACCAGCTCGGTTCAGAGATTGCTCAACCTTGGCTCTGTTGCTTGATGCATCATCAACCAGAGACACGTTTTCAACTATGCTGCCGGTCACAAGGTGTGGCCTTTGGGTCACGATCCCAAAGGTTCCTGGCGCTCCGAACAAGATTTCTCTTGGCGTGTGATCTCCGACCTTGATGCTGCCGCTGGTTGGTTCAAGGAATCCTGTTGCTAGGTCAAAGATTGTTGACTTACCGGCACCAGAGCGACCAACAATTGCAACCTTGGTCAGCGGCTCCACTTGGAAGCTGATTCGCTTCAAAACATCAGATTCTGAGCTTGGGTAGCGGAAACTCACATCTTCAAACTTCAGTCCAGTCGCGTTTGCCGATGTGCCCAGTGGAGCAGGCTCTGTGTGGACTCGTGCTTGTCGGGCCAATAGCGCTTCGAATGCAAGCTGGCCACGGTTAGCCCCATCCTTCATCTGTGAAAAGGCTGCTTGCAGAGGTAGAACTGAGGCAATCAGTCTCAAGCCTCCAGCCAAGAAAACACCGATCGTGACAGCCTGCGATGGAAGGTCCGAGAACACCACAACGCCACCGATAAAAGCGAAGATGCCAAGAATGAGTGAGGTTTCGACGACATAGCGAGGAAGCGAATTCAAGGTGTAGATAACTGCTCCACCTTGGGCGGCCTGGTAGCGACTCGAGGTGAACCGCTCCAACCAAGTCTCCGCTACACCGGCACTCAGTGCCTCACGCTTGACCCCGAACAAATCCCTGCTGGTTTGAAGGCTGGCCTCATAACCCTTCATCTGATTCTGTCCGTTTCGGACAATGCGAATGTTGATCATTCGGTTCAAAAGGACGAGAACTCCACCCATAAACAAAAACATCGAAACCGATGCAATTGGGTTTATGGCAACAAACATGATCACCATGGCTATTAGCAGGGAAGCCTCAGCCATAAAAGTGATTCTTGCGTTCAAAAACGATGTGATGGCGCCTGTTGAGTAGAGAACGCGATTTTGGAATTCTGCCACTGACTCTTGGGGCGAGTCATTCTTCATGCTTGCCGGGGCGAAGAAGGTTTCGGCCAGTTCTCGAGAATGCTTTCCTTCGAGGCTCGCGACAGTAAGAGAGGTAATCAGGTTTAGCCATATAGAAAAACCTGATTTCATCAGGAATACCAGCGCCACCCCATGGGCGATGAACACCGCTTGATACTCGTTGATGTAAAACTCGCCCAGGATTGGGAGGTTTAGGGGGGCTCGAACCGCTGATCCTGAGGCCAAAGAGCCGAATGCAGTGGCAAGGAGTGCGATTCCAGCCAAACCAATCAGATCCAGCAGGTTTGCAGCAATCCTGGCAATCGCCAAAAACAGTAACTTTCGCCTTGCTGGCTTCTCAAGAATTTGGCCGATGGAACGGAATGTGAGTTTTTGCATTAGACCCCTCGATAACTCAAGAGTCTATTCGCGTAGGTCGATTCTTAGCCTTTAGAGCCTAAACTTGGCTGGTTATGGCTGAGTATGAACTAAGGCAAGATCTAGCCGCCCTGAGGCAGACGTTCGCTGCCATTGCAGCAGTCCTAGACCCCAGTGCCCTCAGCCAACAAGCCAAAGAGCTGGAAACCTTGGCTAGTGACCCAAATCTCTGGGACGATCAGGCAAAAGCTCAACGCGTGACTGGTGAGCTGTCGCGGGTCAAGGCGAAGCTCGAAAAGCTTGAATCACTGGAAGCCGCAGTGAATGACGTCGAGGTCCTCATTGAGATGTCTGCCGAGGCGGGTGACTCGAGTCTTGAGTCGGAAGTAGAGGCCGAGATAGCAAAGCTCCGAGGTGAGCTGGACTCCCTTGAGATCGAAACGCTCTTGAATGGCGAATACGACTCGAGGGGCGCTGTCGTGACAATTCGAAGCGGAGCCGGTGGCGACGATGCCACTGATTTTGCAGAGATGTTGATGCGCATGTATTTGAGGTTTGCCGAGAAGCAAGGAATCAAGGCTCAGGTGCTGGATGTGTCATATGCAGAGGGTGCCGGAATCAAATCAGCAACCTTTGAGCTTGATGCCCCATACGCCTATGGAAACATCTCGGTCGAATCAGGCACTCACCGTTTAGTGAGGATGAGCCCTTTCAATGCCGCTGGAAAGCGACAAACCTCCTTTGCAGCGGTTGAGGTAGTTCCGCTCGTTGAAACCACAGACGCAGTCGATATTCCAGACAGCGAGATTCGGGTTGATGTTTTTAGGTCTTCGGGTCCTGGTGGTCAGTCGGTCAATACAACAGACTCTGCGGTGAGGATCACGCACATTCCAACCGGGATAGTAGTTTCCTGCCAGAACGAGAAAAGCCAGCTTCAAAACAAAGTAGCCGCAATGCGCGTGCTTCAATCTCGATTGTTGGAAATCAAGCGTCAAGAAGAAGATGCCAAGAAAAAGCAGCTAGCCGGGGATGTGAAAGCGAGCTGGGGCGAACAAATGCGCTCCTATGTACTTGCGCCGTATCAGATGGTCAAAGATCTCAGGACCGGTTACGAAGAGAACAACCCTGACGATGTTTTTGACGGAAAACTGGAGGGTTTCATCCAGGCAGGAATCCGTTGGCGGAAGCAGCAAGAAGTCTAAAAATACCCTTCCTGCGGAGAGTCTGAGCTCAGAACTAAGTTCAAGTTTTTAGGCTTTAGCCAACATGATTCGCCTCGAAGAAGTCACCAAAACCTACAAAGGTGCCAATAATCAAGCCCTGAGGGGTGTTTCGTTGGACATCGCCAGGGGTGAGTTTGTCTTTCTGGTGGGAACCTCAGGGTCAGGAAAGTCCACGCTGCTCAGGCTTATGCTTCGTGAAGAACGCCCAGATGCGGGAAACGTTTTGGTGCTGGGCGAGAACTTAGGTCGTCTACCTTCTCGCAGAGTTCCGCAGTTTAGGCGCAAGCTTGGGGTTGTATTTCAGGACTTCAGGCTTCTTCCAAACAAAACTGTCTTTCAGAATGTGGCATTCGCACTAAAGGTGATTGGGAAGTCCAAGGCGTTTATTGAAACTGCAGTTCCAGATGTTTTGAAGCTTGTAGGCCTGGAGGAGAAGTCGAACCGACTTCCATCCGAGCTCTCCGGTGGCGAGCAACAACGAGTCGCTGTGGCAAGGGCTTTGGTCAATAGACCAGATGTGCTGCTAGCCGATGAGCCAACGGGAAACCTAGATCCTGCAACTTCAACCGAGATCATGAACCTATTGGAGCGAATCAACCTGGCTGGCACCACGGTTGTTATGGCAACTCACGATCGTTCAATCGTTGACCGAATGCAAAAGCGGGTCATCGAGATTCGAAATGGCGAGATTGTTAGAGATGAGCTGACAGCAAGCTATCGTGAGCTACCTAGCAATCCAGTGGAGATTGTTGAGCCGAAATCCGGCGGCTGGAGCTTGGATGAGGAAGGTTCGCTGTGAACCCCGGCTTCATACTCTCCGAGATGTGGGCGGGCCTAAAGAGCAACGTCTCGATGGTTTTCTCGATCATCTTGGTCACATTTATTTCACTTACGTTTGTTGGAGTAGCTGCACTGTTGCAGCTCCAAATCGGTCAAATGAAGAACTACTGGTATGACCGAGCTCAAGTTGCTGTTTATCTCTGCACAGAT
>RFTL01000110.1 GCA_009923455.1 Actinomycetota bacterium | reverse complement strand
ATCAGGACGTTTCCTCCAGCAAAGCTTCTCCAGCCGTTACCGGCTTCTGACTCACTACCTCTAGCTGACTTGTTCCAATCCCAAATCTGCCAACTCGCTTCACGACCTAGCTGGATGGGTTTTAAGATGTTCTGCTCAAGATAGAGGGACCCGGCCGCTAAACCTTCCCAGCCGGGATAGAGGTCGTCCATTGAAATCAACCTTGGTGAAACTTCTAAGGCCCTAAACAGAGAGTCTTGAAGCTCTTTTGCAAAGCTGCTCTTCCCTGCTCCGGCCCTGCCATCAATCAGCACAATCGGAGTCGAAATTTGATCCGCGAGATTCACAACCAGCTTGGTTATGGTTGCTACGCCCTCGCGGAAATCTAGTTGTTCTGCCACGCCACGAGTTTAGAGTTCTTCGATAAGCACATCTGGGTGCTTATCGAATCTGTAACCCTGACCTCTAACCGTTCTAACAATGTCCTCATACCCAGCGATTTTGGAGCGCAGTCGTCTGACATGGACATCGATGGTTCGGGCATTTGGAGTCGGCTCTCCGCAGCGATCAGCAATAGAAGCAATCTCATCTCTGGTCACAGTATTTCCGGTGTTCTCGATTAGGAAGGCGAGAAGTTCAAACTCTTTGCAAGTGAGGAGGGCATTGCGACCATCAACAAAGAGTCGTCTTCTGGTTAAATCAACCACTATGCCCTTTGCGGCGCGCTCCTCTTCTTGAACCGGCTCACTCTTTTGCTTGGTGGCTCTTGGTTCTTGCAGAGCTATTCGAACAATGTCCAGGTTTCTGCCAGGGGCATCGGCAGGAGCGAGAGCTACTGTCGCGTAAGTTTCATTTGCTTTATCTGGAACAAGCTCAGCAATTCTCTGCTTTAGAGCAACGGCAATTTCCTGTAGTGATACCCCTGCAGCTTCTGCGTCGGCTTCGGAGACGCCAACGTATAGAGCAAAACCTTTGATTTCAGTTTGTGTCTTTAGTGCTACTGACATTTGTTTTCTGATCCTTTTGTGTAGTGTGCGATTTTTGTGCACGAATCACGTGCGTTTGTTGGGGTGCTGGTGCCTTTGGGCTAATTCGCTAGCTTGTTGAATTAGCGGCACATACACATGCACATACACATCGAGCAGGACATCATGGCGCTTTCATGCGCTCCGTCTGAGTTAGCTCGAGTAAACATTGCCAATAGTTTGCGGAAAATGTTTTCCTATGTCAAATCGACACTCGAACCTTAGTCGGCAACTCCGTAAAGTCGATCTCCGGCATCACCGAGGCCTGGAACGATGTAGCCAACCTCGTTGAGCTTTTCATCTAGAGCACCGAGAACAACATGAGCATTCTTAGACGGCCATCTTTTCGCAAGGTGGTTCTGGACGTTCTCGACACCCTCTGGTGCACCGAGTAGACAAACACAGGTCACATCTTTTGCCCCACGATCAAAAACGTAATCGATTGAGTCAATCAAAGTGCCGCCAGTGGCAAGCATTGGATCAACTATGAAAACTTGCCTGTTCTCCAAGTCATCAGGTAGGCGATTGGCATAGGTGTACGGCTCAAGAGTTTCGATGCCCAAAAAGCCGACTTCGGCGGTAGGAAGGAGCTTTGTCATACCTTCGAGCATTCCAAGACCAGCTCGCAGAACCGGAACGATTAACGGCCTTGGTTTCGAAAGCTTTGAGCCTTTAGTTGCGACCAGCGGAGTCTCAACGTCAATTGGTGTAACGCTAACCTCCCGAGTCGCCTCATACGCAAGGAGCGTCACCAGCTCCTCAACCAGCAATCTGAAAATTGGAGAGGGGGTGTGCTTATCTCTAAGGATGGTTATCTTGTGGGTGATTAGTGGGTGATTCGCTACGGTTAGTCGCATAAGCTCAAGCCTATGGATTTTGAGCACTTCATGCACCTTGCGCTAGAGCAAGCCAGGAACGCCGGTGCCGAGGTGCCAGTCGGCGCGGTAATTGTTGACTCCAATGGACAAGTTATCGCTTCTTCAACTATCGGCAACGCTCAACTACAAAACTCTTCAGTCACAGTGAACACCATCACAGGTCTCACAGGCGGAGGAACAGTTGCTCT
>RFTL01000109.1 GCA_009923455.1 Actinomycetota bacterium | reverse complement strand
GGTATGTCGGATGAAGACATCCAAGGCAAGCTGCAAGACGAGGAAACCGACCAAGCCACTAAAGACCTAATGAACGCTGAAATGGCGCGGCGTCAACGCCTGCGCGCTGGTATGCCTAAGATGGCTCCGGGCGGTATCGTGGCTTTTAAGAAAGGCGGAAAGAGCAAAAAAGAACTACCGCCTGATGGCATCGACACGTCGGGCGAGAAAGACCCGACTGCTGGACGCGGTATACAGACAGACGCGCCTGATGTACAAGGGTTCACTGAGAAAGGCGTCAACCCCTTTGGCCCTACTGTCCCTAACGCCCCTGCAGAAGTTGCACCTGAAGTAGCAGCTAGCGCCGATGTAGAGAAAGGCATGCAGGATGAACTTGCTCGCCTTAAACCTATCGCAGAGCGCCCGCTGGCTGAACAGGTTAAACAAAACCAACTTGCAAGGGAGCAGCAAGGCGTACCTTCCCCTTATGCTAGCGAGATAGAGCAGATCAGAGAGCGTAAGCTTAAAGCTAAGGACGAGGAGAAAGAAGCTGCACAGGACCGGCTGATTAACTTCCTAACCCGTTGGGGTACTATCCCCGGCCCTACGCTTGTATCTATGAGCAAGGCCGGTGTGGAGATGATCGAGAAGTCCGAGCTTGATCGTAGAGAGCAGCGCAAGCTAATTGCTCAGCTAGATGAGTCAGAACGCTTAATTAATCGCGCCGAGTATTCTCGTAAGCTAGGGGAAGAAGACCGTGCTCGTCAGGAGATTAAAGAAGCTGGCCAGATGTACTTCAAGGTTAGCCAAGACCTGCTGAAGCACAAGTACGACCTAGCAATGAAAGACGCTGACTTTAGGAAAGCCGTTGCCGTTGCTAAGGCTCAGAGTCCAAAGAGCGATGAGCTAGGTATTCAGATTATGTACGAAGGTTTGATAGCACAAAACCCGGAGAAGTATCCGCCGGGGCCAGTTACTAGAATGCTAGCTGCGCAGGCTTGGCAGTCATCTAAACCGGGTGTCGTGTCTACTGAACTGGGACTCGGCCCTCGTAATGTTCTGGCGGGCGCTGCTGCGGAACAAGCCTCCGCTGCACAGCAAAATGCTAAGACCCGTCAGGACGAAGAACGTCGTAAGCAGAAAGAAGATTGGCGTAGGGCCGTTAGAGACGTTGAGACATTTGACGACGACAACCGTAAAGCCCTTGCGGAAACACGTGCAAAAGACGCTGCAGCTAAGATTGATCCTAAAGACCCGAACAGCGCTACAAGCAAGTTAAAGACCAAACTGCACCAAGACTTGTACGATGCGGGTGGGTTTGAGCTGCTGCCTCGTCCCGGTGCTAAAGCCGCCCCAACGCCTAAAACAGATACTGCACCTAACGCGCTAGCGGATAAAAAACCTGAGGCTAAAAAGCCAGAACCTAAAAAGGACGAGAAAAAGAAAGACTTGTCTGGACTATCGGCATTCGATAAAAAATAAAGGTACGACATGGCGTTCGACGTTGAAGGTGCGCTAAAAGCTGGGTACTCGGAGGCAGATATTGCCTCGTATCTAGCTGGGCAAAGAGGGTTTGACCTAGAAGGCGCACGAAAAGCTGGATATTCCGACAGCGATATAGTTACGCACCTAGTTAATAAACCCGTACCTAAGGCCGAGCCTAAAGCCGAACCTGCACCTGCGCCGAAACCCGCTGCACCTGCACCCGCCCCTCTACCCACAGAGGCTACTAAGGAAATCGACCCGGTGACGGGTAAACCATACCCTGAGCTACGTGCGCTACCTGACGAGCCTAGCATTTGGGATAGGTTGATGATGTGGGGCGGAGATAATAAAGCTAAAGCTGCTAACGAATATGCAGCTAGGCGCACCGCTGCCGAGAAAAAGATACCGCTATCTGAAGCCTACAAGATCACACCTGTAGCGCGACGCCCCACGTTCAACCCGGAAGGTAGACCCCTAGGTCAAGCTGCCAAAGAAGCCGGAGAGGTTTTATCTAAGTCTTTGCCGGATGTACCTGTATCTATGGCTAACACCGTTCTGCGCGCTATACGTGGAGGCGACATACCTGTAGAAGATCGCACATGGTTAGATAAAGCCA
>RFTL01000108.1 GCA_009923455.1 Actinomycetota bacterium | reverse complement strand
CAGCGCGGTTACCTAGACCAGATATTTGCCTTCATGAATGTTGGTAGCTTGGCTGCAGCGGGTGTGGCAGGAGTGATGCTTTTGAGTGCCACCCTATTGATTGCCACGACCATTCGACTCAGTGCTTATTCGCGAAGAAGAGAAATCTCGATTATGCGACTTGTAGGCGCATCAAACTTCTCGATTCAACTGCCGTTTGTGCTTGAGGGAATCTTTGCTGCTTTAGTCGGAGGAGTTTTCTCGGCCGTTGCGACAGTTGCCGTGGTTCAGTATCTCGTTACGGATTACTTGGCCCTGCAGCTTCCCTTCACAAGCTTTGTAGGGGTGTCAGATGCCCTGTTAGTAGCTCCCTACCTAGTTGGCCTTGGTGTTATTCTTGCCATCATCGCATCAGGTGTTTCAATTCGGAGATACCTAAAAATCTAGGAGCCAAACTTGCCCAGGGAACGCGGCCAACAGCTGGTTGCATCCAATCGCAAGGCCCGACACGATTACCACATCTTGGACGTGTATGAGGCCGGGCTTGTGCTAACCGGGACCGAAGTCAAATCGCTACGCGCCGGGCGAGCATCACTGATAGACGGCTACGCCACCATAGACGGCGGCGAAGCGTGGTTAGAAAACGTTCACATCCCTGAATTCTTGGCTGGAAGCTGGACTAACCATGCCACTAGGCGACGCAGGAAGATGCTTCTCAATAGAGCGGAGCTGAACAAGCTCGGTGGCAAGGTGAAGGAATCAGGTTTGACCATTGTTCCGCTCTCCCTTTACTTCAAAGATGGCCGAGCCAAGGTGGAGATTGCTCTGGCCAAGGGAAAGAAAGACTGGGATAAGCGTCAGACTCTGAAAGAGCAGCAAGATAAGCGAGAAGCAGATCGCGCCATGTCCACCAAAGGTAAAGACTGGTAATCCCGAGCTTTTGATGCTTCATTACTAGAATTCAGGGAGCGAATGGAGGGGAAATGAGCAAAGTTGCCGTTGTCATTCCTTCCTACCGCGTAACCAATCACATCCTCGAGGTCCTGTCCCTCATCGGGCCTGAAGTCCAGAACATTTTCGTAATAGACGATGCATGCCCAGATAAATCCGGAGATTTTGTAAAGAAGAACTCAAAGGACAAAAGAGTCAAGGTTTTGCAGCACTCAGAAAACCAAGGCGTCGGGGGAGCGGTTATCACTGGCTACCGCGCCGCTTTGGATGCAGGTGCAGACATAGTCGTCAAGGTTGATGGCGATGGGCAGATGGACCCAAGACTCATCCCGAGACTCATTCGACCGCTGGTTGATGGAGAAGCCGATTATGCAAAGGGCAACAGGTTCGACAGTCTTGAAGATCTCTATGAGATGCCCAGGGTTCGGATTTTTGGAAATGCTGTCCTGTCTCTTTGGTCGAAGCTCTCAACTGGCTATTGGTCTGTGACTGACCCAACTAACGGCTTTACGGCCATCCATCGAAGAGTGCTAGATGCGATCCATCTAGACAAGCTAAGAAAGTCTTATTTCTTTGAGTCTGACCTACTCTTTAGGCTCAGCATCGTAAACGCTGTCGTGGCAGATATCCCGATGCGCGCTGTCTACGGGGAAGAGAAGAGTCACCTCAAGATCCGCAAGGTGTTGGTCGAGTTCCCTTGGCGCCACACGGTGAACCTAGTGAAGCGTGTTTTCTACCGTTACTACCTTCGCGAGTGGTCGGTTGCTAGCATCGAGCTGCCGGTTGGTATTGGCATGCTGGTGTTCGGTGTTTGGTTTGGCTTAGCAAGCTATATAGAAGCAGCTTCTGCTGGTAGGGCTGCCACGGCAGGTCAGGTCACCCTGGCTGCAGTTGGAATCATTTTGGGAGTGCAATTATTGCTGTCCTTCCTCTCCTATGACATTCAATCCGAACCAAAAGTTCCCAAGCAAAGAAGATAGGTAATCCCTTGAAGAATCTCGTCTCATTTTTGAAGGACTGGAAGAACCAGCTGATGCTGGGAACCTTGGTCATAATTGGCGGTTGGGTTTATTCAAGAGTCTGGATGGTGAATCCGGCGATCCTGGGTGATGAGTATCTTTACTCAATCAACGCGAGAAAAGCCGCTCCTTGGGATCCATCTCCTGCTGGTGACTTCTCGAACTATCTGTTCAACTTGGTCTACAGCTCCACAAATCTCTGTGGCGATGCC
>RFTL01000107.1 GCA_009923455.1 Actinomycetota bacterium | reverse complement strand
GCTAGTCCAGCTTCTCCGGTTCTTGGAAAATGACCGAGAGCGCGGCTTTTTCGACTCCCAGAGCGTGAGGCACCGGGCGAATGGATTCAGGGTCCGTCACTTGGCTTTGCGTTGGTTGTTGATCCAGTTGGTTGACCATGAGCGGAAACGTGCCCTCCAGTCATTCAGCGGCAGTCCGCTAGTCGTCACCCATCCTTCGGCCTCCATGCGGTCAAAAAAGGCTTCGGAGCATTCTCGGGGGATTCCCATCGGTTGACTCTCGGCAAATTCGATCACCTGCTTGAATGTGGCCATGCGGTTGGGGTTGTGCTTTGGGGATTCCGGAAAATCCAGCGGCTCTTTTTCTTGGTCCTTTTCCTTATCCGTTTCTGGTACTGTTTCCTTTTCTTTTTCTTGGAGGGTATTGATACCCTTTGGATACCCTTTCACCTCATGCTTTTGTAAAGACAAGAAGATTGGACGGTGAGCCTTGCAGTCCTTGGAAAGCATCCCGTATTGAAACGCGATGAACTTGGGGATGAACCACTTTCCGCACGGCAACATCTCGATCCGCTCGCCAAACCCCGAAAGGGTATCCAATGGGTATTGATACCCTATCTGAAAAGACGCCAATTCAAGATCGGGATCAATGATTCCGGCATTGTCGCATCGGTCAAGAAGCCATTGCCAAAGCAGCTTCATTTCCGGCGAAAGCCGCCTAAACCACGGATCCTCCCATTTTTGAGTTTCAGTGAATCGTTTCATTTTTTGCATGCGTCAACTTCATCGGGCGTGGCTAGCCGAAACCTCATTAGGGCTTTCGTGACGGTCTGACCGGGCAGCATTTTGCAGCGGAACCAAGCGTCCATTTCATCAAAAGAATTAAACCCTTCGCATTGCCACAGCGGACGCCCTAGCCCCATCGGATCGGAGTGGTCAAGTCTTCCGCTTTTGTAGTCGAGCCACAGGCCGATTGGCTCGGTTTCCTCCACGATCACTGGCGCAATCTCAACCTGCTTGGATCGGTAGGGCTTCCCCTCCCATCTAAAAAGCATGATTGGCTTGCCCGCTGGCCACGGGTTGTCCCGAATCGTCGTTGTTTTGATTCCGGCAAAAACTTTGTCGGCAAATTGTTCGTTTAATGGTCTTCTAATCATCTCTTTGGTTGGTAGTTTGGGTTGATTTCAGAATGGAATATCATCCCCATCATCCGGCGCATACCCATTCGCCTTGAACTGGTGATGCGCGTCCATCGGCGGCTTGGCTCCGTTTTGGCTGCCGGATCGCCTGTCGGTGTTTACGTGCTTCCAGTTCCCGATGATCGGTCCGCGCTCGCCAGCCTCACGGCGTTCCTTGCCGAGTCCTTGAACGGCAAATCCATCGTTGCCGTATTTGTCCGGACCGTCGCGGTTGTCCATTAGGGTGATGTCGAGAAACTTTCCGGTTTTGCCTTCGATCAAGGCCGTCTTGTCGATCTTCGATGTGTTGATGCTGAGTCTAATCATGGTGTTGGTTTGGTTATGGTGAATCCTGTTGGGTTGATGATGTCTTGCTGTTGTTCTTTCCGCCGGATGTATTCCGCGATCAGCGCGGCGTCGATGATGCCTGGGTGTGGCGTCTTGCACCGTGGCGAGGCTAGGAAACGCTCTTCTGGCCATATTTCCAGCGACTTCGCCAGCGCGTAGGATTTCGTTTCACCCTTTGGCACCTTACCCAGCATAGCAAGTTGCCACGATTGGGGGGTGATCCGTTGGAATGGCAAAAACTTGGTTTCAAAGAATCCCCGGAATGAGTGGAAGCACGCCGCGACTGAATACGCGGTTGAGGCATTCCGGGAATTATTCGGCTCCTCAATGCCGAATACTGCGTTGGATAGATTGCCGCCGGTAACTTCGGTGAACCACAAGTGAACCTTTCGGATGTCAACCTCCGTGCGTGATCGGTGATTTACGCTTGGTATCGTGGTTGCGTGGATGATGGTTCTGCATTGACCTAGCGCAACGATTGCGCCCGAGGTGGTCCCGTTGTCGATTCCGATGTAAACTAGCGGCATGGGGTTAGTCCTTCACGAATTGCCCGTCGATCATCTTGCCCGTGCGGCCTTTGATTTCATCGTATGCGGCTCGCAAGCAATCTTCAAAACGGAGTCCTGCCATTTCGGCGGCGAGGATCAAGGTGACCGTGCAATCGCCGATGCCGTCGATTAAATC
>RFTL01000106.1 GCA_009923455.1 Actinomycetota bacterium | reverse complement strand
ATCTCCACTGCATCCAGCCCGCTGTCGTCTGCCGTCAGCTCCTTGCGGACCTCGCTCGCACCATCCTTGTAGGTCAGTACCACAGGGACGTCGGCAGAGCCAGGCGGCAGCGTGAACATCACCCACGTCGGCTTGTCGGCGATGAGCGAGCCGACGTTACGGATGCCAGGGTTCTGCTGGTCCACCGGCTCCTCGCACTTCCACTCCTCAGGGTAGGCCAGCTCCGCCTGCTTGGCCACCTCACCCTGTAGACCGCCGAGCAGATCACCCACGGAGGCGGGGAGCATGATCTCAGTGTCAATGAAGGTGTAGGTGCCCATAGTGCGACTAGCCAGAGCACGAAGCAGATCGCCGTTGTGGTCCACGCCGTAACCAAGCGTGTAGATAGGCGTGGTCTGGAGGTAGGAGCCGACAACGGAGGAGAGGCCAGCGATGGACGAGATGCCCTCGTTGATGTGGCCATCAGTCAGCACCACCACTGCATCGGGCATCCCTGTCTGAAGCACAAAGGAGCCGAGCTCGGTGATACCGCTCTCCATGTTGGTGCCACCGTCAGCCACCAGCCGATCCACTGCATCCTCCACCTGGCGGCGGGTCGTGTCGCTGATGGTCTCGCAGCGGATGAGCGTGGTAGCCCGCGAGGAGAATGCGACCAGGCTGATCTTGTCGCCGTTGCTGAGCCGCTCAATCAGGAGGCGAATCGTCCGCTTGACTGAGGTGATCCGGTCGCCCTCCATGCTGCCGCTCTGGTCGATCACCAGGGCGATGTTGACGTTGCGAATCACGTCGCCAGCAGAGGGAGCAGCCTGGGGCAGGACCCGCACGCCCAACTTGCCGTGCTCGGTGGCCGTCGGCCGCTTCAGGTAGGTTGCGGTGAATGAGACGTTTGCCATTGCGGTCATTCTTGCTGCTGTTGTTTTTGACCTACCTATCTAGCAGCAACCGTCTTCAATTTTTTGGACATCTCAGCTTCGTAAGGTGACTCCAAATCAGGTGTTGATACCTCTCTGTAGTCACGGAATACATATCCTTCGGATTCTATTAAGTTGTTGGATACGATCAACTGGTAGAGAACAACCGGCTTTTCAAGCACAATTCTGTTGTAAGGGAACATATGCTCTGCACGGCGCCAGATATTATGTTGTTTGTCCCATACAAGTTGAGATGCAGCCACCATCTTGTTTCGTACAGATCCAGGTATAGCTACGACATATCCGCACATCTCTTTCACAATTCCAAGTACTTTACCGCCACCCTTGAGTACATCGCCGATAAAAACATCAGAGATCCGCTTGACCTCGCCACCCTTCATTCGCACAGCTGCCTTGCTGTCAATTCCAAGTGAATATGAGAGATCTATTGCCTTCTCGCTGTAGCCAGAATTCAAGAATCTCTCAGCTCTGCTCTTTACATCTCTTATGACAGCAGGTGACTCTGATTCATCATAGTCAGCATAGATTCTGCCACCAATACGCAGTAGGTGCGTATTTGTATTTAGACAGCATAACTTCGGTAGAGAAGGTGTCGGTACAGCCTCAGGATGGAGGCCAGCTTCAATCCATGTGTCAAGCTTCTCATAATAGACATAATGCTTGGCCGAGACCTTCACACCATTTAGATCAACCATCGGTGTGTTATTGCCATCAAATCTGAATACAGATGTCACGACTGGATTCACTCCATCAATTGAGGCGAGCCGATCACCAATTTTAATTTCGTCAATTGGAATTGTAATTCCATTTGCTAATTCAATTGGAGTTTTAGGGTCAAAGCAGAATTCCAACAAGAAGCGGACGAGATCGTTGTTTGCCACATTCTGAGCAGTTCTCAAAGCTGAGAGACCCATAAAGACTACTGCATAGAAAGTAGCGTACAGACGACCCATCAAGCTGAGAATTTTGAGGAAGGTCATTCGTAATTGAAAGAGGATGAATTGGAATCGATCGCGGAAGGAGGACATAAGGCGTTCCACACCCTTTAACAAATTAGCAATCAGGTATCGGAATGAGTTAGCTACACGAGAAATTACGCCAACGATATCAGTGAAATTGGCCATAATTCCATAGATCGGTCCGAGTACGGCACCAGCGTTCATCTGGAAAATATTACCCATACAGAAGTCAAAATTCTCCTTTGCATCGAAACCGTAGAGGCCAGCAAAAGGCATAATTACAGGATTACATCTGTACT
>RFTL01000105.1 GCA_009923455.1 Actinomycetota bacterium | reverse complement strand
CGTCGGCAGCGTCAGATGTGTATAAGAGACAGCCTTTGATGTCGTTTTTGTTTGGCGTTACTTCTTCGCTCGAGAGCTTACGAATGTGGTGGACCAGGTGGATGTGTATGTTGTGGTCCCGGGCTAGAGCTGTCAGCTCATCAACGAAATACTTTTGCGCGTTGTAATCGTCCTCAGACGGCACACACTTCATGAGCGAGTCAATGAAGACATGAGTGATGCCCAATTCCATCGCGCAGTACCGAGTGACTGCGATCACCTGATTGGTGGTGACGGTGCCCTGCTGGTCGTACAGCCACATCTTGTTGCCAGCAAAGTCATGGAAGCGATCCAGCAACCTGCCGATGTACTTCTCCTTCGACATGAACTTCGGGAACTCGATGTTCTCGCCAGCAAACTGCCGAAGCATCCGGTACAGCGTGCGCTTGGGCTTCATCTCGAACGACTGAATGCAAATCTTCTGCTTTTGCTTAATCAGGCCCAGCGCAATCTGCCCGGTGATCAAAGACTTGCCGCCACCATTAGAGCCTGCGTACAAGGTCACCTCACCCGGGCGGAACCGAAAACTATGTTCGGTCTTCGGCCACGGCATGGTGTGCGTGACCTCTTTGCTCGGGTTGGCGAACTCATCGCGCAACTCATCGAGCAACACCGCAACCTCTCTCACCTTGTTGGTCAGGTCGGTCGCGTGCAAGTACTTGTCGACATCAACCTCTTCAGGTTTCAGCAGGCGCACCCGACGCGCCTCATCAAGGGCCTTGGCCCTCTCTTGGACATTAGATGTTTGCATAGTGCATTACCTCTTCAATTCGCTGTTGTGCCACTTTCAATCGCTCGTAGTCATCCTCTTTCAGACTCTTCCCTTTGCGCAGGTCATGGGCGCAGATGCTCACCACCAGTGCCTCGAAAGCCAGAATGCGGATCAAGTCGCTGGCATAGAACGCAGGCTTCATGCGAGGCTTGCCTTCAACCGGGTACTCGCGCCGCTTGTTGTCTGGCGGGAATAGGTCGGTCATATCCATGCCAAGGGCCTGAACCACACTGAGGGTCTCGCATCCAGCGAAACAATGGAGCAAAATACGACCATCGTCTGCCTCACGGATCGCGAGGGAGGGGCCTTTGTCGTTGTGAGCCGGACAGCGGGCCGTCCAAGAGCCATTCTTGCCCTTGACCTTCTGCAATCGGGACAGCATCACCTCGACTGGGGTCATATGGCCCTCCGCCCTTGCGCGATAGCCTGCTCAGGGAAGTAGTCGTCTTCCCAGCGACGCTGGTTGATGTAGGTCAGCGGTGCTGGCTCGTACCCGGATGTCCACTGCTCGGAGGACTTCAGGCTCTCGACATTGGTGATGATCACATCGGCCACCTGATCGAGACCGTGCTTTTCCCACTTGGCCTGAACAGCGGCTTTGCCCACCTTGCGTTTGGATGAAGGCCATGCCGCCCAGAACTCGTCGAACCTCGACGATGTATTTATATTCTTATTCTGTATCTTCTTAGGGTTTGTGTTCGGTTTCGATTCGGTTACCGATTCGGTTTTCTTCGGCCTCCCGCCTCGCTTTCCGAGGGATCGGTTCGTCGCAACTTGATGCTGATATTTCGCGATTTCTTCATCACAACGACTGTTTCGATACCCTTCTGGGGTCTTCTCAAAAAACTCCCCCAAAACCGATTCGGTTATGTCCAAATCCAGACGGATTTTTCGAGCCACCTCCTCTGTATTGAGCGGGATTGCCTTCTCGCTCATGTAGTACAGGTCAAGCAGTCGACGGTATGCGAGGTCTTCGGCATCCGACAGGTGCAGTGTGTGGGTGATGTAATCACCGAGGTGAAATTTGTACCAGATCACTTGATGTCTCCGAATAAATCGGGCCGCAGTGTCTTGCGCGTGACGGCTCCTTTGGTGAATTTTTCGATCATGAGCGCAAGGCCAGCACTTGGCTGTTCGCGCCCGCTCACCAGCAGGGACATCCATGTTTTGGACACCCCCAACTTGTTCGCGAGAGCGATCTTGGCTCCTCTCGGCTTGTCTCTGAAGTACTCTTCTAGGGTCATACACTCTCCTTGGGTTGGTTTAAGGCGATCATACACTACAAAAAGTCTGTGTCAAGGGGGTTGTATCTTAAAGTTAAACATGGTACAGTCGGCTGGTGTTTAACTCGAAAGCGAACTATGGACGACAGAGAAGCAG
>RFTL01000104.1 GCA_009923455.1 Actinomycetota bacterium | reverse complement strand
ATCAAAAATGCCCAGCGCCAGGAGAAGTCCGTGGCCAGCCAGCCACCGAGAACCGGTCCGATGGCGACCATGCCACCAATAGTTGCACCCCAAACCGCAAACGCAATTCCGCGCTCCTTGCCCTGGAAGTTTGCATTCACTAGCGACAGCGTGGTTGGCAGCACCATGGAGCCACCAAAGCCCTGGACTATGCGGGCCAAAATCATTTGATCCGCGCTCTCGGTCTGGCCCGCCCAAACTGATGAGAGCACAAAGATCGCGATACCGATCATTAGTAGCTTGCGTCTACCGATCTGATCGCCTAGCGATCCCCAAACCAAAAGCAGTGCGGCAAACACCAGCACATAGCTCTCTTGAACCCACTGCACCTCGGTGCTGGTGAGGCTGAGATCGGCGATGATGGCCGGGAAGATTGTGTTCACGATGGTGCCGTCGATGATGACCAAAGAGATTGCCATCGAGATAACGACGAGTCCGAGCCAGCGGTTTTTTGCCATGATTTTCAACTTTCAAGTTGTTCCAGCGCACTAGTGTGAAGCTGTGTTGACAACCGCAAACTTACTCGGGTTTTTAGCCCTTGCGCTGGTTATCATTATTGTTCCTGGACCCAGTGTCGTATTTACCATCGGCCGAGCTTTGGTGCTTGGACCCGGACCTGCGGTCCTCAGCGTTGCTGGAAATGTCATTGGTGTTGGGGTCCAAATCGTTGCCGTGGCACTTGGTGCGGGTGCGATTGTGGTGGCATCGCCACCACTGTTTTTTGCCATCAAAGTCTTAGGCGCTGCCTTTTTGATCTACCTTGGAATTTCTGCTTTCAAGCACCGAGCGGACCCTTTGGAGATCAGCAGCGAAAGCGGTCGGGTAGACACTAAAAAGATTCTCAGTCAGTCATTTGTGGTTGGAATCACCAACGCTAAGACCCTGGTCTTCTTCTTGGCAGCGTTCCCGCAATTTGTTGATGAGGGTTCGAATCCAATCACTCAGATGCTCTTGATGGGTTTGATTTTCTCGGTGATTGGTTTTTTCTCAGACTCGGTTTATGCCGTTGCGGCTGGGACCGCGCGGCACTGGTTTGCTGATTCGGGAAAGCGCTTGGCGGTGCTGCGCGGAGCCGGAGGAGTCGCACTTAGTTTGCTCGGCGCCTACATGCTGTTCGAGGCACTCAAGCCCTTATTTGGCTAGGGCCAAAATCCCACAAGCCGACATCGCCAAAATGATTCCAACCGTTTGCGAAGCGGCGATTCGCTCCTTTAGAAAGGCCCATGCCAGCAGGATTGTTCCAACCGGGTAGAGCGAGGTTAGAACAGCTGCGATTGCGAGCGCTCCTTCTCTGGTTGCCACCAAAAACGCCACATTTCCCAAAACATCGCCAGCGCCTGCAACCAGGATCAGCAGCAATGTCTTTGGTTCGAAGGCAGCCTTCTCGATAAGCGCGGAGCGATTCTTGAGTGCCAAGAATGTAAGACCCGCAATCAAAAGCGCAAGGCCAACAGTTCTCATGATCACAAGTGGAGCAAGACCAGAATCCTCGGCAGTGGCATCGAGGAATACGAAGATCCCCGCAAAACCAAGACCAGCTCCAAGCGAATAAACCAGAGCCGGAACGCTTGGTAGCCGCACCTTTTCTCCCGGCACAAATCCGACCAGCACAACCGCAATCAAAACCAACACCACTGCCAAGCTGGCAAACCCAGAGAGTGCCTGTCCGGAGGCAACATCCACCAACACCGGAATCATGGCGCTGATAACCGCGGTCAGAGGGCTAACAATCGAGATTGGCCCGAGAGCCAGTGCGGCATAGAGACAAGAGATTGCAATTGCGGAGCTGATTCCAGCGAAGATCCCGGCCTGGATGGTGGCTTCGGAGTAGCTGGCGCCAAGCAACTGGCTAAGTAGCAATGCGATAAGCAAACCAAAGCTGAAAGAGATTGCGGTGACTGCGAGCGCTCTGACCTTCTTAGCTGCAAGCGCTCCAACAAAGTCAGCCAAGCCATAAGAAAAGGCGGACAGTAGACCGAAGATTATCGTCACTGTCCGCCTCCTAGCGGTGGCTCCGACCGGCGTCGATCCGGTGACCTAACGATTTTCAGTCGTTCGCTCTACCAACTGAGCTACAGAGCCTAGAGAGAAGACTCTCCCCATCGAGTTCAGTAATTGAACTCAAGCGACTCCGACGGGACTTGAACCCGCGACC
>RFTL01000103.1 GCA_009923455.1 Actinomycetota bacterium | reverse complement strand
AAGACGCTCACCCTGCTTCAGCGGGGCGATCGCCTTGCTGACTTCCGCACACGAGAAGCAGTGCTACGCAAATTGCCAGCATGGTAGGGTAGTAGTTGTGCGCAAAATTGGCGTTGCTAAGCCCTGTGCTGATGTGCATCACCAACACACTCCAAAAGCCTGTGCACAAAGCCATGTGATGCGTTTGGGATGATGACCAAGCAAGTGCAGCCACGCCCAGTGCAACGCTTAAATAACCGAGTAGGCCTAGTAGACCCAACTCGGCCCATGCATTGAGTGCATCGTTGTGGTAGTGCCCGATGACTTTCACCAGCTCTGGAGCAATCGCTTGTACATGGGCTTTTAAGGCGAGCTTATGCTGATCATGCCCTATGCCGAGCCATGAAGGTGCCGATACAACCTGTTCCAGTCCAGCCCGATAGATGCCGATTCGTATACCTACGGAGCTGTTGGCTGTTGGGTTTGTGGATGTGCTGCCCAGGCCAGACTCACTAAGCAGGAGCGCGATGCGATTCAAAGGGCGGTCGCGTTCAGGGATTGCCTGGTTGCCCAACCAGATTAATCCAAACAAGACCACCAGGAGCAGGGTCAGTCGCTTAGGCGTCCAGTGCCATAGCCGGTCTCGGCCGCGCTCTAGCCAAATCCAAGTGACAGGCCAGACGAGTAGTAGCCCCCAGCTGCCTCTGACACCACTCAGCACGACCGTACCTAAGGTCATCCCACTGGCCAGCCACCAAAAGCGGCGAAGACGGAGGGGAGCTGCTTTGAGCTGGTAGCTCAAAGCGAGCAGTGTGCAGCTCAGCAAAGACAGACCCGCAACCCAAGGGATCCTGTTGGTGGGAGCAAAGTCTGCGCCGCGCCAGAGCACCAGAGCCAGTGCCAACAGTAGACTCAAGGCTGCGCCTGTGGCCAGGTGAGACCATGGCGCAGTTGAAATTCGGCCATGACGCAGCAGCAGCCATATACCCAGGGCACTGATCAACAGCCGCCACTGCGGGTGCCGCTCAGGCCAGGGGCCACCCCAATAAGCTGTGGGAATGGCCATCAGAACGAGAGAGGCCGCACAAGCCAACAGCCACCATTGGGCAGAGATCAGCCCGAATGGTGTGTCCGGCAGGGGAAAACGTTTTCGACTGGCCCAGGCCGATACTCCGGACAGCGTGATCAGCAACCATGTGAGGCCGGCCGCTTTGGTGCTGATGCTGGAAAAGCCCAATGCAAGCACCGAGGCGGCCAGGAAAGCAGTGGGTGAAAAAAATTGGCTTGGAACAAACATCATGAACGGTCAACGCTCAGCGGAAGAACTTCTGCAGACGCTGGAGTTTTGATCGGGTGGCGCGCTTGGCCAGCGATCTCTTCAGCTTCTGTCCTGAACTGTACTTTTCGAAGTGCACAAGGGAAGAAGAGTGTGGCCTGAAAGCTCTCTCGCCGGTATTCCTGGCCGTTGACCGATCGTCGCCGTTGATTAACGGGTTGTTTGCAGTGTGAACGGTTCGGCTGGTTCTGAAATGATAATCGATCAGGAAGTCTCGATGGGGCTTCAGCTGTCATCCAGCACGAGGTCTCCTGGTCCCACGCCATAAAAGAAACATTCGCAGAAACAAGGATCGGACTGCTTACCGGAATGAATTTCGAAGCCATGCTCGCGCCAACACATGGAAGCAGGGCTGGATTCTGCGCCTATGAATCGATTTTGAGGGCTGAAAAATTTATGCCAAATGTAAGTGTAAGTGCTAATAAATATTTTTTTCATGCGAAACGATGATATCCTGTATATATTCCTCCAACTGTTTTTCAGAATACTGGAAATGCGAGTGCTGCTTGTAGGATAGGTAATGCAAATATGAGAAAGCCTTGTATAAATATTTCTGGTAGGATTCACTTGGGCACGAGTTTGCACTGAATTTGTAGGCGGGCTGCAACTATGGGATTCGTTGTTCTGATGGTTAAGGTATCATGCTGAATGGATGAAGGTGCCATCACTGTACCGTAAGCTGGCATGGATTCCTTGACGAAAATAATTGTTTGTATTTCATGCAATCTATAGCTCAACATGCTGTTGCAAATTCAGCAAGGATAGAAGAAATTCTCTCTAAGCTTTCGATTTCATGTGCACATACACCGGCCGGTGCTTTCTGATAGAAAAGCCAATGACTCTAATCCAATCATAGATGTTGCTGACCACTGAATTTTGACCAATTGAATGAATTGAATGAGACA
>RFTL01000102.1 GCA_009923455.1 Actinomycetota bacterium | reverse complement strand
GGTTCCTTCTGCATTGACGCCGATAGCTGAACCGATGGAGGCTGAGCCACCAACATCTACACCATTTTTGCCGGCAGTAATATGGGCTTCCGCTTCATTGCCCTCCTTTACATAAGCGTCTGCGGAAGCATTCGCATACGCATTGCCAGTATCAACGCCACCGGTTACAGTGGCGTGTGCTTCCGTGGTATCAGAATAGCTCGCAGCAACCGAAACATTACTACCGTCAAATCCGGCATTTGCCGAGATCTCAGTACCGGTCTTAGCAGAGACAGAGACACCGCCTTCAATGGTGACACCATTCGCCTCTACAGAAGCATCTACACCCGCACTGACCTTGGTGGTATCACTGTAGCTTATTTCGGCAGCAAAAGTATTACCGTCTACCGTAACAGAGGCAGTAGTCTCAACTCCAGACTCAACAGATGCTGACGCAGAAGCAGTTGCACTGATACCATTAGACTCTGTATGGGTGTTTGAACTAACTATACTGGACTCCATAATAGTTAATAATTATACAGCATTCGTTTAAGCGTTGAAAATTAGGCCAGCGAAGATGATGAGGCCCAGGATGTATTCAAATCCGCGGGCGGGGCGGAGGAAGGGCATCAGCTCAACTAGGTATCTGTTCCAGATCATACGACCAATCATAGCCGCGATAAGCAGATAGACAAAGAAGGCGGTGATGAACGACGCAAGACGAGAGGCCTTCTTGCCGTAGAACTGGGTTACAGCTACACTAAGAAAAATACCTATGATAAAAACAATCAAGAGGGTCTTGATTTCGCGAGCGGATTGCTTCTGCTCCTCAGCTTCATTGATAATGACGGGAGCTGACATGGTCTCTAATCTATATTCATAAAATTGATATCAGGTTGCCCCTATTTTCGGAATCCAATGAGTTCTCCGATCCTGCCATCACAACAAATGGCATCTGAACGCGTGCGTGTTCGCCAACTGCTGAAGGGTCTTAACCCCATTCAGCGGGCAGAGCTAAAGAAGCTCTTGCCGGCACGCATCAAGGCACCGGAGGTCTCTACTGGGAAGTATCCCAACGCTCTGCTGAGCATCCTGCCAAAGGGCGATTCTTATTCGCTCCTGGGCTTCATTGCGGAGGATTTGCTGCGTCTGCCATCTGGCGAGATCAACCTGGAGGCCGTCATCACGACGACCCGCCGGTGGTTTCCGCTGGTGACGGACGCTCTCCTGGACAAGGTCCGGACCAGCAAGACCACGCAGCCCTTCATCGACCGCATTGTGACCACTCGTCGCAAGATGGAAGCGGTGATCAAGGGGCCTCTTCGCTTTGAGGAGGTTGTTGCCCACGGAGACATTGAGGGTCATCCTGACGCACGTACGGACACGCAGATCTTTGAGGTAAAGCTCACTGGCCAGATGGAGGAGAACTGGCAGAGCTTCCTCTACCAGGTGTTCGCCTATGCAGCCCTGGCTCCTGAGGCAACGGAGATCTACCTGGTCCTGCCGCTCCAGGAGACGCTCTGGCACTTCGATCCCGCCACGTGGGACAACCGCCAGAAGTTCCGTGAGGCACTGGCATCAGCTGCCACCAAGCTGAAGTCATCCGCGGGCGTGGACGCTCTCTTGGGTGCCCTGCTCCGTGAGCAGTTTCTCATCGGCTTCCACATGCCCAAGCTCAAGACGCTGCCTGATACCATCAAGTCCATCCCTGACTACAACAAGCCTTATCAGATCTTCCTGGGCAGCAACATGAGCAGCAAGCTCAATATCGCCGACGGCGAGCTGGCCGCCGCCAAGTCACTTGTCCAGGAGACGGGTGCCAAGGTCTTCGTTCACAGCCAGTATATCATTAACCTCTGCCAGCCTGCAGGTGTCCAGGATGACTATCACACCACACTTCTCATCAAAAATCTCCAGTACGCCTCCGCTGCCGGCTTCAAGGGCGTGGTAGTCCACGTGGGCAAGTCCACGGATAAGCCACTGGCCGAGGCACTGAAGAATATGCACGACAATATCGCCCGCGCCATTCAGCATGCTACGCCAGAGTGCCCGCTCCTCCTTGAGACACCGGCGGGCCAGGGCTCTGAGACTCTGCTCGGCTACAGTGAGTTTGTGGAGTTCTGTCTGAAGTTCCAGGACCCCCGTCTGCGTGTCTGCGTGGATACATGCCACATCTTCGCTTGCGGCCACAAGCCCCTTGAGTACATTGAGCGGCTCACCACTTATAACCGCAAGCTCCTCC
>RFTL01000101.1 GCA_009923455.1 Actinomycetota bacterium | reverse complement strand
CTCTCGGTCGGTGGGTTGGGTGTGAGTTTGGGACAAACCTTTGACAACCTAGAAGAAGCGGTGGCGGCCATGCAACGCTTGAGCCAATGGCGTGTGGCGCCGTCGGCAGAGGTCGAGACGGATGTGGCCTATCAGCTGGAGATGAAATTCAGACTCGACATGACCCAGTTGCCGCGCCCGATGCAAATCGGCGCCCTGGGTCAAAACGAGTGGAACTTGTCCTACACCAAGCGCAAGCCGTTGGTGTTGGAGCCGGCGCGATGAACGGTGTGGTTGGCCTGTTTGGCATCCAGTTGAACACGCACTTGCTCACCGTATTTGCGCTTATGGGAGTGGCAATTGTTGGCCTGATTCTCGGAATCGTTCACCTAATCAGAACCAAGGAGTTAACCGCAACAACCGCACTAACTCTATTTGCATTCATTTGGCTCTTCAGCCTGATGATTGAGATTGTCATCTTCACCGGTTGGATCACTGGTGGTGGCGACGACCACACCACACGTGTTTTGCTTCGCTACTACGACTTCCTATTTGTGATTGTTCCGTTGGCTGGTTTGGCAGCGTTGGTAAAGGGCTTGGCCGACAATGCCAACGTGTTCCTTCGATGGGCTCTTGTCATCCTGGTCGGTGCATTGATCACTCCAGCCTTCTCTGGATTCTTCGGCACGCTAACAATTCAAATTGCTGATGCCCCAAACTTGGCTGGGCTGGTCGTAAATCAGGACGTGCTAAACGGTGTTGCGCTTACTTCAGCGCTTGCACTATTTGTTTTCGCGGTTGCACCAAAGTATTTGAAGTGGGCGTTTGCAATCATCTTGCCGTTCTCAATGGTTGGAACTGGTTGGCAGATTCAAGACCAGTACCAAGGGTTCCGTGCTGAGCTAAGTGCAGCCGATAAAGCAGGTCAGTATGCAGCGGCTAATTGGTCCGATGCAGAGCTTGAGAATACTTTTGTGCTAGCTACATCTCGTTTCGAGGCGACCAACGTTGCCATCTGGGCAGACGTTGTGAACATGCCATACGAGCTCTATGGCCCTGGGTCACAGTATGACTCAACCCTTGCGCCCGAGGGCACCCAGTGGATCATCTCAGTTGGCGACATTGGTGCAGTGGGTGACTTTGCTGAGGTAATTGAGGGCGAAGGTTACAAGCTATACAAGCTGAAGGGTTAGTCAATTGGCTGAGTCCACTTTTGATTTTGTAATTGCCGGCTCGGGAGTTGTGGGCCTGGCGCTGGCAAGGGAAATTAAACTTCAAAATCCCTCTGTATCCGTGGCTGTTCTTGAGAAAGAGTCAAGAATTGCCTCGCATGCATCAGGTCGCAACTCGGGTGTATTACATGCGGGTTTTTACTACTCTCCTGACTCCTTGAAGGCAAAGCTGACTGTCGACGGGAATCGGTCCTTGAAAGACTTTTGCAGAGAAAACGATGTGCCTTTAGATGTTTGCGGAAAAGTGGTAGTTGCTCAGTCAGCCGATCAAATTCCACTTCTGCATGAACTAAAAAGAAGGGGCGATGCAAATGGCGTCACGTTGGAAATTGTCAATGAGGATGAGCTAGCAAAGCTAGAACCTCTAGCTACAACTGTTGAGATTGCTCTATGGTCGCCTAACACAGCGGTGAGCAGCCCCGAGCTTGTCGCCAAAGCTTTGTTTGAGAGTGCGCAGAAACTCGGAGTGCAGTTCGTTTTCAATTCTGAGGTCAGTGAGCTCGAGTCCTCATCTCTAAAGTGCAGAGATGGCCGGAAATTCTCTTTTCGACACTTTGTGAACGCCTCGGGTCTTTACTCGGACAGGTTGGCGCACATGCAAGGTTTCGGCAAGAAGTACTCAATGCTGCCATTTATCGGGCTCTATCACTATGCTCCGAGCTTGAAGGGCAGTCTCTCAAGACACATTTATCCAACTCCAGACCCAAGGAACCCATTTTTGGGGGTTCATTTCACCAGAACCGTAAACGGTGATGTGAAGGTTGGCCCTACTGCGATTCCTTTGCTTTCAAGGGAGCAATATGGCGCTTTTGAGGGTTTTGTTCCCAGAGAATTCTTTGAAATCTTGTCTAACTACCCAAAGTTCATCACCGGTGGTCACCACGATGTTTGGTCACTAGTGAAAACGGAACTACCCAAGCTTTCTCGACGATATCTTCTTAGTGAGGCCAAAAAACTGACTTCGAAAATTGATGTCCGGGCTTTCACTGTTACTGGTAAGCCTGGAATTAGGGCTCAATTGTTTGACAGATCACAGGG
>RFTL01000011.1 GCA_009923455.1 Actinomycetota bacterium | reverse complement strand
CTCTCGGTATTGCTATTTGGCCCGCTGGTGTTTGCCTTGATCGAAGGTCGCATCTACGGCTGGTGGGAGCAAACCGACAAGCAGTTCCAGCTGGGTGAATTCCTGTGGCCGACAGAGTGGATATCGGTTATTCCTATAGCGCTGGCCCTTGCTCTTCTCGCCGGCATCTTGTTCGTGGTGGTTGAGAATGCCAGAGCCAAGGCGGGTAAGGCTGTGCTTCTAGATTTGAAGCTGTTCTCAATCACTTCGTTTAGAAATGGTTCGATAGCCGCCCTGATCATCTCGATGGGTGAATTCGGTTTGCTATTTGCGATTCCGCTTTGGTTGCAGAACGTTGTGGGCCTGAGCCCAATCAGCTCTGGTTTGGTGCTGCTGTGGTTGGCCGGTGGAGCATTCCTGGCCTCCGGCATTGGTGGGGCGCTGAGCGGCAAGTTGCCTCCGGCTCGTGCGGTGCAACTTGGAGTTTTGCTCGAGCTAATCGGTGTGGTCGGCGTGGGAATCTTCGCTTCGGTTGGAACCGGTTGGGGACCAATCGCCCCGCTTTTGTTTATCTACGGAATCGGAGTTGGTCTTGCGACCGCCCAGCTCACCGGAGTGATCATGGTGGATGTGCCAAACGAAAAGGCAGGCCAGGCATCTGGATCCCAGTCCACGGTTCGACAGGTCGGATCCGCGCTTGGTATCGCGGTTCTGGGAACCATGCTGTTCTCCGGCACTCAAGCATCGCTTGAAACCAGACTCGACGATATCGGTGTGCCAGCATCCGGCCAGGTGATGATCGTGGATGCGGTGGTCGATTCCGCAGGTGGTGCAATTCCATCGCTTGAGGGAGCACTAACTCCTCAGGTTGGAGTAGAACAAGCGAAGGAAATCGTGGTTGCCTCCGAGGAGGCCTTCACCGATGGCGCAAAGCTTGCGGCCTGGGCGGCTGCAGCGTTCTTGCTACTTGGCTTTTTGTCTAGCTTCAGACTGGGAAGAGTCAAGAAAGGTTAGTGTCGGCGAAGTGGCTAATGGCATCAAAGATGTATTTGCCTAGGCCCTCACGATAACCCTCATAGGTCTCTCGATACTCGGTCGGGAGAATAAAACTCATCGCTAGCGATTTGTAGCTTTCACGATTTGGCTTCCAAAACCTGAGGCAAAACTCATAGTGCTCTTTGACCGCCTGTTGCATGGCAGCAGAATCAAAGCTTTCGCCGGACTCTAGCGCGGCAACCATCTTCTTGGTGATGGCATCGAAAACTTGAGCGAACTGCTGGTTCTGGGCCTCGGAGAACTTGTTTTGGTAGTAACCGGCGTGTAAATAGTTTTCGTGCATTTCACCGTAAGGGTATTGCTCTAAAGGTTTAGTTCGCTAGGGTGTGACCATGTCCGGCAACTGGAGAATGCTCGGGTATGTGTTCCTAGGGGGCTCGCTAGGGACCATGCTCCGCTATTTGGCGTTTGAGCTTCTCAACCAAAGCATCGACTATCCACTTGGTGAATTAGCCGCACTGTTTTTAGTAAACCTGCTCGGTTCATACTTCCTGGGCCTAACCGCTAGACACCCGATCTTCGATTCGGAAGATCGCAAGAGCTTTTGGGGCATTGGCTTTGCAGGTGGTTTCACCACGATGAGTGCGGTGACACTGTTTATTGATTACAACTCCCTCACCTATGAATTTGCAGTGATGCTTTTTGCCGCAGTAGTGCTCTATGGAATCGGCTATCACCAGGGTCGCAGGGCTGCAAAGCGGCGTGCAGCATGATCATGGAGTGGTGGTTTGTTCCGCTGGTCGGTATTGCCGGCGGTTTGGGTGCTGTTTTGAGGGCGCTACTGAATAACTGGAAGGGTGCCCTGCACTTCGGACTTTTGGCCAGCAACGTTTTGGCAGGAGCTTTCCTAGGGCTGGTTTTGATATCTGCAACCTTTGACCAGGCGGTCTTCACACTGGGCATTGCGGGTTTTGCCGGTGGCTTATCTACCTTTTCTGGAGTAGCGCAATCGGCCTGGGAGTTTTGGCACAAGGGTCGATTGGCTCAGATGCTCTTGACGCTGATTACTAACATTTTGTTCCCAGTAACCGCCTTGCTCTTGGTGCTGTGGCTACTCTAGGGCTGGTAGTATCTTGCGCAAGGTTTCCAAAGGTTTGAAGGGCTAAGGCCCGGATAGAGACAAAGAGATTAGGGGGCTCGCCATGGGGCGTGGCCGTCAAAAAGCTAAGAACACTAAGGTCGCACGCGAGCTTAAGTACTACAGCCCTGCTACCGACTACTCCGCTCTAGAGGCCGAACTTTCTAAGAAGGCCGCGGATGACAACATCGAATACGTGGACAAGTGGGCCGATCTCTACGACGATGAGCCTGCCGCAGATGATGACCGCGTGGTCGATCTAGATCGCGACTAATTACTCAGTAATCCGGCCCTGGTGGCAAAGTGCACAACCTGCGCTCTATTCGCACATCCAAGTTTTTTACAGATGTTGTGAACGTGAAACTTGACGGTTGACTCCGAGATAAACAGGGACTTAGAAATCTCCTTATTGCCCATGCCTTTCGCAACAAGCCGCACCACATCGAGTTCCCGATCTGAGAGTTGATCGTTGGCAGAGCTCGCCCCCAAAGATTTAGCAATCAACTTTGATACCCCATTACCGAGCATCGTCTCACCCTGTTGCACTGCCTTCACGGCCTTTTGCAGTTCGTCCGCACTCACCTGGTCCTTGAGATAGAAGCCGGTGGCTCCGCGGCGCAGTGCATCGATTACTACAAACTCTGAGACCGATCTCACTAGGCAGAAAATCTTGGTCTGGGGAAAGCGGTTGGTGATGGTTTCGCAAAGTTGCAATCCCTTGGTGGTGTCATCTCCAAGATCGAGATCGATAACTAAAACATCTGGGCCATGCTCTTCGACCGCCATCAAGGCTTGGTCATAGTTGGTGGCTTCTGCAATCACAACTGTCGAGTGTGCGCGCTCCAGGATGGTTCGAATCCCAACCCGGGCGATAACCGTTTTATCGGCAACCACAACTCTGGTTTGAGCTAGTGGTGATCGCCTTCCAAGCGGGACATCACCACGAACTTCTTTGCTCATAACTGAATAGTAGAAAGTTTTAGGCTACCTGTCCATATGGCTAGGTGTCTATCTCTACCTTTGTCGCGCAAAGGAATAGTTAGACGCGATTCAATTTCATTCCGACTCCCACAGGCGTAAGTTCAAGCTCACTGGCGCAAGGCCGCGCCAGCTACTGGAGAAAGAGTCGAAGATGACTGTTTATGCACAACCTGGCTCCGCCGGCGCGGTAATGGAATTCCGCACCAGATACGATCACTGGATCGGTGGACAATACGTCGCCCCATCCTCAGGCGAGTATTTTGAAAACATCACCCCCGTTACCGGAAAGCCCTTCTGTGAGGTGGCCCGCGGTAACGCAGCTGACATCGATAAGGCTCTCGATGCAGCTCACAAAGCGAAGGAAGCCTGGGGTAAGACCTCGGTTACCGATCGCGCCAACATCCTGAACAAGATTGCTGACCGCATGGAGGCAAACCTCGAGAAGATCGCGGTTGCTGAGACCTGGGAAAACGGTAAGCCAGTTCGTGAGACCTTGGCGGCAGATATTCCGCTGGCGATTGATCACTTCCGCTACTTTGCAGGAGTGATTCGTGCCCAGGAGGGCACCATGGGTGAGCTAGACCACGACACCGTGAGCTACCAATTCCATGAGCCACTAGGCGTGGTTGGACAGATCATCCCCTGGAACTTCCCAATCTTGATGGCCGCTTGGAAGCTGGCACCAGCGCTCGCCGCCGGTAACTGCGTAGTGCTAAAGCCCGCAGAGCAGACCCCGGTTTCAATCCTCTACGTAATGGAGCTGATCGCTGACCTACTGCCTGCCGGAGTGATCAACGTTGTAAACGGCTTTGGTGTTGAGGCAGGAAAGCCACTGGCTTCCTCCCGCCGAATCTCCAAGATTGCATTCACCGGAGAGACCACAACTGGTCGTCTGATCATGCAGTACGCAGCCGACAACATCATCCCCGTGACCTTGGAACTTGGTGGCAAGAGCCCAAACATTTTCTACGCGGACATCGCTGATGAGAATGACGCTTTCTACAACAAGTGCCTCGAAGGCTTCACCATGTTTGCACTAAACCAGGGTGAGGTTTGCACCTGTCCTTCCAGGGCACTAATTGATGCACCGATCTATGACAAGTTCCTAGGCGATGCAGTTGAGCGCACCAAGAAGGTCAAGCAGGGCAACCCACTGGACACCGACACCATGATCGGTGCCCAGGCATCGAACGATCAGCTCGAGAAGATCCTGAGCTACATCGACATCGGTAAGCAGGAGGGTGCAAAGCTGCTCCTCGGTGGCGAGCGCAATGACCTCGGTGGCGACCTAAGTGGCGGTTACTACGTGACCCCAACCATCTTCGAAGGCACCAACAGCATGCGCATCTTCCAGGAGGAAATCTTTGGACCGGTGGTATCGGTGACCAAGTTCAACGGTCACGATGACGCCATGAAGATTGCCAATGACACCCTCTATGGTCTGGGCGCAGGTGTTTGGACCAGAAAGATCAACAACGCCTACCGTGCCGGTCGCACCATCCAGGCCGGACGTGTTTGGACTAACTGCTACCACGCTTACCCAGCACACGCTGCGTTCGGTGGCTACAAGTCATCAGGAATCGGTCGCGAGACTCACGCCATGATGCTCAAGCACTACCAGCAGACCAAGAACCTGCTCGTCTCCTACTCAGAGAACGCGCTGGGATTCTTCTAAAAATCCAAAGAAACAGGGCCGGGGAAACTCGGCCCTGTTTCATACTTTAGTTAGGAGGTCAGGATGCACGGATTACCCAGCAGAGTGGAGTTCACCGAGGCGGCGAAGGATTTGCTGCGCTTACTCGCGAAGCGAAATGGCCCCCTAATGTTTCACCAATCCGGTGGCTGCTGCGATGGCTCAGCACCGATGTGTTACCCAGAGGGCGAGTTCCGAACCGGTGGCTCCGATGTCCTACTTGAGGAGCTAAGCGTCGAGGGCATTGAGAAACCGATTCGGTTTTGGATGTCAGCGGAGCAGTTCGAATACTGGAAGCACACTCACCTAACCATCGACGTTGTGCCCGGTCGAGGCTCTGGTTTCTCGCTTGAATCCACAGAGAACAAAAGATTTCTTACCAGGTCGCGAATGTATACCGATGAAGAATGGGCCTTTCTCAAGGACGCTAAAGTACCCACTGGGCTTGAGGTTGAAGCCTAGTTTTGTACAAAATTTGACACAGTTTCGTGCAATCTGAACATGGCTAGATATTCCGCTTCAGAGGCGTGTGCAAACTTCAATCGGGTCTTAGAAATCGCCAAAACAGAGGCTGTGGAAATCCACAAACACGGTAAACCATCCGTAGTTGTCCTCGACGCCGTGAAGTACGAAAAACTAATGGACTACATAGAAGATCTCGAGGATATAAACACGGTCTTGAACTACGAACTTGACCCTGAATCCTTCGGCCCCAGCATCCCATTAGAGGAAGTCGAGCGTGAGCTCGGACTCAAACCGCTTCGTAGTTGAGCTGACGAGCAGAGCTGCCAAAGAGCTATCGAAGCTAGAACCAAGTGTTCAGGTGAGGATCAGGTTGGCCTTTGAGTTGCTTCGTGCAAATCCTCGTCCACCAAAGTCGCTAAAACTGGTCAATCAATCTCGTCACAGGGTGAGGGTGGGGGATTACAGAATTCTCTACAAAATCCTTGACAGGAAGCTAGTTGAAATCGTGATTCGGGTAGCGCACCGAAGCGAGATCTACGAAACCTAACTACCAAGCATTAGCTCCGACAACCAAACCAACCAAGATGTCGAGGTTGATTCTTGAGTCGGTGTAGTCCTCGGTTAGCGCGAAGCTCTCTCCGTCCTCCGAGGCAATTCGATAGCTCAATCCTTTTGATTCGATGTATTGAATCGCCTCTGCCTTGGTCATGCCCATGACTTGGCAGGCAACGATCTTGGTTTGAACATGCTTTTTGGTGAACTGATCTGGACTTGGGTCCTCAAAGCAATAAGGCGCTGGCTCTGATCTCGGATTTGAAACCATCGCGTTGTCTGCACCGGTAATCAGGCCCAGTACAAATGCAATAGAGCTAGCTAACGCTCCAATCGCACCGACCGCAACTGCTGCCTTATTGGCCATAGTTACCAACCAATCTCACCGCACCGCCACGAACACCCTTGGCCTCAGAGACATATCCCGGCAACTCTGAATCACAAGCGGTTGACTCGATTACACCAAGCTGCCAGGTTTCGACTCCGAGTGAATTCAGCTCGGCAGCTAGCAACTGAGCTGAAGATGATCGAACCACAGCTGCAAACCCAAGCCCGAGATTCCAGGTGCTCTCAAGATCGGTCAGCTTCAAACCCGCCCAATCAGCCAAAACCGAGAAGACTGGGTTTGGTTTCCAGCTAGAGCGCTCAACATCCAAAGAGACGGTTTGCGGCAGCACCCTGGAGAGGTTGGCTGCAATGCCACCGCCGGTGATGTGGCTGAGCGTGGAAATCTGGCCATCAAACTTAGGGTTTTCCAAAATCTTGTTTAGAACACCTGTGTAGAGGGCGGTTGGTTCAAGTAGCTCCTCGCCCAAAGTCCTAGAAAACTCAGGAACGGTTTGGGTGTATTTCAAACCTCGATCGGCAACAATCTTTCGCACTAATGAGTAACCGTTTGAGTGAAGTCCCGAGGCTCTGAGGCCAAGAACTACATCGCCAACCTGGACTCTTCCAGCCCCGAGCAGCTTGGACTTCTCGACCACTCCAACCGCAGCACCGGCAACGTCATACTCGTCTTCAGCCAAAAGACCTGGATGCTCGGCAGTCTCACCACCAACCAATGCAACATCGACTGCCTTGCAGGCCTGAGCAATGCCACGGACGATGTCAGCGATGCGTTGCGGGTGAAGCTTGCCGGTGGCGATGTAATCGGTCATAAACAAACTGCGAGCGCCGGAGACCACGATGTCGTCCACCACCATGCCGACCAGATCCTGGCCAATGGTGTCGTGCTTATCGATTGCTTGGGCGATTGCCACCTTGGTGCCAACCCCATCGGTTGAGGTCGCAAGAATGGGGTGTTCGTAATTCTTTAGAAAACCCGCGTCGATCATGCCCGCAAACCCACCAACCCCGCCGAGCACCAGTGAGTTGTGGGTGGCAGAAACTGCCGCCTTCATCAGCTCAACGGCTTTATCTCCCGCCTCGGTGTCAACACCTGCGGCTGCGTACGGGTTAGTCAGGCGTGCACGTGGCCTTCCTCGCGGATTGTTGCCACCCCGCGTTCGAGAAGGTTCTTGCCTAATCGCTCCGCTGCTGGAAGTTCGATCGGATACTCGCCGGTGAAGCACGCGGTGCACATCGCATTCTGCGGCTGCTTGGTGGCAGCGATCATGCCCTCTTTGGATAGATAACCCAGGGAGTCAGCCCCAATTGATTGCCTGACCTCATCAACTCCGAGACCGGAGGCAATCAACTCGGCACGGGATGCGAAATCGATGCCGTAGAAGCAGGGCCAGGTAATTGGTGGTGAGGAGATTCGAACGTGAACCTCTGCAGCCCCGGCCTCCTTCAACATCTTCACCAGTGCCCGCTGAGTGTTGCCTCTTACGATCGAGTCGTCCACCACCACAAGTCGCTTTCCGGCAATCACCTCGCGAAGCGGATTGAGCTTGAGCCTTATTCCAAGCTGCCTAATGGTTTGAGAGGGCTGAATAAAGGTGCGGCCGACATAGGCGTTCTTCACGAGGCCATGACCAAATGGAATTCCAGAGGCTTCTGAGTAGCCGATCGCTGCGGGAGTTCCAGACTCCGGGGTTGGCATCACCAGATCCGCATCCACCGGATACTCACGTGCCAGAGTTCTACCCATCTCAACTCGGGACTCGTAGATAACCTGTCCAGATATTGAAGTGTCTGGGCGCGCCAAATACACATACTCGAATACGCAACCGGCTCGCTTCTCCTGAGCGAAGCGCTGTGAGCGAAGGCCGTTCTCGTCAATTGCAATTAGCTCACCAGGTTCGATCTCACGAACATAGGAAGCGCCAACAATATCCAGTGCTGCCGATTCAGATGCAACCACCCAGCCGCGCTCAAGGCGACCAAGCACCAGCGGTCTAACACCCTGCGGATCGCGAGCGGCATAGAGGGTGTGCTCATCCATGAATGCCAGGCAATAGGCGCCCTTGACCTTTGGCAATAGTTCCAGCGCCGTTGCCTCTAGAGAGCTATCTGGGTTTCCGGTCAGCAGAGCAGTTAGCACCGCAGTGTCGGTGGTGTTGCCGCCGCGCAGCTCGGATTCATGGTCGGGATAGCGCTCTTCCAAAAGCTGCAGTAGTTCAGCGGTGTTGGTGAGGTTGCCGTTGTGACCTAAGGCGATGGTTCCGAAAGCGGTCTTGCCGAGTGTGGGCTGCGCATTGCGCCAGTGCGATGCTCCGGTTGTCGAATACCTGGTGTGACCAACCGCGATGTGTCCCTGCAAAGACTCCAGCGCTGCTTCGTTAAAGACCTGCGAGACCAGACCCATGTCTTTGTAGACCATGATCTTGTCTCCGGTGGAGGTGGCAATTCCGGCCGACTCCTGACCACGGTGCTGCAGTGCATACAAACCGAAATAGGCAAGCTTTGCGACTTCCTCACCCGGTGCCCAAACCCCAAAAACTCCACACTGGTCTTGAGGGCCTTTTTCAAACGGCAGGATGTCGTGATTTAGAAGACCATCACCGCGCAATTTGCACCCCTGCCCACCAAGAATGGCCTTAGTTTATCGGGCATTCTGAGCTACTCAGAGCGGTTCTCGGAACGAACCGCCTCGGCTCTTTTGACCCGCTTTGCACTTACCAAATCAAAAAACAATGCGAATGCAACACCAAGCCCAAGACCCAGAGAACCAAGCGCTATCAGCAACAGCCCAAACACATCCTCTGAGGAGCGACTCTGCGCAGGAATCAACGCATTGAGAATCACGGCCAAGATCAATCCAAAGCCAGCTCCGGTCAGCGCAAAGGGCAACAGCTTTGGAGCTTTTCTGATTTCTACTTCTTCGCGCTTTTCCATAGACACCTATTAACGCACAGCTAGAGAGCGAGCGGGAACAGTTTTGCCACCTCATGGGCCTGAGCACCACTGAGTGACACCTGTCCTAGAGAAACCGCGGCATCAAAGCTCAGTTCACCCAGGCACAGCTTGAGAAATAGCTCTGGGTCAATCTCAACTACATTGGGCGGGGTGCCACGACGATGATCCATTCCCTCGATGCACTGAATGGCTCCGTATGGGGGGACTCTAAGCTCAACCGTTCCCCCGGGAGCCAAGCGCTCCAGCTGTTGAAGCAAATACCTGGTAGCCATCGGGAGATCCCGATTTTCAATTGCCGCTAGGCCCTCGCTCGCCAGAATCTGCTTTTTCGCCATTTGCCAATTATCCACATCCACCCTGGAATTCGATTTCCACACCCAATCCAAAGTGGGTCTCCAATTACGAAAACCAACCGGATTGAATGTTGTGAGCGAGCGGCTTTCTAAATAGATTTATATACAAATTTCTATATAGAGAGGAGGTGAAAATGGATTCGAGAGAGGTTATCGAGAACATGGTTTCTATCACTGAACTCTCCCAAAAAAGCTCACAGATTGTGGCAAAAGTCGAGAAGGGTGACATTCAATACATCGCCAAGCGCAACAAAGTAGTCGCAGCAATTGTCGATATGGAGTTCTTGCTACTGCTTGAAGATGCTTGCCGGGATTGGAAGCGGATTGAAGAAGAGGGCGAGTTCCCAGACCCTTGGGAGTACGCCAAGGTCGTAAAAACGGTGCGCCAGCTCGAGCGCGGCGAACTTGATCTTGTGGATTATGAGGATCTCAAAAAGGACCTCGGGATTTCAGATGCGGACCTCAAGTGATTGTGAAATCCTCGCCGGCATTTAGCCGAGCTGTTAGAAGGCTAGATAGGTCTGAACAGATACTCGTTTTGAAAACGGTTGAGCAGCTCAAGACCTACGATTCAATGGCGGGCAAGGTTTTGCGCGGAGCGCTCCATGGCTGTCGTTCGATTCGAACCGGGCACCACAATCGACTCCGCATCGTGTTCAGTGCTAGAACAAGTGAGATTTTGCAATTGATTGTTGTCGGTCCCAGAGAGCGAGGGATGGTCTACATCCAAGCTATCCAAGTCCTGAAAGAGCTCGAGATGTAAACTCACCAAGATGAAAATCTTGGTTGTTGGAGGCGGTGCCAGAGAGCACGCCATCGTCAAGGCACTGATTCGAACTGGGACCAAGGCCAGCGATATCATTTGCGCTCCAGGCAACGAACTAATTGCCAAAGAAGTTGCAACCCAAAGCGACATCGTCGCTACCGACAAGCTCGCAGTTACTACCTTTGCCCTTCAACACTCAATCGATTTAGCCGTCATCGGCCCAGAGGCACCCCTGGTTGCCGGTGTTGCAGATGCCCTTAGAGAGCAAGGCATTGCGGTTTTTGGACCGAGCCAAGCCGCCGCCATGTTGGAGGGCAGCAAGAACTTTGCCAAAGAAGTGATGGCAGCCGCAGATGTCCCAACCGGGATGGCCAGAGAGTGCAGCACTCTGGAGCAGGTTGCAAGTGCACTGGACCAGTTTGGTGCTCCATATGTTGTCAAGGCTGACGGCCTGGCAGCCGGTAAGGGAGTGATTGTCACCGCGGACAAGCAAGCAGCTCTAGATCACGCGGCAAAGTTCATCGACGATGGCGTGTTAGTCGAAGAGTTTCTAGATGGCCAAGAGGTTTCGCTGTTTTTCCTAAGTGATGGCAAGAGCGTTATGCCACTCTCTCCAGCCCAGGACTACAAAAGGGCCTATGACAATGACGAGGGGCCAAACACCGGTGGTATGGGGGCATACTCCCCCATCCCTTGGCTACCGACCGGTTTCATCGAAGAAGTCACGCAGCGAGTTGCCCAGCCAACCGTCAACGAAATGGCAAGGCGTGGCACGCCATTTGTTGGTCTTCTCTACTGCGGCCTAATCGTCACAGCTCGGGGTGTGAAGGTAATCGAATTCAATGCCCGCTTTGGAGATCCAGAGACCCAGGTAGTGCTCAGAAGATTGCAATCTAACTTGGCAGACCTGCTGATGAGAAGCGCAAGTGGAAAACTAGAAAACGGTCCTGCCCCAGAGTTCTCCAACAAGTGTGCTGTCACCGTCGTGCTGGCCTCCGAAGGGTATCCAACAAGCAGTGCCCCAGTCAGGGAAGTCACCGGAATCGAATCAGCCGAGGCCATGGATGATGTTGAGGTGTGCAAGGCAAGCCCAACCGGAAGAGTGCTATCGGTTGTTGGATGCGGTGAAACCTTCCTCGAAGCTAGGACACTCGCATACGAAGGCATGGCCAGAATCTCGCTGGAGGGTGGCTTCTACCGCCACGACATCGGACTAAAGGTCAGCTAATGCAGCTCGATGGGTTCAGGCACATCTACTCGGGCAAGGTTCGTGAGCTATATGAACCTACCGACCCTCAGTTCTCTCACCTGGTGCTGATTGTGGCATCAGATCGGGTAAGTGCTTTTGACCATGTGCTAAACCCCGAGATTCCGGGCAAGGGTGAGAACCTCACAGCAATGACCAACTTCTGGTTCGACAAGCTGGAAGTCCCAAATCATCGCTCGACAGAATTGTCAGTCCCCGCTGAAGTTGCCGGACGAGGCATGATTGCAAAGCGACTTGATATGTACCCGGTGGAATGCGTGGTCCGCGGCTACCTATCTGGTTCTGGCTGGAAGGAATATCAGCAAACCGGTGAAGTTTGCGGAATCAAACTTCCCAGCGGGCTTGGCTTTGGAGATCGACTTCCGCACCCGATTTTCACGCCGGCATTTAAGGCAGAGCAGGGTGAGCATGACGAGAACATCACCTTCGAGCAGACCATTGAACTGGTTGGTTCAAAAGTTGCCGAGGAGCTAAGAGACCTCAGCATCTCGATCTTCATCAAAGCTTCAGAGTTGGCCGAGAAAGCCGGCCTGATTTTGGCCGACACCAAGTTCGAGTTTGGCAACGACCCAAGGACCAATCTGATGACCCTGGGTGATGAGGTGTTGACCCCAGACTCATCCAGATACTGGGATAAAGAGCTTTGGTCTCAGGGAGTTAGAGACCAGAGTTTTGACAAACAGATTGTTAGAAACTGGCTGGCAGCAAACTGGAATCAAACCGGTGAACCACCTGTGCTGCCAGCGGATGTTGTAGCTCTAACTGCCAAGAAATACGAAGAACTTAGGCAAAAACTAATCACGATTTAGTGACAGCGGAATTGCCCTGAAAATTCTTGGTTAGGGTTTCTTTGTGAGGACAACCGCGCTCTATCCAAAGCACCAAAAACTAGGTGCAGCCTTTACCGATTTCGGGGGCTGGAACATGCCGGTTCGCTACGGATCAGACCTCGACGAGCATCATGCGGTGCGCACCAGCGCTGGGCTTTTTGACATCAGCCACATGGCACAGATCAGCGTGCTAGACGATGCGGCAAGCTTCCTCGACTACGCGCTGGTATCGAAGGTTTCTTCGCTCGTCGATGGCCGCGCCAAATACACGATGATTTGCAACGACCAGGGCGGAATCATCGACGACCTGATCGTCTACCGAATTGCAGAGCGCGACTACCTGGTAATTGCAAACGCTTCGAACCGCGAGGCTGTTGTCTTGCAGCTTCAAAAACTCGCCGATGATTTCGATGTTGAGATCAAGGACAACTCTCTTGACTCAGCTCTATTGGCTCTGCAGGGCCCCAAAGCGCTTGCAATCTTGAGTGAGCTTTTGGATATCGATACCAGCCCATTGAAGTATTACTCGATTGCACCGGCAAAGCTCGGGAGCATTCCGGTCTTGATAGCTCGTACCGGCTACACCGGAGAAGATGGCTTCGAAATCTCGATGGCTAAAGAGCACGCTGCTGAGGCGTGGGATCTGATTTTGAGAGTCGGCGCGGAGCGAGTGAAGCCATGCGGATTGGCAGCGCGCGACACCCTTCGACTCGAGGCTGGAATGCCACTTTATGGGCATGAGCTAGACCTCAACACCAAGCCACAAGAGGCAGGCCTTGGCCGAGTAGTCGCCTTTGATAAAGAGAGCTTTGTTGGCAAAGCAGCCCTAGAGAGCGCACCGGTAACCAAGATCCTGCATGGACTCAAGGGTGAAGGTCGCAGAGCAGCAAGGGCGGACTACGAGATTTTCTATCCGGGTTCAGACACCGCTCTAGGGATTGTCACCTCTGGCGCATTGAGTCCAACCCTGGGTTACCCGGTGGCCATGGCATACCTGTCAGTCAGCGAGGCTTTGGCTCCTGGCACCAAACTAGAAGCAGATGTTCGCGGCACCAGAGTGAACTACGAAGTGGTCGCGTTGCCGTTTTACAAGCGAGAGGGAAAGTAATGTCCAATCCAGAGAACCTGAAATACACCAAAGAGCACGAGTGGGTGCTGGTAGATGGTGACATCGCAACAGTCGGTATCACTCGCTATGCCGCGGATGCACTGGGTGAGATTGTCTACGTTGACCTACCAAAGGTTGGCTCTAACACCAGCTACATGAAGATCTGTGGCGAGATTGAATCCACCAAGTCAGTCGGTGAGCTTTACGCTCCAATGGATGGTGAAGTGGTCGAAGCCAACAATGCACTTAGCAACTCTCCAGAAACGATCAACGAAGATCCCTACGGAGCGGGTTGGCTCGTGAAAATTAAGTACAGCTCGCTACCAGAGCTACTATCCGCCGCTGAATACAACGCCTTGATTGGGGAGTAATAAGTGCTACAGAAGCACCACCAATTTCAATTCCGCCACGTCGGTCCTGATGCCGGTGAGCAACAGGAAATGCTCGATTTTGTTGGTGCAAAATCTCTGAGTGAGCTCATGGAGAAGGCGCTGCCAGAGGCAATCCAGTTCAAGGGCGGATCAACCCTCCCAGAACCAATCTCCGAGGATGATGCGCTAGCTCGGCTGCACGAGATTGCAGGAAAGAACCGCATTACCCAGAGCTTTATCGGCCAGGGATATTTTGGAACCAGAACCCCAGGTGTTATCAAGCGCAACGTGCTAGAGAATCCAAGCTGGTACACCGCCTACACCCCGTATCAACCAGAGATTAGCCAGGGTCGCCTAGAGGCACTGATCAACTTCCAGACCATGGTCACCGACCTAACCGGAATGAGAACCGCTAACGCATCCATGCTCGACGAGTCGACCGCGGTAGTTGAGGCCATGATGGTCGCAAAGCGAAGCGCTGACTCAGAGTCAAACGTATTCTTTGCCGACCACGATCTCTACCCACAGACCAAGCAGTTACTTGAGCACCGAGCAGAGCCTTTGGGCATCACCATCCGCTACTTCGACCCAGCAAACCTCAGCGAGCTGGACGAGGAGTGCTTTGGTGCGGTTGTTCAATACCCAGGTGGTTCTGGACGCATTGTTGATGTGACAAACCTCTTTGCCAAGGTTCACGAGTTTGGTGGCTTGGCTATTGCAACCGCTGACCTGATGGCACTAACTCTGCTAAAGCCTCCGGGTGAAATGGGAGCCGATGTCGTCTGCGGAACCTCTCAGCGATTCGGTGTTCCAATGGGATTTGGTGGCCCTCACGCTGGCTACCTAGCAGTCCGCGAAAAGCTTGAGCGCACTATGCCGGGCCGACTCGTTGGAGTATCGGTGGATGCCGAGGGTGCGCCTGCATACCGACTAACCTTGCAAACTCGCGAGCAGCACATCAGACGCGAGAAGGCAACCAGCAACATCTGTACCGCCCAGGTTCTGCTTGCTGTGATGGCCGGAATGTATGCGGTCTACCACGGGCCAAAGAACCTCAAGGCAATTGCCCTGGAAATCCACGCCAAGGCAACCGCGCTAGCCAAGGTATTGCAGGAAAGCGGCTTTGAGCTGCAGAACGAGAATTACTTCGACACCATTCGTGTGGTGAACACCGATGCCGAGAAGTACTTTGCGGAGGCCAGGAAGCACAACCTCACCATGTTTAAGGTTGACTCCAAGACCTTGGGTATCTCAATTGATGAGAGCAGCTCTTGGCAGCACCTGGCAGACCTAGCAGCATCCTTTGGAGCAAGAGCTCCAAAGCCTGAGGATGCCAGCGACAAGCTAATCAACCACCGCAGCTCAGGCTACCTAGAGCACCCGGTGTTCAACACTTATCACTCAGAAACCGCGATGCTGAGATACCTCAAAAAGCTCGCAGATTTCGACTACGCGCTAGACCGCGGAATGATTCCGCTCGGTAGCTGCACCATGAAGCTGAACTCGGTAACAGAGATGGAAGCAGTCACCTGGCCAGAGTTTGCAAACCTGCACCCATTCGCCCCAGCCGAGGACACCCAGGGTTACATCGAGCTAATCACCGAACTGACAACCTGGCTCTCAGACATCACCGGATATGAAGCAGTTTCGCTGCAGCCAAATGCCGGATCGCAGGGTGAGCTGGCAGGACTGCTAGCAATTCGCGGTTACCACCGCTCCAGGGGAGACTTTGGACGCAACATCTGTCTAATCCCATCCTCTGCCCACGGCACCAATGCCGCGAGCGCCGTGCTCGCCGGCATGGATGTAGTTGTAGTGGCTTGTGATGAAGACGGCAACGTTGACGTTGAGGATTTGAAGCTGAAAATCGCCGAGGCAGGCGAGAAGCTCTCAGCCCTGATGATCACCTACCCATCAACTCACGGAGTTTATGAGGAAGCAGTAGTTGAGATCTGCGATCTGGTCCACGCGGCTGGCGGGCAGGTATACATTGACGGCGCGAACACCAACGCGGTAGTTGGCTTTGCTAAGTTCGGTGATTTCGGTGGCGATGTTTCACACCTGAATCTTCACAAGACCTTCTGCATCCCCCACGGTGGTGGTGGCCCCGGAGTCGGTCCGGTCGTAGCCAGATCACACCTGTCAAAGTTCCTGCCTGGTCACTCCATGGCTCAGATTGAGCTCACCGGTTATGGCCCAGTCTCTGCCGCACCTTTTGGTTCGCCAAGCATCCTGCCTATCTCTTGGGCATACATCCAGATGATGGGGTCTGAGGGGTTGAAGGTTGCAACCGCAGTTGCTGTGTTGAGCGCAAACTATGTTGCCAAGAAACTCTCCGGAGCGTTTCCACTGCTCTACACCGGAAAGCACGGTCTGGTTGCCCACGAGGCAATCATCGATATTCGTCCACTCCAGCGCGACGCAGGCATCTCAAACGATGACATCGCAAAGCGATTGGTCGACTATGGCTTCCACGCTCCAACCATGAGCTTCCCTGTGGCTGGAACCCTCATGATTGAGCCAACCGAGTCAGAGCCGAAGGAAGAGCTCGATCGATTCATTGCAGCGATGCTCGCAATTCGTGCCGAGGCGCAGAAGGTTGAAGATGGGGTTTGGCCGAAGGAAGACAACCCGCTTGTCAACGCTCCTCACACGGCCTCACACCTGGTTGGTGAGTGGAACCACGCTTACTCTCGCGAGGAGGCAGTCTTCCCGACTCAGTCCCAACACAAGAGCAAGTACTGGCCACCGGTTCGACGAATTGATGGAGCCTTTGGTGACAGAAACCTCACCTGCACCTGCCCACCAATCGAGAGTTTTGCAAAGAACTAGCTCAGAGGCACCATGTGATCGCCAATCATCTTGGCGGCATGATCCAGGGTGAGTCTGTCAGTCGCGACTCCCAATGTGAGCTCCATACCCTTATCCACGCTCATCTCCAGCAGGTAGCCGTTGATGTATAAGAAAGAGTTGAGCAAAAGCCAGGATGTTCGTTTGTTGCCATCAACCATCGGATGGTTCTTGATGACGGAGTGAATCATCGCCGCGGACTTGAGTTCAAGGCTCGGGTAAGCATCCTCTCCGAATACGCTCGCTCTAGGTCTGGCGAGCGTAGAGTCGAGCAGGCCTACGTCCTTTACAAAGAAGCCCAGGCGTGCAACCAGAGTGAGGGCATCCTCCAAATCTAGAAAGTTGGTCACGCGTCCGCCAAGCGGTCTAGAAGTTCTTTGTCGCGAACTAGGACGATATTGATGATTTCATCCAGTTGTTTCTTGCGGTGAGCTTTTGCATCGAACGCTTCAATGGCCTTGATTACCGCTTGGTGCTTCGAACAACCCAACTGCTCTGCAATCTGTTCGAGTAGCTGATCCTGTGATTCAGTAAGTCTTAGTGTCATAGCCATGAGGCTAATGGTATCAACTTGATACCACTTTAGAAAAGAGAAATCTGTGAGTAACTGCGGTTGTGGCTTGGCTGTGCAGACTACTTGGCTAGCAGTAGCTCATAAGCTGCGGCCAGCTCTTCGCCAAGGTCACGATCTGGACCCATACCGGGAACGCGCTCTCGCAGGATAGAAATCAGCTCGCCGGTTACTGCCGCTGGCTTTAGCGGTGCACGAAGTTCAACAGCTCTCGCAGCAGCAATTAGCTCAACCGCAATGACTCTGCGGAGGTTATCGATTACCTTGCGAAGCTTGCGCCCAGCATGCCAGCCCATAGAGACATGGTCCTCCTGCATCGCAGAGGAGGGAATCGAATCAACGCTGGCTGGAACTGCCAACCGCTTGTTTTCTGAAACCAAAGCTGCCTGGGTGTATTGCGCAATCATCAACCCGGAATCAACTCCGGCATCATTTGCCAAAAAGTGAGGAAGTCCTCGGTTTCTTGAAACATCCAGAAAACGATCGGTGCGGCGCTCAGAAATAGAACTTAGGTCGGTGGCGGCTATTGCTAGGTAGTCGAGAACATAGGCAACGGGAGCGCCGTGGAAATTGCCGTTCGAGGTAACCTCGCCATCTGCGAGAACGACCGGATTATCAATCACCGATGCAAGTTCACGCTCAGCAACCAAACGAGCGTGCGCCATGGTGTCACGAACCGCACCGGCGACCTGAGGGGCGCAGCGAAGCGAGTAAGCATCTTGAACCACGCCATCGCCGTGCCGGTGCGAGGCAACAATCTCGCTGCCGCGAAGGGCTTCAAACATGTTTCGAGCGCTGGTGGCCTGACCTGGGTGTGGACGAAGATCTTCGTGCAGAGCAGCTCGGAAAACCTGATCGGTTCCCATTTGTCCCTCAACACTCATGGCCGCAATGATGTCGGCCTGGTCCAGCAAAACATCTAGGTCACTCAGGGCAAGAATCAACATACCGAGCATGCCATCGGTGCCGTTGATTAGAGCCAGGCCCTCCTTCTCGCGAAGCTCAACCGGGGTGATGCCAGCCTCAGCCAGTAACTGAGCAACTGGTCGCTCGATACCGTCCGGACCGTATGCTCTACCTTCACCCATCAAAACCATTGCGCAGTGTGAAAGCGGGGCTAGATCACCTGAGCAACCGAGTGAGCCATACTCCAAAACTCGAGGGGTAATGCCGGCATTCAAGATCGCAGCATAGGTTTGAGCCACTACTGGACGAACACCGGTTTGCCCAGAACACATGGTCTTTAGTCGAAGTGCCATCAGGGCACGAACCACTTCACGCTCAACGGGCTCTCCCATCCCGGCAGCGTGCGAGCGGATCAAGGATTTCTGCAATTGCACGCGGGATTCGATGGGGATGTGACGCTGAGCTAGAGCGCCAAAACCGGTGCTGATTCCATAGACCGGATCCTCGGAGACTGCCAGTCGCTCGATGTGTGCTCTGGTCTTTGCCATTGCCTCGAGCGATTGCTGAGAAATTTCTATCTGAGCATTGTTGCGAGCAATCGCAACAACATCAGCAAAGCTCATTCCGGAGGCGGAGATAACTACCTTCACTTAGTTCCTTTCGAAAACTTTCTTACCCATCACATAGGTCTCACTGACCAGCTGCACCCCTGGGCGATAGGCGAGGTGAACATGCGACGGAGCATCCAAAACCACGAAGTCGGCCCTTGAACCTACCGACAATTGACCAAGCTCATTGCGAAGCGCCTTGGCTCCGCCTCTAGTTGCAGCCCAAAGCGCTTGATCTGGAGAGAGCCCCATTTCGCGAACCGCTAAGGCGATACAAAACGGCATCGAGGTCGTGTAGCTAGAACCTGGGTTGCAATCAGTTGCAAGAGCCAAAGTGATTCCCGCATCCACCAGACGCTTGGCATCTGGATATGGGCTTCTGGTTGAAAACTCGGCACCGGGAAGCAAAGTCACAACAGTGTTTGAACCGGCGAGCTTTTCAACATCGGAATCGCTCAGGTGTGTGCAGTGATCAACCGATGCGCAATCAAACTCCAAAGCCAAATCAATGGCACCGATGTTCTCGAGTTGATTGGCATGAAGTCTTGGCTTTAAGCCCTTGGCAGTTGCGGCAACAAGAATCCTTCTTGCCTCCTGGGCAGAGAAAGCCCCACGATCAACAAAGACATCTACCCACTTTGCATAGCCAAGCGCCTGCTCCAACATTTCGCCGCAGACCAGCTCGAGATACTGCTCGCGATCTTCACCCCTGGGAACAACATGGGCTCCCAGATAGGTGACATCGGTTGTGTATTCACTTGCGATACGAAGTAATCGAATCTCGGTTTCAAGATCTAGGCCATAGCCAGACTTAGCCTCAAAGTGAGTGATGCCGCTTTCCAGAAACTCAGCGATGATGCGCTCTAGATTGGCGCGCAGCTCACTATCTGATGCGCTTCTGGTGAGACCAACGGTGTAGTTGATGCCACCTGCTCCATAGCTCTCTCCCATCATGCGATGGGCAAACTCTTCGCTCCTGTCACCGGCAAACACTGGGTGAGCGTGAGAGTCGACGAAGCCAGGAATCACGGTCTTGCCCGCTAGAGAAATCTCCTGGTCAGCAGCGACCTTCTGCTCACCCAAATAGCTAATCTTCGAGTCTTCAACCAGCAGGTTGGCATTGTGAATAATTTCAAGCTCACCAAATTTCTCCTTGGTCAAAACCAAGGAGCCGATGTCGGTGAACAGGGTCTTCATGACTTACTCGGTGTCAAGCATTGGGACGTGAACGTGCTTGTGACGAGCAACTTCCTGAGCCTCTGGGTAACCGGCATCAACGTGACGAATCACACCCATGCCAGGGTCATTGGTGAGCACCCGTTGCAACTTCTGCGCAGCTAGCTCGGTACCATCGGCCACAGAAACCTGACCGGCATGGATGGAGCGACCCATACCAACACCACCACCGTGGTGAATCGAAACCCAACTGGCACCCGATGCGATGTTTACCATCGCATTTAGTAGCGGCCAGTCCGCAATTGCATCTGAGCCATCGAGCATCGCCTCGGACTCGCGATAAGGAGATGCGACCGAACCACAGTCGAGGTGATCACGACCGATCACGATCGGAGCAGAGACCTCGCCCTTGCGAACCAGTTCATTAAAGGCAGCTCCAGCCTTATCGCGTTCGCCATAGCCAAGCCAGCAGATGCGGGCAGGAAGGCCCTGGAACTCAACGCGTTCCTGCGCCATCTTGATCCAGCGACGAAGGTGATCATTCTCAGGGAACAGATCCAGCACAGCCTGGTCGGTGCGATAGATGTCCTTCTTATCTCCGCTCAAAGCCACCCAGCGGAAAGGTCCCTTACCCTCGCAGAACAGCGGCCTGATGTATGCGGGGATAAAACCGGGGAATTTGAATGCATCAGAGAAACCCCCCTGACGGGCCTCATCACGAATTGAGTTGCCGTAGTCAAACACTTCGGCACCCTTGGCCATAAAGCCAACCATTGCCTCGACATGCTTAGCCATCGATGCCTTAGCCCGGTCAGAGAATTCCTTCGGATTGCGAAGCGCATATTCACGAGCATCTTCCAATGCAACACCCTCTGGGATGTAGTAGAAGGGGTCGTGAGCCGAGGTTTGATCGGTAACGATATCGATTGGAACATCACGCTTTAGTAGTTCAGGGAAGATGGTGGCGGCATTGCCAACCACTCCAACCGAGATTGCTTTGCGCTCATTTTTGTATCGCACCACGCGCTCGATGGCATCGTCTAGGTTGTCTGCGATCTCGTCTAGGTACCTGGTCTCAATACGCTTTTGCAAACGAGATGGATCAATATCAACAATTAGACAGGTGCCCTCGTTCATGGTGACCGCCAATGGTTGAGCTCCACCCATGCCACCGCAACCACCGGTCAGGGTCAAAGTCCCGGCAAGTGAGCCACCAAACTTTTTGTTCGCAACCGCTGCAAAGGTTTCGTAGGTTCCCTGCAGGATGCCCTGGGTTCCGATGTAGATCCAAGAGCCAGCGGTCATCTGACCATACATAGTCAAACCAAGCTTCTCGAGTCTTCTGAACTCTGGCCAATTAGCCCAGTCGCCAACCAGGTTGGAGTTTGCCAGCAATACCCTCGGTGCCCACTCGTGGGTTTGGAAAACACCAACCGGCTTTCCAGACTGCACCAGCATGGTCTCGTCGTTTTTCAAATTGGTGAGGGTTCTCACCATCGCATCAAAGCTGTCCCAGTTGCGAGCTGCTTTTCCATTACCACCGTAAACGATTAGTTCTTCGGGGTGCTCTGCGACCGATGGGTCAAGGTTGTTGTGCAGCATGCGAAGCGCTGCTTCTTGTTGCCAACCCTTTGCGGTCAGGGTTGATCCGGTTGCTGCTCTAAGGGTGCGCGTCATTGCGTTCATAACCAAATTCCACCGCAACCCAGTGACACCAACAACCAACCAAAGCTAGCTACTGTCTGAAATCTCAGACATACTGAAACCATGACCAAGGTGCCCTCAGCGCTCAGAACACTTGAGCTTCTAAAGCTCCTGGCTGAGTCGCCCCAGCCCACCACTGCCAACCGTCTTGCGCAGCGATTAGGGATCCCGAGATCCTCCTGCTATCAGCTGCTTGAGGTATTGAAAGAACAGGGCTTCGCCCTGCACTACGAAGATCAAAAACGTTGGGGTTTGGGACTAGCTGCCTGGGAACTTGGCAGCGCATATCAACGCCATGAACCCCTTGAGCGACTATCCCGGCCAGTATTGGGCAGGCTAGTTTCGGAGCTCTCCCAAATCACCAACGTGGTTGGACATTTGGGAGTCTTGGATGGCTCAGATGTGCTCTATCTGCTGGAAGAAAGACCGGCTAAGAGCTTGAAACTGGTTACTGACATTGGCGTCAGACTCCCCGCCCATCTAACCGCCTCTGGAAGATCAATGCTCGCCAAGCTAGATCAGAAACAGCTTGCGGCATCTTTTAGAGGCCTGGAGCTTGCGAATAGGACCGGACTCGGACCAAAGAAGCTGACTGAACTCGAGAGCGTTTTGGACAAGGAGCGCCAAAACGGGTTCGCTCTCGAGATCGATGAGGTGACCATGGGTTATGCCTCGGTGGGGGTGGCGATTCAAGACAATCTTCAACACCCAATCGCAGGTCTAGCAATCACCTTGCAATCAACCGAGCTAGAAAAGCTACAGTTGTCAGAGTTAGCAAAGGCGCTCACCAAAGCAGCGTCCGAGCTTTCGAGAAAGTTTGGAAACCATGGCTGAAGATGCAAAGTGGCAAAGAGCCAAGACGCTGATCAGTGATGCACACAGCGCTGTGGGCTTGATTGACATTCCAGCCCACAAGACTTCTATCAGCCCAACCAATGCTCACCTCACACCAAAGGCGATTCGTGAGGCACTAACCAGGTACTCCACCTTCAGCTACACCACAAACCAAAACCTCGCAGAGCTATCGATCCAAGACCTGGGTGCAATCGAAGATCCCGATAGCAACGAAGTAAGCACCATTCACGCGATCCAAGCTGCAAACAAAGACCTAACCATCGCACTCGGTGGCGACAACTCCATTACCTACGCCGCCGCGCTTGGAGTCTTCGGCTCGAACCTTGAAAACGCAGGTCTCATTACCCTCGATGCTCATCACGATCTGCGCGATGGAGTATCCAACGGCTCCCCAGTTAGGCGATTGATCGAGGCGGGACTGGATCCAAAACGGATTGTTCAAATCGGTATCAACGACTTCTCCAACTCCTACGACTACGCAATGCGAGCAAGAGATTTTGGAATCACGGTTATTTCAAGAACCGAGCTCCATGAGATTGGAATTGAGAAGGCGTGTGCTCAAGCGCTCGAAATTGCAGGTTCAGCCAGCGGCCCAATCCACGTTGACCTAGATGTCGATGTCTGTGACAGAAGTGTTGTTCCAGCTTGCCCTGCTGCTGCCCCGGGCGGCATTAGCGCTTTCGACATCCGACAGGCAGCAAGAGTTTTGTGTCAAAGCCCAAAGGTTAAGGGATTAGACATCACTGAAATTGATTCCACAAAAGATCCAGAGGATGGCCGTACAGTCCGCCTCGCGGCGTTGTTGGTTCTAGAGTCACTGGCTGGTTTTCACAGTAGATAGCCCAACATGGTCGTGGACTAAAGGCTGGAGTCCCTTACAAAGGCAAGTCCTAGGTCGAGAATTCTCTGATCTGAGGTGTAAAAGTCAATCTCCGAGTAACTTGCCTGGGCCAAAATCAAAGCATCGAATGGGTCGCGGTTTCTTAAGGTCCCAAAACGCGTAGCCTCTTGCACAGCCCCGGCGCTAAGCGGCAACTCAATAAAGCCGAGCTCCCTGGTCGCAGCGATGAATGCTGCGGCTTTGACCCCTCCAACTTTGTCCTTTTGAAGCCATTCGAAGAAACTCAAGGGCGAGAAATAAACACTGTGTGCATCCTGGATTCTCTGCCTCGTGCGCTTGCCAAGACGAATCGAGTTTTGATGAATCCAGGTGAGTACATTGGTGTCGAGAAGGAGCTTCATTCGCCCAGCGTCTCCAGTTTCTTCCGCCAGTCTGCCCAAGCCTCATCCATGTAAGAGTTGTCATCAAAGTCGACATCATCCCACTCGGGAAACTTACCTTCGAGCAAGCCAAAAATGATCTTGGGCTTTGTGAAGGGGACAATCTTGGCCACCGGCTTACCGTGCTTAGTGAGGGTCACTTCTTCTCCCCGAATTGCATCCTCAACCAGCTCTGAAAAGCGGGCTTTCGCCTCGGTAACAGTCTCAAATCTCTCCATTCCAAAACTCTAATATTTATTGGTCAAAATGACTAGAAATTTTTATAACAATCAAATCTATCGAGCTGCGTTTGAGTGAGAAATCGCAGAGGTTTGGTTGTGGACAACTGATCAATTAGCGAGCCTGTGTTGAGGGTTGATTTAGCCCAGTAAACTAAAGCCATTCCCGCAAAGTCGCGACCCAAAAACTATCCATCCCGAAACTGGCGGAGCCAGCAAACCGAAGGGGAAAAGTGCCAAAGATCATTGTCGAGATCATGCCAAAGCAAGATCTCCTAGACCCTCAGGGCAAGGCAGTCGCGAACGCCCTTCACCGCTCTGGTCACCCAGAGATTGTGAACGCCAGAATCGGTAAGCGAATCGAACTTCACTTTGATCGCGAGATCACAGCAGCAGATATGGCAAATGCCGAAAAACTTGCCGCTTCATTTCTCTCCAACGACGTCATCGAAGACGTTGTGAAAATCACCAAGGAGTAGCGATGAAGATCGGTGTCATCACCTACCCCGGAACCCTAGATGACCGCGATGCGCAGCGAGCCATCAGGCTCGCTGGCGGCACTCCGGTCCCGCTTTGGCACGCAGACCAGGATCTGAAAAAGGTTGACGCGGTGGTATTGCCAGGAGGCTTCTCCTATGGTGATTACCTTCGTTGCGGCGCAATTGCTGCTCAGGCTCCAGCAACTCAAGAGGTGGTTCGGCTTGCCAAGCAGGGATTGCCGGTGCTTGGCATCTGCAATGGTTTCCAGGTCTTAGTTGAGTCTCACCTGCTACCTGGTGGACTAATCAGAAACGAACACCAGCACTTTATTTGCCGCGATCAGAAACTTCGGGTTGAGAACACCAGCACCGCCTGGACCAACCTCTTTGAGCAAGACCAAGAGATCACCATTCCACTGAAGAACGGTGAGGGCGGTTACATCGCAAACCCTGACACCCTAAAGATGCTTGAGGCAGAAAACCGAGTGGTCTTCCGCTACCTAGATGTGAACCCAAATGGCTCGATGAATGACATTGCAGGACTAACCAATGAGCGCGGCAATGTGGTGGGACTCATGCCTCACCCTGAGCATGCCGTTGAGCCAGGCTTTGGACCCGACACCGACATTGCCATGCGCTCAGGAGTTGACGGTTTGAAGTTTTTCCAGAGCGTTTTGAAAGCGTTGGTGAATAGCTAATGAGCGATAGAAGACCAACCAACGTTGACACCGTAAGCCAAGCAGCGGCCGAGCCCGACAAGGCTCAGCCCTGGAAAGAGCTTGGACTCAAAGAAGACGAATACCAAAGCATCAGAGAGATCTTGGGTAGAAGACCAACCTCATCTGAGCTGGCGATGTATTCGGTGATGTGGTCTGAGCACTGCAGCTACAAGTCCTCCAAGATCTACCTTCGCCAGTTTGGTGAGAAGGTAACCCCAGAGATGAAGAAGCACCTGTTGGTGGGCATGGGTGAGAATGCTGGTGTTGTCGACATCGGTGAGGGCATGGCAGTGACCTTCAAGGTAGAGAGCCACAACCACCCCAGCTACATCGAACCATTCCAAGGTGCAGCAACCGGAGTCGGTGGCATTGTCCGTGACATTTTGACCATGGGTGCAAGACCAATTGCGGTTATGGATCAGTTGAGATTCGGAGCACCTGAGAACCCTGACACCGCAAGAGTGGTTCACGGAGTAACCTCCGGTATCTCCTTCTATGGCAACTGCCTGGGTCTTCCAAACATCGGTGGCGAGACAGTCTTCGACAAGGTCTACCAGGGAAACCCATTGGTAAACGCCCTCTCGGTTGGAGCACTCAAGCACGAAGACCTAAAGCTTGCTAAAGCTTCAAACCCTGGAGATCTAGTAATCCTGTTTGGCGCTAGAACCGGAGCCGATGGCATTGGTGGAGTTAGCGTTCTAGCCTCTGAAACTTTTGAATCAACCGGTCCAACCAAGCGCCCTGCAGTTCAGGTTGGAGACCCATTTGCCGAGAAGGTACTAATCGAGTGCTGCCTCGAGCTCTTCTATGCCGGTGTGGTTGCCGGTATTCAGGACCTCGGTGGTGCGGGCATCTCCTGCGCAACCTCAGAGCTTGCATCTAACGGTGGCAAGGGCATGAGAGTGCAGCTGCAGAATGTGCTCTTGAGAGATGAGTCACTAACCCCAGAAGAGATTCTGATGAGTGAATCTCAAGAGCGCATGATGGCGATTGTCCCGAAGGAGCACCTGGCTTCATTCGAAACCATCGTGAAGAAGTGGGAAGTCGAGTACTCGGTTTTAGGTGAGGTAATCGACGAGGATCGCCTCTACATCAACTGGGGCGAGAAAGAAATCGTCAATGTGCCACCAAGAACCGTGGCGCATGATGGCCCTGTCTACCACCGCCCAGTTGAATACCCGAAGTATCAGGATGCGCTAAACGCAGATGGCTCAAAGAAGCTAAAGCGTGCAGAGTCAAAGACCGAGGTCACAGCTCAACTTATGCAGCTCATCTCAAGCCCAAACCAGGCAGATAAGTCTTGGATCACCGCGCAGTATGACAAGTACGTCATGGGTAACACTGCCCTTGCCATGCCAGATGATTCGGGCATGGTTCGCGTGATGGAAGACTCAGGTTTAGGTGTTGCACTAGCAACCGATGCCAATGGCAAGTACTGCTACCTAAACCCATACGAGGGAGCAAAGCTCGCACTCGCCGAGGCCTATAGAAACGTTGCAGTAACTGGCGCTGTGCCAAGAGCGGTAACCAACTGCTTGAACTTTGGAAGCCCAGAAAACCCAGAGGTGATGTGGCAGTTCAAGGAGGCAACCGCAGGCCTTGCGGATGGCTGTAAAGAACTTGGCATTCCGGTAACCGGTGGCAACGTCTCGTTCTATAACCAAACCGGAGACGTTGCCATCTACCCAACCCCAGTGGTTGGTGTTCTAGGTGTCATCGACAACGTGGCAAGAAGAATCCCATCGGGCTGGCAAGACGAGGGCAACAACATCTACCTCCTCGGCACAACCTATGACGAGCTAGATGGTTCCGCCTGGGCAAAAGATATTCATAACCACCTGGGTGGCCAGCCGCCAAAGGTTGACCTAGCAAAAGAGAAGCAACTTGCCGATCTGATTCACGGAGCTTCAATCCAGGGACTAATCGAATCCGCTCACGACATCTCTGAGGGTGGTCTTGGTGTTGCACTAATCGAAGCTTCGCTTCGATTCAATGTTGGAGCAAGAATCTGGCTCTCGGAGCTCATGGATCGAGACAACCTAGATCTAACTGCAGCTTTGTTCTCAGAGTCTCAGTCACGAGTAATCGTGAGTGTTGGAAGAGAAGACGATGTGAAGTTCCAGGCACTCTGCGAAGCAAGAGGAGTGCCGGTTCTAAGAATTGGTGTTACCGACAAATCAGGCATGATCGAGTTCCAAGACCTAGCGGATTTGAACCTCAACGAGGTTAGAACAGCTTGGACTAAGACTCTGCCTGAGCTATTCGGATAGCTGAAGACCCCTCAGAGTTCTAGCCAGATAGCCAGCCAAAACTAGGGCCGCAGCTGGATACAGCATCGCCCAAGGCAATGTCACCTGATCCGAGAGCACGCCGACAAAGGTTGGTCCCACGAAGTAGGCAGCAATAGAGATAACACCCACTCTGGCGATGCCAACTGAAGGGGCTACGCCCTTGAGGTTGGCAGCGCCAAGAATGAAGGCCGGGAACATCGGTCCAATTGCAATACCGGCAAAGAAGAAACCGGTGTTCACAACAAAAAGTGCAGCAAGTGGGCTGTAGTCACTCAGCCAAACACCAACCAATATCGATGCTCCCCAAACCACACCACCGACAACACCCAGCACTCTAACCACCAGGTAAGGGCCCCACTTCTCAAGCCAGCGATCTCCCAAGAAGCGAGACAGGATCATGGCAAGGGCAAAGGTTGCAAACGCAGATGCATTGAATCCTTTATCGATGTCCATAAAGTCACGTAAGAGCAGTGCGCCCCAGTCAGCTGCTGAGCCCTCAGCAATAAAGGAAGCGGCTGACCCGATGCCGGCAAACCAAAGTGGGATAACCGCAACTGCAAACCATGGCACAGAAGATCCGGTCTTCTGCTCCCCCTCACCCTGATGACCATCAAGGGTTGGGGGTAATAGTCGAACAGCAGATAAGCCAAAAGCTACAAAGCCATAGGCAGCCACAATCAAAAGATTCTGTGATGGAGTCAAAACATAGGCAACGGCACCACCAAAGATCGTGACTGCCAATGTCCCCACGCTCCACATCCCGTGGAAGGAGGCAATGTATCTCTTGTTGAGATGCTTCTCAATAGCAACAGCCTGAGCATTGCCACCAACATCCAAGGTTGAGTAGCTAAACCCCATTACAAACAAACCAATAACCAACACCAAAGGTGTTTTGCTCAAACCCATAATGATCACACCGATTGGCACAAACACCGCAGAGAAATACATCGCGGTTCTGGACCCAAACCTGTGCACAGCTTTCCCAGAAAGCTGTGCCCCAAAGATTGCCCCGACAGAGGAGGCAACCAAAACCAACCCAAACTGAGTATCAGTTAGACCATTAGCCTCTTTGATCTCAGGAATCCTAGGCACCCAAGCCATAGAAACAATGCCCATGGTTAGAAAGGTGAACCAGAGGGCGTTGCGGGCTCGGGTGGCTTGGGAGATTATCACCACACAAGGTTAGGTGCTAAGGAGTTTCCTCACAGCTGTTCGCAAATCAATTCTGGCTGAAAGTGATGTTTAGTCCGCTGTCTGGGTGATAGTTCCAGAATGCAGACAACCTGCCCCAACTCGCTTCCTGAAGTCCGTCCAGGGCTCGAGTGATTTCGACTCTACGTTGCACAGACACCGGCATAGATAGGTTTCTGACCACGCAGTTGTAGTCCTTCTCCGTGATGATGTACTTGAACGCTCCGTCCAAGATCAAAGTCTTGCCGCCGTCGGCAATTTTGGCTCCAAACTTAGAGTTCAATTTGCAGGCGTAGAAAGCTTTCTCGGTTGCGTATCTCGCAGACTTGGCTGCTATTGGGGCGTAATCTCTCCAGCCCCACTTGCCAGAGCTCCTCATACAGACCCAAGTCGTACCGTCATAAGTGACTTTCTGACCACTTTGTGCAGAGCTACAAGCCGAAGCCGCCATGTATCCAGTCTTGAACCTTTGCCAAGAAGTGCCATCTGGCAGACGATCGAAGACTGTTCCGTCTTCACTGATGTAAGTGGCAGCAACGTTGATCTCAGTTCTCAGCACGAGGCAGGACTTAGGAATTTGCCAGCCAACCGCATCCGCATCGTTCGTGATCCAGCCGTATGCTTCACATTCGACCACTTCTCCAGTGCTAATTCGAATCAAGCTTCGGTCTCGCATGTAATTGGAATCAAACTCGCCAGTTTGATCAATTTGAAAATCAGCCTTCTTATCCAAGTTCACATCTAGTAGCAGAGCGAAGTTGTTGCCCAAACCGAACTGCGCGTCGGTAATTGACTTCCTGGTCAACAGGAAAAACTCCATCTCATCCTCGGTCGTCAGACCAAGCTGAAGTTGAGTGATGTCCCACTCACCAGATGGATTGCCTTTCGGGTCACTCTTGTCGTTCGGACTGTATTGAAAGACCCGAGTATCAGTTGCCGCGCTAGCTGGAGTCCCTGATACAACAAATAGAAATGCACTTATGAGTGCAATGAACCTTTTCACCAAATCCCCAATCGCTACTGAGCCAAATACTAGGGTGTCGAGAGGATGTTGTCCGCATTAGATTTCGTTCGATTTGATAGCAATGTCAAATTGTTATGGGGACAATTTTTGTTAGCGATTGCGCCGCTTCTGGCTTCCTTAGGTCCACTAGGTTAGGTTCATGGATTTCGAGGAGATTTCACGTCGGTTGGATTCGTTCGTTCACGATCGCGATTGGGAGCAGTTTCACACTCCAGAGAATCTTGCCAAGAGCATCTCTATTGAGGCCGCAGAACTCCTTGAGCACTTTCAATGGGGAGATGAGCCGAATCTAGACGAGCTCAAAGATGAGTTGGCTGACGTAATCACCTATTGCATTCTGCTTGCCAAGAAATATGACTGGGACATACACGAAATTGTCCACCGCAAGATAACGAAGAACGAAGCTAAATACCCTGTGGAGAAATCCAAGGGAAAAAGCAAAAAGTATGACCAGCTATAACATCGAAAGCTTTCCCTTCAAGTCCGAGGCCGTGACGTCTTGGGGATTGAATAATGAGCGTTCTGATAACTGGCCAGTCGTCTACACCCTGTCCTCCGATGGTGAGATTTATGTTGGAGAAACCATCAACGCGGAGGCCAGACTCGGTCAGCACCTAAACACCGCTTCGAAAAAGTCACTTCAGCATGTGCAGATCATTTTGAACGAGACGTTTAATAAGTCGGTTTGTCTGGATCTCGAATCACACCTCATTCGTTACTTCGCAGCTGACGGTAAGCATCGTGTTTTGAACGCGAATGCCGGAATTTCGGATGCGAACTATTTCAATCGCGATGAATACCGGAAGTCCTTCAAGGAGCTATTTGACTCTCTCGTCGAGAAAGGAATGCTCTCTCGATCAATACCTGAGATTGTGAATAGCAATCTCTTCAAGTTTTCACCTTTCAAGGCTTTGAATTCAGATCAAGCGATTGCCGTCAGTGCTCTACTCGAGAAGTTGATTCGGGACATTGGCAAAGACTCCAGCTCTACTTTGGTTATCCAGGGCGACCCTGGAACCGGCAAGACAATCGTTGCCGTTTACTTGATGAAACTGCTCAGAGACATCGCATCCATCTCCGGCGATGAACTGCTGGAGGAGGAATCTATTTTCAGTGAGTTCTTCACCGAAGCCAATCGCAAGCTTCTCAAGTCATTGAAGATCGGGCTTGTTGTCCCCCAGCAATCTCTTAGAACTACTCTGCAGCGGGTTTTCAAGCAGACGCCAGGTCTATCAAAAGACATGGTCATGACTCCTTTTGAGGTTGGGGAGTCCGAGGAGAAGTTTGACTTGCTGATTGTTGACGAATCGCATCGATTGGGTCAGCGGGCGAACCAATCTTCCGCGG
>RFTL01000002.1 GCA_009923455.1 Actinomycetota bacterium | reverse complement strand
TGGGAGGCAGATGGGAAACCGACTTCGATTTCCTTGTATCCCATCTGAACCAGCAGTTGAAACATTTTCAGTTTGCGTTCAGGGCTCATCGGATCGATCAATGCCTGGTTGCCATCGCGCAGATCTACGGCGCACCATCTCGGTGCCTTCTCAATGCGCTTGGTGGGCCAAGTACGGTCAGGTAGTTCGACAGTTAGCTGCTTATGAAATGGGACGTAACGCCTAAAAGGCATCTTTGAAGCTTGTTGATTGTTTTTCATTTCTTCTCTCCGCAAAAAAAGGATTTGGCCAACAGAAAGCTCCGCGACGAGAAGGGCCAGGGACTAGGCCTCGTCGCGGCCCCTAAGAAGGAGAGCGAAACGCATAGCCACAGGCTAGCACTATGGAAAGCTAGAAGCCAAGCTTGCCCAGCTGTTTTGGATCGCGCTGCCATTCTTTAGCGACGCGAACCTGCAGGGACAGATGGATCCTTTGGCCTAGAAGTTGGTTCAGCTCTTCACGAGCCTCAGAGCCAATTTGCTTCAGCATTGAGCCCGCTTTTCCAATGACAATCCCTTTTTGTGAGTCACGCTCCACCCAAACCGAAGCGAAAATCTTGCCCTGCTCCGGATCGAACTCATCCAATGTGACGGCGAGGGAGTGCGGCAATTCGTCGTTGAGACGCTCCAGAGCCTTTTCTCGAACGACCTCGCAGATTCGATCCTCTAAAGCCTCGTCCGTAATGGTCTCTTCCGGGTAAAGCAGCGGTCCCTCTGGGAGCTGTTGGATCATCAGTTCAGCAAGCAAATCCAGCTGATCTCCCTTGAGGGCGGAAACCGGAACAATCTCTTCAAACTGGGCGATTTGACCCAGCTCAAGAAGATGAGCAAGAAGACGGTCCTTAGAGACAGAGTCAGTTTTGGTCACGATGGCAATTTTTCTGGCCTTGGTGAACTTCCCGATTTCCTCGATAAGTCGCTGATCACCTGGGCCAAGCTTCTCATTTGCTGGAGTGCAAAATGCAATCAGGTCGACCTCACTCAGCGTTGATTGGACTAAGTCGTTTAGTCGCTCACCGAGCAATGTTCTCGGCCGGTGCACACCAGGCAAATCAACGATTACTAGCTGCCCAGTCGCCCGAGTCAAGACACCACGAATGGCCTTGCGAGTTGTTTGTGGCCTCGATGAGGTAATTGCAATCTTCTGGCCAATCAGCGCATTGGTCAGGGTCGATTTGCCAACATTTGGTCTTCCGACAAAGCTGACAAAGCCAGATCTAGTCATCTGCCAGCTTTCGAACCAAGACACTCATAACTCGACCACGCTTAGCATCAACGCGTTCGGCAGTTAGCTCAAGCCCGTGCGCTGTGACAACCTCTCCGCCCTTGGGGAGCTCTCCGAGTGTTTTGATGAGCAAACCGGCCACTGTATCTATGTCCTCGTCGTCGATCTCAACCTCGCAGTGTTCAGCAAGCTCATCGATAGTTACTCTTGGGCTGACCCGGTATAGGTCCTCACCCACAAGCTCGATCTCAGCTTCTTCGCGGTCATACTCATCAACGATTTCGCCAACCAGCTCTTCAATGAGATCCTCAACAGTTGCAATGCCGGCCACCCCTCCGTATTCATCGGAGACGATTGCTATCTGAGTCTTTGCCTGTTGCATCAGCTGCAAAAGCTCTGAGACAGGCTTTGATTCGGGTGTGAAAAACGGCTTTCTGGCTGCCTGTAGTGCAGTAGTGGTCTCTAGCAGTTGCGGGTCCTGGTGGGTGACCCTCGCCACATCCTTCAGATACAAAACACCAACGACATCGTCAATTCCATCGCCAATCACTGGCAATCGGGAGTAACCACTCGAAACGAAAAGCGATAGAGCATCCTCGAGACTTTGGTCTGCCTGCACTACCTCCATGTCGACCCTTGGGACCATGACTTCACGGACCACCGTTTCTGAAAATTCCTCGACCGACTCAATCAGTTCTTGCTCATACTCCTCGGCAATCTCAGGCACGGCGAGGCGAACTGGTGCTACCAACTTTGCGAATGAAGTGATCGGCTTATCAAGAAGGGCTACCAGTCGCCCACCCAGATGTGCGCCAAGCAAACGACCCAAGGCCTGCTGGCTAAACCACACCAGTAGCACTGCCAGGGCAAGAAGTATTGAGCTACCCGGGGAAAGGACCAGCAACATCGCGCTCAGCGAAATCAGTGCAAAAGCTCTGGCTATTGACAGAGCGCCTGCTCGGGGGTCCTCTTCAGACTCGAGATAGGACTGGCTCATCGCCAATAGAGAGGTCACCACAAAGGTAGTGAGAATGAGAAAAAGCTCAATCACGCTTCGCTCCCATAAAACTTCTCCAAAAGTTCACGCTGCAGAGCGAACATCTCTTTTTCCTCTTCTGGTTCAGCGTGATCGAAACCGACCAAATGCAAAATGCCATGGGTAACCAGAAGCAACACCTCATTCATCATGGGGTGACCGGCAGTCTCGGCCTGTTTGATTGCAACCTGTGGGCAAACCACGATGTCACCCAGCACTCCCTCTGGCGATGGCACCAAATCAGAACCTGGTCTGAGCTCATCCATTGGAAAACTCAGCACGTCTGTTGGTCCTGGTTCGTCCATCCACTTCACATGAAGTTCCGCCATTGGTTCTTCATCGACAAAGATGATGCCGAGGTCAATACCTGGGTGAAGTTTGAGTTCATCCCTCACGAAAGATGCGAGATTGAAGACGCGGTTGGTGTCCACCTGAACTTCGGTCTCATTGGAAATCTCGATACTCATTTGTAGTCAACCTTGTCATAAGCCTCAACGATTCGAGTAACCAACTCGTGCCTGACAACATCCTTCGAGCTCAGCTGTGAAATCGCGACGCCATCGACTTCCTTTAGAATCCGAGTTGCAAGCGATAGCCCTGACTTGCCTCCTGGGAGATCAATCTGGGTCACATCGCCAGTAATTACCATCTTGGATCCAAACCCGAGTCTGGTGAGGAACATCTTCATTTGTTCCGCGGTAGTGTTCTGCGCCTCGTCCAAGATGATGAAGCTGTCGTTCAGAGTTCTACCTCTCATATAGGCAAGTGGGGCTACCTCAATAACTCCAGCTTGCAGAAGCCTTTGGGTCGCTTCGGGTTCGAGCATTTCCTGGAGAGCATCGAACAGCGGCCTCAGGTATGGATCGATTTTCTCGCTCAGCGTTCCAGGTAGGAATCCAAGACGCTCCCCTGCTTCAACAGCGGGACGAGTCAGGATGATTCTGCTGACCTGCTTGGCGTAGAGAGCTGAGACAGCCTTCGCCACAGCCAGATAAGTCTTACCGGTTCCTGCTGGACCTATTCCAAAAGTAATCGTGCTCTCGTCAATCTGCGACAGGTACGCCTTTTGGCCCAGGGTTTTGGCTCTAACAACCTTGCCCGGCGTGGTAATTGCGCCAGCACCCAATACCTTGGAGGGAACCTCGTTGTTTTGGATTATGCGAATGCTTTCGGTTAGGACCTTTTCATCCGGCTTTACCCCAGTTCGGACAACATCTACAAGCTCGAGGATCAAACGCTTAGCACTTTCGGCGAGCTCCGCTCTGCCTTCAATGGTGAATTGATGACCACGATTGGAGATCTTTAGCTCTGGGTATTCGGCCTCAAGTTTTCTAATCAGACGATCCTGGGGACCAAGAACATCAATAAGTGCAACCTGAGGTATGCCAAAGGTGAGAGTAGGCATTAGCCCTCTCTGCCGCTGAGAACGTGAGCATGTGAGTGAAAGACAGACTGCCCTTCTCGCTCACCAGTATTGAACTGCAATCTGAATTGACCGTCGGTTGCAGTGGAAGCGACCTCGCGAATCAGTGAGAACAGCCCCTGCAGCACCTCAGGGTCGGTGAGCTCTGCAACGTTCTTGGTGTGCTGCCTGGGAACGCAAAGAATGTGAACCTTGGCCTGAGGGTTTATGTCTTTGAAGGCAACCGCGTGTTCATTCTGAGCTACAAACTCCGTGCCAAATTCCCCCGCGATGATTTTGCAAAAAATACAGTCCAAGTTTTCCTCCGCTCTCATACTATGAGCGAAACTCCCCGTGAAGCTGTTGAAGTGCTGCAATAGCTGCCGGGCCGGCGCTGGATGCTCGAAGCACCCCTGCCCCCAAACGAACCGTCTTGAAACCTGCGGAGACCAGAATCGCGATCTCAGATTCCTCAATACCACCCTCGGGTCCAACCGCAATTGAATAAGACCTTGCTGCTGGCAACTTTTCCAAAGTGAGCTCTGCTCTCGGATCAAGGACAATTCCTAATCCATCCGCCTCGAGTTGCTTTGTCGACTTTAACGGCTTCACATCGGCCAGAAAAGCTCGCTGCGACTGCTTCATTGATTCAATGGCGATTGTCTGCCAGCGCTCTTGATTCCTTGATTCTTTTCCATCCCATTTGACAATGGAACGGCTTGCCTTCCAGGGGGTAATCGACGTTGCTCCAAGCTCAATGGCCGCCTGGAGAGCAAGCTCATCCCGATCTGATTTTGCAAGTGCTTGAATCAGATTGAATCTCAAGGCTGGAGCTTCATGGCTGCTTGCCTCGAGAAGCTGAGTAACTTCACCGGCATCTGATCGAATCGTCCATGTTTTGCCTAGGCCATCGGTGATGGTGATTGGCTCCGATGCTGAAATTCTTAGCGCGGACAAATGCTTTCTAGTCTCGGCTGATAAGAGTTGATTCTTGGCGAACTGCGGTTCATAGAACCAATGCATCAGAACCTACCCCGAGCTCTTCTAGAGCCCAGCCGCGGACCATCGTTTTTAAACATTCCGCGTAGCTCTCCCAGCAATTTGCGCTGCTTGGAGTCAAGTCTGGAAGGAGTCAGAACCTTGATTTCAAGCCTGAGATCTCCACGACCCCTCGAGCGTAATCTTGTTGCCCCAAGACCACGCAGCAAAATCACATCCCCATGCTGAGCTCCAGGCTCGACACTGACCTTCCGCTCACCATCGAAGGTCTCAATCTCAACATCACAACCAAGAGCGGCATCTGCCATCGGGACCTCTAGAGTCGCGACGAGATCATCACCATCACGAGCAAAAACTGCATCTGGACGAACCGAAACTTCTAGGTAGATGTCGCCGGCTGGACCCCCTGCAAAACCGACCTCTCCTTGACCGGGGAGGTGCAACCTGAGTCCATCCGACACTCCAGCAGGAATCTCTAAGTCCAAATCTCGACGCGCCCTCACGCGACCTTGACCTCGGCATGAAGGGCAGGGGTCTGGAATCACTTCACCAGAACCCCGACATGATCCGCAGGGAGCGGTCGTGACCATCATGCCCATGAAAGACTGAACTTGCCTTTGAATCTGTCCGCTACCTCGACAAACATCGCAAGTCCGAACGCTCGTTCCCGGCTTGCAACAAGATCCATCGCACATCTCGCAGAGAACAGCAGTATCAATGGTCAGGGTCTTCTGCGCACCAAACACGCTCTCGCGAAGATCAAGATCGACGCGTAAGAGGGCATCCTGACCTCGCTGGGCGCGCGATCTGGGCCCTCGCGGTGAGCCGCCAAAGAATGATTCAAATATGTCGCCAAGTCCGAAACCTGTCGCTCCACCTCTGTCGTACTCTGCGCGGGAATTCGAATCCGAGAGAACTTCGTAGGCATGCGTCACTAGCTTGAATCGTTCAGCGGCAGAAGGATCCGGATTTACATCCGGGTGCAACTCTCGCGCGAGCTTGCGATAGGCCTTTTTGATCTCGTCGGGGCTGGCATTGCGCTCGACACCGAGCACTTCGTAATGATCGCTCACTGATTACCCTCCAAGATTTGGGTCAGGTATCTAGCGATCGCACGCACAGCTGCGATGTTTCCGGAGTAATCCATTCGAGTTGGACCCATTACTCCCAACTTGGCTACCTCGGTTCCAGAACTCTGATAACCACTGACCACAAGAGATGCGTGGTTGATGCCATCAAATCCGATTTCAGATCCAATCCGAAGGGCAACGCCATGCTGGTCTGCCTGCAGCTCATTCAGAAGCCGAAGCAACACGACCTGCTCTTCGATGGCATCGAGGACGCTGGAGAGTTCACCTGAGAAGTCCTCCCCCTGACGAACCAAATTGGCCGATCCTGAGACCACAATCTTTTCCTGCCGATTCGCATCCACCAGAGATTGCAGTGCGATGACTGCTTGATTGACAAACGGTCTTCTATCCGGCGCAAACTCATCGGCGATTGAATTGAGCTTTGACTTCACATCTGCCAATGCCGATGAAATCAGCATGCCGTTTAGCCTCGCACGAAGCTCTTGAACCAATGAATCCTCGATCGGTGATTGCGCATCAAGCTGAATTTGTTGGATTCGACCAGAATCTGTGATGAGCATCAATAGCACTCGATTGGCAGCCAGCTGAATCAGCTCAACGTGACGAACCGTGGACTTGCCAAGAGACGGGTACTGGACTAGAGCAAGAGTGTTGGTGAGATTAGCAAGCTGTCTTGCAGCGCGTTCAACAACATCGTCAAGATCATTGGCCTCAGCTAAAAACCTCTCCATGGCGGATCTCTCGGCCGAAGAGAGTGGCTTGACCTCACCGAGTCGGTCTACAAACAACCGATATCCCTTCTCGGTTGGGATTCGTCCAGAAGAAGTGTGGGGCGCCTTGATAAGGTCTTCCTCTTCTAAGAGCGCCATGTCATTTCGAATGGTCGCCGCCGAGACTCCCAGTGGATGGCGATCTAAGAGCGCCTTCGAACCGACGGGTTGGTTTGAGTAAATGAAGTCCTGAACGATGGCTCGAAGGACCTCGAGGGATCTTTCTGGAATCATTTGGCACTCACCTTATTAGAGTGCCAATTCTAAATCAGCTTGCCAAAGAACTCACTAGATCGAGGGCTATTCCATCAGCCAGCAATCTTCCAGATTCGCTTATGTAAATCCGGTCCCTGTCCATCTTTAGCTGTCCTAATGCCAAATATTTGGCAACCTTTTCGGCCGGTACCCCCAACTCGCTGAGTAGCGCCTTAGGAAAACCTTGCTTGGTTCGAAGTCTGAGCATCACAGACTCAACAAGGTGAGTTTGCACATCTATGGCCTCCCACCCAATCGCTGGAGCTCCTTGCTCTAGAGCCTTTTGGTGAGCAAGCGGATGTTTACGATTCCAAAAACGATTTCCGTTAATGTGAGAGTGAGCGCCTGGTCCATATCCCCACCAGTTTCTAGATTCCCAGTAAGCCATGTTGTGGATAGATGGATTTCCCCAGTTCGAGATCTCGTACCAATCAAGACCATGCGCCGCGAACTCGCTACTCGCCCATTCATACTTCTCGGCATTTAGATCCTCATCAACATCCGCTAGCTCTCCCCTTGAGACTTGCTTGGCAAGCTTGGTGCCCTCTTCAACAATTAGTGAATAAGCGGAGATGTGTTCAGTCCCTAGGGAAAGTGCTCGCTCGACTGTGGACTTCCACGAATCGATGGACTCCCCAGGCGCTCCATAGATCAAGTCCAAACTTGTCCTGAACCCAATTGACTTCGCGGAATCAATAAGTGGCTTTAGCAGCTCTGGTCTATGAGTGCGATCCAGTACACGTAAGACATCGGGATCAAAGCTCTGTGCGCCGAAGCTGATTCGGTTAACCCCAGCCTCCCACAACCTCTCGAGCAGACCTTCGGTTGTGCTCTCGGGGTTAGCCTCCAACGTGATTTCTATGTCCGAATCAAACCCATAGACGGACTGCAGCTCAGCGAGCACGACTGAAATCTGGTCAGCTGCCATCAGCGATGGGGTTCCACCTCCAAAGAAAACAGCCTGAAGCGGGGTGGTTTCAATGCCGGATGCTCCAAGAACTCTCTTTGAAAACTGAATCTCATTGATCAGCGCGTTGTGAAAATCAGATCGCTTGACTTCTCCAAGCTCTGACGAGGTGTAGGTATTGAAATCGCAATAGCCGCATCGAACCTCGCAAAACGGGATATGAACGTAAGCGTGAAATGAACCGCTGTTCCTGAGGCTCTGCAGTTGATTGCTCAGGGGCCAAGGCTCGCCCGCGGGAAGCGCTCCCACTTATTTTTTCTTCTCGCCCTTGCCCTCATCAGATGAGAGCGCTGCGATAAACGCTTCTTGGGGCACCTCGACGCGACCCACCATCTTCATGCGCTTCTTACCCTCTTTTTGTTTCTCGAGCAGTTTTCGCTTTCTGGTGATGTCACCGCCGTAGCACTTTGCGAGCACGTCTTTTCTAATTGCGCGAATGGTCTCTCGAGCAATGATCCTTGATCCCACGGCGGCCTGAATTGGAACCTCGAACTGCTGCCTCGGAATTAGTTCTCGAAGCTTGGCAGCGATTTTGGTGCCGTGGGCATAGGCCTTATCCCTGTGAACGATGGAACTGAAGGCGTCAACCTTCTCCCCTTGGAGCAAAAGGTCAACCTTCACCAGGTCGCCCTCTGCATATCCGTTGTCCTCGTAGTCCAATGATGCATAACCTTGGGTTTTGCTCTTTAGCTGGTCGAAGAAATCGAAGACAATCTCCGCCAATGGCAAGTTATATCTGAGTTGGACGCGATCTTCACCGAAGTACTGCATGTCGATCATGGTGCCGCGCCTGGATTGGCAAAGCTCCATGATGGTTCCGACATAGTCCTTAGGAGCAAGAATCGTCGCTTTCACCATCGGTTCGCGAACCGACTTGATCTTGCCTTCTGGGAATTCAGAGGGGTTGGTAACCACAAACTCGCTGCCATCCTCACGTGTGACGTTGTAGACCACAGACGGTGAAGTGGCGATCAGCGAAAGATTGAACTCTCTCTCCAGTCGCTCAGTAATGATCTCAAGGTGCAGCAGACCGAGGAATCCACATCTGAATCCAAAACCAAGGGCAGCCGAGGTCTCTGGCTCATAAACCAAAGAGGCATCTGAGAGCCTCAGCTTGTCAAGCGCTTCGCGAAGGTTTGGATAGTCACTGCCATCGATTGGGTAGATGCCAGAGAACACCATTGGCTTGGGATCCGAGTAGCCCTTCAGCGGCGTTTGCGCGGGTCGCTGTTTTGAGGTGACAGTATCGCCGACTTTTGACTGACGCACATCCTTCACGCCGGTAATTAGATAACCCACTTCACCCACGCCAAGACCGGCAGACACCACCGGCTCAGGCGAGATGACACCAATCTCCAACAGTTCGTGATTCGCCTTGGTACTCATCATGGTGATCTGCTCACGTGGTGAAAGCTGGCCGTCGACCATTCGCACATAGGTAACAACTCCTCGGTACGAGTCGTAAACCGAGTCAAAAATCATGGCTCGTGCAGGTGCGGCTGGATCCCCTACTGGAGCGGGCACTCGCTTGATGATCAAGTCCAATAACTCTGCTACTCCGGCACCAGTCTTACCGGAAACCCTGAGGCAGTCATTTGGATCGCCACCAATTAGGTTGGCAAGCTCTTCGGCGTACTTCTCGGGCTGAGCTGCTGGCAGATCGATTTTGTTTAGAACCGGAATGATCTCGAGGTCGTTTTCAAGCGCGAGATAGAGGTTTGCAAGGGTCTGTGCCTCGATGCCTTGCGCCGCATCAACAAGCAAAACTGCCCCCTCACACGCGGCCAAAGAGCGAGACACCTCATACGTGAAATCGACGTGTCCAGGGGTGTCAATCATGTTCAGTGCATAGGTGACACCGTCAAGCTCCCAAGGGAGCCGAACCGCTTGAGACTTGATTGTGATGCCGCGCTCGCGCTCAATGTCCATGCGGTCCAGGTACTGATCACGCATTTGGCGCTCATTTACGATCCCAGTCAACTGCAACATTCGGTCCGCTAACGTCGATTTGCCATGATCGATGTGGGCGATAATGCAGAAATTCCTGATTTGCGAGGGGTTCGTCTTGCTCGGAACCAGCGCGTTCAGGGCTTTCGGTGACAATGCAATACCTCGACATAGAAATGGGAACCAAGGTATTCTCGCATGGTGCTTGCCCATAAGTAGGCAAACTGGTAGAGTTTGGCTTTGTCTTTTGGGTTTCCCAAGAAAAAAGTTTTTCGCCTAAGAAAGTGAAACATGGCAAACATTAAGTCGAACATCAAGCGCATCGGCACTAACCGCAAGGCCGAGGAGCGCAACAAGGCAGTTCGTTCCGAGCTGAAGACCGCCATCCGCGCAGCTCGCGAGGCTGTGGCATCAGGCGACAAGGCAGCTGCCGAGAGCGCACTTCGCACTGCCACCCGCAAGCTTGACAAGGCTGTTTCTAAGGGCGTAATCCACAAGAACCAGGCTGCAAACCGCAAGAGCGCAATTGCGACCAAGGTCGCCGCGAAGTAAAGCTTGTTTAGGAAAGGGCCGGAATCCCCGGCCCTTTTTTTTATTTACTTTGGCTCATAGCCAGAATCAGACGCTCGACCGAGTAATCCGGCTCCCGTGAAGCACCCTTCACATCAGCATCGGTCTGTGCGGCTAAATCAACCAAATCAATGAGTTGCTGCTCTGAAAATGCCGCAAGTTCTTTGCGGGCCTTATCAAGTTGCCACGGGGCCATCCCGATAGCTGCAGATTGGCTCCTCGGATCGTTGAAAAGCTTTGCTAACATGCGAATTCTTGACACCAAAGCGGCGACCAAAGCAACGTTGTCCACTCCAGTTGCAGATCCGTGCCGATATAGCCGAATCGCCTCGGCAGCATTGCCCGAAAGGGCAGCATCGGTGATTTTGAAGGCGTTAGTTTCAACCCTTCCTTGAAAAGTCATGTCGACTTGCTCAGAGGTAATGAGGTTGGAATCGGTTGCGGCAAGTTGTGAACATGCAGCCGCCAATTCCCCAAGATCAGAGCTGAATGCTTGCAGCAGCTTTCTAGCGGCATCTGGGGCGATCTTTACTCCTAAGCTCGACAATTCCTGATTGATAAACGTCAGCTTGTCAGAATCCTTCTTTACCTCTTCGCAAAGAACATTTAGCGCCTTAGAAGCTAAAGCGGTCTTTAGCTTTCCAGCATGACCAACCAAGTTAGGTAGTCGAACAACAACGAAGCAGTTCTCGATCTGATCATCGAGGTATTGATTTAGATCATCAAGAAGCGACTCATGTGAGCCCGTGATGAGGATAAGTCGCGGCTCGTTGAAAAGGGATGGCGCTGCAAGATTTAGAAGGTCAGAAGGTGCGTATTGCCCCTCATCAATCTCGTGCACTTCAAGATCTGGAAACTGGTTTCTCAGAGATGATTTGAGCGCCCTGATTGCTCTTGATGCCAGGTACTGCTCTGGTCCTGACATAACTATCAGCGAAGCAGCTGCTATCTGGTTCCAAGCAACTGTTTTTCCGCTCATATCGATAGCTTACCTGCGGTCATAATCTTCAAGACTGATGAAAGCTGAAGGCTGATTGCGCCTTGGGTATCAGTTCTGAGATTTGTAGCTCCAAGATTCCTGGTGAGGTTCAGAATCTCGCGATTTGGGTGTCCATAGGTGTTCTTCCCTACCAGGTATAGAGCGATATTCGGCTTAAAGGTCTGGTAGGTAGTCTCCAGTTGATCCTTAGATCCATGATGAGCAACCTTTGCGACCCGAAGCTTTCTGCCATCCACCAAGGCACGAATTGTGGAGAGTAGCTGATGTTGTGAGTGCTCACTCGAATCAGCAAGGTTTAGAACTTGATAGCGAGGACAATCCAGAAAACTAACCAAGGAAGCGTCATTACTTGTCTCAGCGATAGCTGGATTATCAGGGCCAATAATCACTAGCTTGCACTCCCCCAGAACAATCTCCATCCCCCTGATTCCCTCTAGAACCCGAACCCCATGATTTTCCAGAAAACCATGGACGATGGATACCAGTGGTCTGTCATCAGCGAACCCGGATACAAGTGCAGTCGATATCGAAATCTCTCCTAATCCCATAACCCCACCAACATGGTCCGCATCGAAGTGCGTGAGTAGAAGTAGATCAATCTTTTTCACTCCAGCATCACGCAGACATTGAGCAATCAGAGCTGGCTCTCTTCCTACATCGATTAGTGCCGTGCTGTTTTGTGAACGAATAAGGAGCGCATCCCCCTGACCCACATCGCAGGCCATCAATTCCCAATCTTGCATGGTCGCGCTGTAGCGCAATAGATCTGCAACCGACAGAAGAACGAGAAACCCTATTGATGCAGTCAATCCAATAACGGCAAGGCCCTTGAGCTTTCCCCTACTGACGACGGTGAGGGCTAGTGAAATCACCAGCGTCCAGACAAGCAATCCTCCAATCACACCCCCAACCAGGTGAAAACGAGTGGTTGGCTGCGAGGACAAGAGGTTTGATATCCAAAGAATCCATTGAGTTCCAAACGTGGCGAGGAATGTTGCCAGGTTTGATAACTCGACGCTTATCGGGATAAGCAGCACAGCAACAATGCCCAGCACTGTCACGGGTGCGACCACGGGCTCTACTAAGAGATTTGCCAGAACAGCGAAAATCGGAAACCCGGGTTGCAGCATCAGGACAACCGGAAGTGTAAACGCCTGAGCGGCAACCCCAGCGCCAATGCCAAGTGCAAGCGGACGTGGTATCCAAGCAAGTTTGTCTGCTATCGCGTTAGCACCTAGCAGTAGCCCGCAGGTAGCAAGAGCACTTAGAGCAAACCCTAGGTTCCTTGCCAGGCTGGGATCAACTACCAGAAGCAGTGTGATGGCAAATGCGAGGGCGTGTATCGGGTTGGAACCACGCCCAAGAGCCATGGATATCAAAACAATCAACGCCATTGCCCCAGCTCGAAGAACTGAGGGTTCCGGTCCGACAAGTAGGACATAGCAGAGCATTGAGATTCCGGCCACGAAAAATCTCAGCAAACGAGTTGCTCCAAGCGATGCGAGTAAAAACCAGATTGCCCCCATGATGATGGCGAGATTGGCTCCGCTGACGGCAACCAAATGTGTTAGCGAGATTTCGCGCATTTGGGCTTGTGCAGCTTCCGAGAGCAAATCCCGCTCGCCAATTGCAAGGCCTGCAACCAAAGCTTCAGAATCGCTGACTCGTCCAAGCGAGCCTAAAAAAGCGGCCTTGAGATCAGTTATCTGCCCGATTTCAGGAAATCCCACTTCAATCGAACTCTTTGATTGAGGGAGCCAGAGCAGAATTCCGAGCCAAAGAAAAATGGCAGCAGCTATCAAAGCGTCACTAGGTCTTTGATCTTTGCAAAGAGCTTCTCACCGATTCCAGAAACTTCTCTCAGTTGCCTAGGATCAGAAAATGAACCGATCGAGCTTCGATATTCAATGATTCGGTTGGCTAGCGCCGGACCAACACCGGGTAGTGTGTCCAGGTCTTCAACACTTGCTCGATTCAGCGACACCAGCCCGTTCGCTTGAGACCCTTGAAGCTGCTCCTCGGAAGCAACAATCACTTGCTCGCCATCCGACAGATTTCTTGCCAAGTTGACCGAAGATTGAACGGCTTCAGGGGTAAAGCCACCAGCTAGTTCAACAGCATCTGAGACCCGAGACCCAAGGTCGAGTTCGTAAAGCCCAGGCTCTCGAACCTCTCCGACTACATGCACGAAGATGCTTGCCGAGAACTCGACACTGGTGGGCTGAACTTCGCCAACGCTGACTTCAGGCTTTGCCTGCTGATTTAAAAGAAGGTAGAGCACCACGACGCTCCCTAAGGCAGCAAGCAGCAACTTGGTTTTACTGCCCTGATCTAACTCACCAAACCACTTGCGAAGTTGCTCCATGGTTTGAATTAGACACTGCAATCCGGTGTCACACTCGGGAGCACTGGGAGGTTGTGGCTAACTCGCTATTTGGTCGCTATGTTGACAAGCTTTGGAGCCCGAACTATTACCGCAGCTAGCTCCCTATCACCAATTGCTCGCTTGACATTGTCTGAACTCAGAGCAAGCTCACGTAAATCCTGCTCAGTGATGTCGACACTGACCTCGAACTTGTCCCTGAGTTTTCCGTCAACCTGCGCGATAGCGGTAATGGTGTCTTGAACTAAAAGTGACTGATCTACGTCTCTAAAGCCAGCGGTAGCAACTGATGGCTCATGACCCAGCATCCGCCACATGTCCTCCGCGGTATAAGGCGCGAACAAACTCAATGCCTTAGCAAGCTCCTCAGCGCCCTCGCGAACTGCCGGATCGCCGGCGCCGACACCACTATCGATTGCTTTGCGCAGCATGTTGGTGAGCTCCATCACCTTTGCAACACCGACATTGAACTTAAAGCCCTCAATTGATTCAGTGAAATCTCGAAGGAAAGAGTGAGTGGCGGCTCTCGTAGCCCTGTCCCCTAGGCTTACATCCACTCCAGCTGTAGAAGTGACATCTTGAGCGATTCTCCAGGCTCTTGCTAAGAATTTTGCGCTCGCCGCCGGTGAAACATCTGCCCAGTCGATGTCATCCTCCGGAGGGCCTGCAAATGCCATCGTTAGGCGAATTGCATCAACCCCGTGCTCATCGAGCTGTTCGGATAGGCGAACCAGGTTACCCCTGGATTTACTCATCGCTGAGCCGTTCATTAGGACCATGCCCTGGTTCAGCAGTTTGGTGAATGGCTCATCGAAATCGACCATGCCCATGTCATGTAGCACCTTGGTGAAAAAACGTGCATAAAGCAGGTGCAATATTGCGTGGGTAACTCCTCCGACATACTGATCGACCGGTGCCCACTGTTTAGCCGCTTCCTTATCGAATGGAAATTCGGTGGAGTTTGGGTTCAGATAGCGAAGGAAATACCAGCTTGAGTCCACAAAGGTGTCCATGGTGTCGCTGTCTCGCTTAGCTGGGGCAGAACAGTTCGGACAAGGGACGTTTACCCAGTCTTGAGCTGCGCCCAGCGGGGAGGTTCCCTTCGGGGATAGGTCCAATCCGGCCGAGCTTGGTAGCTCAACGGGAAGCTGATCCTGCGGAACCGGAACTTCGCCGCAGTTTGGGCAGTGAATGATTGGGATTGGAGTCCCCCAGTAGCGCTGGCGAGAAATCAGCCAGTCACGCAATCTAAAGTTCTTGGCCGCCTCGCCAGTTCCGCGCTGTTGCAGAATATCAATCGCTTTAGTAATTGCCGCATCCTTGGCTAACCCATTGAGCTCACCGGAATTAACCAGAACTCCATCCCCTGGGGTGGCAACTCTGGAGACCTCTGGATTTTCCTGGTCAGTCTGTACAACCATTCGAACCTCAATACCCAAGGCATTGGCAAAGGCCATATCGCGCTCATCATGGGCAGGCACACCCATGATCGCACCGGTTCCGTAGTCCGCAAGAACATAATCGGAGGCGTAAATCGGAAGCTTCTCGCCGTTCAAGGGATTAATCGCGAAGCGCTCCAACTTCACGCCCGTTTTTGGACGATCGGTTGCTAGTCGCTCAATGTCGTTGGACTGCTTTACCTTCTCGAGGTAGCTGACAAACTCCATCCTCACTTGTGGTGGAGAATCAACAACCAGCTCACTGGCCAAATCGGAGTCAGCTGCAACAACCATGAAGGTGGCGCCATAAAGGGTGTCTGGTCTTGTGGTGAAGACCTCAATTTCGCGATTTGAATCAGCAATCTTGAAGCGAACATTCGCACCCTGCGAGCGATTGATCCAGTTTCGCTGCATTGTGAGGACCTTGGATGGCCAGTTTCCCTCAAGTTTGTCTAGATCATCGAGCAATCGGTCGGCGTACTCGGTCACCTTGAAGTACCACTGGGTAAGAGCCTTCTTGGTTACCTGAGAATCACAGCGCTCACACAAACCTTGAACAACCTGCTCATTAGCCAAAACTGTTTGGCAGGAAGGGCACCAGTTGACGTTGGAATTTTTCCGGTATGCCAAGCCGCGTTTGTAAAACTCAAGGAACAGCCACTGGTTCCAGCGATAGTAAATCGGATCACAGGTCTGCAGCACTCTGGTCCAGTCAAAGCTGCAGGCATATCGGCGCATTGAAGCCTTTTGTTGGGCTATGTTCTCGTAGGTCCAGCCTCTAGGGTCTAAACCTCGCTTGATGGCTGCGTTTTCGGCAGGGAGACCAAATGCATCCCATCCGATTGGGTGCAGAACATTGAATCCCTTTTGAATCCAGTAACGCGCGATAACGTCTCCGAGCGCATAGGCCTCGGCGTGCCCCATGTGAAGATCTCCCGATGGATAGGGGAACATATCCAGCACGTATTTCTTTGGACGAGAATCATCCGGTCTAGACGAATCAAAGGGCGCTAGCTCATCCCAGATTGGAAGCCAACGCTCTTGAATAGCGGAAAAACTGTACTCTTCGTGCAAGCTAAACACCCTTAGTTTTCAACCCGTAAAGGTTACCAATCCACGTTCGCCGATAGTGCTGAAACCAAGGCATCGGCCTTGAGCTGAATTTCTCGGTGCTCGATCGCAGGGACGGAGTCCGAGGTAATGCCACCACCGATTCCAATAGAAACCTGATTGTCCTCGAAGATCGCGGTTCTGATCACCATCCCAAGATCCATGGAACCGTCTTTACCGATCCAACCAATTCCTCCGGAGTAGTCTCCGCGAGGTGATGATTCAAGCTCGCGGATGATCTCCATTGCGCGAATCTTTGGCGCTCCGGTCATTGAGCCGCCAGGGAACAGAGCCTGGAGGGCATCAAAACCGTTTTTGTCTTCACGCAGCTCTCCACTCACATCCGAAACCAACTGATGAACAGTGGAGTAACTCTTTATGCCAAGCAGTGATTCCACAGTCACTGACGCCGGATCGCACACTGAAGCGAGATCATTGCGAATCAGATCGACAATCATCAGATTCTCTGCGCGCTCTTTGGGGTCCGCTGCCAATTCGCCGATCAGCGCCAAGTCCTCTTCTGGATTTGCTCCTCGCCGTCGAGTCCCCTTGATCGGTGAGCTGAGAACTCGAGATCCATGAACCTCAATCAGCCGCTCAGGAGAGATGGAAACATAGCTGCGATTCCCGATTCGCATAAAAGTCGCATACGGAGCCGAGTGCTGTTTTCGAAGTCTTAGGAAGTAGCTCAGTGGATCGCCGGTGTAGTAGCCGCGAAGTCTCGTAGTAAGACAAAGCTGGTAGACATCGCCTGCCTCGATGTAACGCTGCGCACGCTCGATCTTGGCGAGGTACTCGGCTTCAGAGTCGTCAGCTTTCAAAACTGCCGAGGTGGCAGCTGGGTTATCCAGTTCATAGCTTGAGGCGTTCCCACCAACCAAAGCGAGCCGCAAGAGCGCAGCGTGATACCAAGCCTGGAAATCATCCGGTTCGCAGTCCGCAATAAAGTGCAGCATTCTTGTGGCGTGCTCAAAAACAATAGCTCTATCGACTTTCAGAAAGTGACCCTTGAGTTCCTTTTCTAGATAGCTCAGCACGCCAACGAGATACGGACGAAACGGGACTGCAGCTTCAGCCGAGTAAGCACCTAAGCGCTCTACCTCTGAGGTCTCAACTCCGGCTCCAATAACGGAAAAGCCTGAGGTTGGATGGTGCGAGCGATCCAACCAAAAAACATTCGGAGAATTTCCAAAAAAGGAAACAAAGACATCGGGTAGGGAGCTCCAGCCACGCAGTGAACTTACTAACAGTGGCATTTGCACCCCTTCCAGTTCCGTAGTCTAGATGCGATGAGCGTTAACGGAGATTTCTACCGGTTTGATTCCAACCGGTTTGTGAAAGTCGACTACGCCATTGCCGAGCAACTTAGCGTCGCAGATAGCTTCCTTGTAGAAAACGGCGCGGTTAGAGCAATTCAGAAGCACTTTGACCGCTTCCGTCGCGGAGTTGGTGTCGAATCGGATTTGGACTTTGAGGCATTTCGAAGAGCAGTTATTGAACTTCTGCCCAAGACAGGCGCATGGTTCCCCAGGCTGGAATATCGCGCATTTCAACCCGTTGGGGATCAGTTTTTTCTTCGACTCAGAGAGGCCCCGGAGCGAACCGAAACCTTGACGCTTTGGAGCTGCGATGAACCAGATCCCAGAGTAGACCACCTGACCAAGGGTCCCGACCTTTCTGTTTGTCAAAAACTTCGCCGAAAGGCCAACCTTCATGGCGCTGATGAGGCGGTCATATTGGATTCAGCTGGCTTCATCGCCGATGGTGCGCTGAGCTCAATCATGTGGTGGGAGGACGATGTGCTTTGTGCCCCAGACGACTCAACCAAATGGCTTCCCAGCATTACCCGTGAGCTGGTGCTTGGTCTAGCAAGCCAAGCGGGCTTTGAGATCTCGCTGAAACGAGCTCGGCCAGAAGATTTAGAGAACCGTGAAATCTGGAGCCTTAGTGCACTGCAAGGCATCAGGGCTGTAACTCAATGGGGCGAAATCCCCATCTGCGCTCCTAGGAAACATGTCAGCTTTCGAAAGCGGCTATCGCTACTTAGCGAGCGGATTTAGACATGTGTGGCAGATATGTAATCGCTCGAGAGCGTGATGATCTTGCTGAGTATTACCAAGCCAGTTTCCCATTGGATTTTGAGGTGGTTAGTTTCAACATCGCCCCCACAAACATCGTCCCAATAGTTGTAGAGCGCGAGATTGACGCTGAGCCTCATAGAGAGATCCACCCTGCTCGGTTTGGTTTGATTCCAAGCTGGGCAAAAGAGGCTGGAACCACGCCACTATTCAATGCTCGAATTGAGACCGTGCTAGAAAAGCCGAGTTTTCGTGATGCCGCACTGAAAAAGCGCTGTGTGGTGCCGGCCTCTGGTTACTTTGAATGGGATAGCCAAAAGAACCCGCACTACATTCATCAGGAACCATTTCTGTCTTTTGCCGGCATCTACTCTTTTTGGCGAGATCCAGTCAAGGCAAGCGATGACCCGAGCCGTTGGGTTCTAACTTGTTCGATCCTCACCAAAACTGCCCCCAAAGCACTTGTGTCAATTCATGATCGTTCACCAGTTTTTCTCTCTGAGGATGGGGTCGATGCCTGGATGTCTCCGGATTATGAAACCACCGAAGAACTGCTGCACGCATTGGCTGCAGAATCAGACTTGGTAGCACACGATTTGAGCCAATACCGCGTCGCTAAGGACGTCGGCAATGTCCGAAATAACCACCCAGAACTAATTTCCGAGATTAATTTTTGAAAATGTCCGAGCCGCACCATAGACTCTGATTATTCGAACATTTGTTCGAATAATCGAAGGGCTTGGGGCTATGCAAACCGAAATTCTTGACGGCGTTCTACTAGACACCGAGGGTGCTCCGCTGTCTTTTCAATACGCTGGCAAGAGCTACCTGGTCTGTTCAAAACCGGTGCGATGGTATTCCAGAAAGCTCTGGTGGGAAATTGCCCAATCTGCTGCGAGAGGCAGCGGTCAGGCACTGCTAGAGATCGAAATGTGGCGGCTTTGGGCGACAAATAACGACAGCCGTCTGTTCTTTGAGCTAAGGCATCAACTGCCCGAGGATGTTTGGGAAATTGCCGAGGTCGCATAGGCCGTGTTTACCCATCTCAATGTGAGCTCGGCATACTCCTCACACTATGGAGTGACCCAACCCGGTTTACTGGCCAAGGCTGCAAAGGCAATGGGTTTTGATGCGCTAGCGGTAACCGACAGAGATGGGCTCTATGGAGCCGTCAAGCACATCGGCAACTGCATCAAAGAGGGGCTTGCTCCGATAGTTGGGGCAAGTCTTGAAGTCGAGGAATTTGGTCGAGTCAAAGTAATTGCACTGGGTCATAACAGAGGCTTGGGTTGGAGTTCGCTTTGCAGAACCGTTTCACGTGCACACCAAAGAGCAAAGAAATTACCTCCGGCTCTGAGCCTAGAACTAATGGCCGAACTATCTTCAAACTGCATCATCCTGATAGGCCACGACTCTCAAATTGCCAATCACCTATTCGAATCTCCAAGCCAAGCTCGGTCACTACTGGAAAGACTGATTGCCGCCTTGGGAAAAGAGCGCTTGGTTATTGAGGTGGTAAACCATCTCACCGAGCCAGGATCGCTCTATTCAACCCAGCACGCCAGGATCATGCTGGACTTGGCTATTAGCTTTGGACTCAGGGCGGTAATTACCAATGCGGTCAGATATCTAGAACCAGATGATGCGCTAACCGCTGATGTTTTGGATTCGGCCAGGGAACTCGAACCGCTTGGGATATTCCAGTTGCAACCGAATGCTCAGGCTTGGCTAAAGCCACAAAATCAAATGTTTGCCCTGGCGCTAGAAACCACCGAGGATCCGAAGACTGCAAAGTGGCTTTTGAACAATACTCGAATAGTTGCAGAGCAGTGTTTTCTCGATCCGATTTCAGACTGCGGCTGGGGTCAACCCAAGACCCCCGAACAAAGCGCTCTGGGAATAACAGGGAATCCGTTTGAGGTGTTGTGGCAAAAGACTCATGCCGCAATCCCATGGCGCTACCCGGATGCCAAGGCAAGTGAGCTTGCAATGGTTCAACACCGGCTCTCAAAAGAGCTGATTGCAATCAATCAGCTTGGTTTTTCAACCTATTTTTTGACCGTGGCCGATGTCGCTCAAATGATTAGGGACATGAGGGTGAGGATCGCCGCTCGTGGTTCAGGAGCAGGGTCACTGGTGAATTACCTTCTTGGCATCAGCGGGGTAGATCCGATTTCAGAAGGATTGCTTTTTGAACGCTTCCTATCAACCGAGCGAAGCACGCTGCCGGATATCGATATCGATGTTGAATCTGCTAGGAGGCACGATATTTACCGAGCGATATTCAGGCGCTACGGGGGCAATCGAGTCACCCTGCTATCTATGCAGTCGAGCTATCGTGGCCGCGGGGCACTTAGAGACTCTGGGCTGGCCCTTGGGCTGCCAGATGAAGATATCGATCAGATTGCCAAGAGCATGTGGCGATTCTCCGCCCGAAACTTCAGGGTCGAAATGGGTGAAAAGCCCGAGCTGAGTGAGTTCTCTGAGCGCGCTGGAAAAGATCGGAAGCTGAATCTCTTGGTCGATATCACCCAGCGACTAGATAGATTGCCAAGGTTTATTTCAATGCACCCGTGCGGAGTGATCTTGGGAAACTCTCGACTCTTAGAACTAACCCCTACTGAACCAAGCGGGCTGGGTTTACCCATGAGCCAATTCGATAAAGACGATATGGATCCGATGGGGTTTTTGAAACTGGACGTTCTGGGAGTCCGGATGCAAAGCTCCATGGCTTACACGATCTCAGAAATAGCCAGGGTAAAAAAGAAGGAACTGGATTTAGATTCCGTGCCAAGGGATGACCCTGAGGTTTATCGGTTGATTAGAACCACGAATACTCTTGGCATTTTTCAAATTGAAAGCCCCGGTCAGCGAGAGCTAACCGGAAAGCATCAGCCCACCAAATTCAATGATCTGACCATGCAGATATCGCTGTTTCGACCAGGTCCAATGAAGGGCAACATGATTTCCCCCTATCTGGATGGACGTCATGGATTCATCGAACCGGACTACATCCATAGCGACCTAAGGCCGATTCTCGAAGAGAGCTATGGAGTCGTGGTTTTTCACGAGCAACTGATGAGAATCATGCAAACCATGACCGGCTGCACCCTGGCTCGCGCCGATGAGATGCGCAGGGGTTTGGCAAAACCAGAGAAGCAAAAAAAGACTGAGGATTTCTTTCGTGCTTCAGCAAACGCCAGGGGCTATAGCCAAAGCGTTATTGACCGAGTTTGGTCAATCATTGAAGGCTTTGGGTCGTTTGGGTTTTGCAAAGCTCACGGTGCAGCATTCGCCCTTCCCACCTACCAATCTGCATATCTAAAGACCCACTACCCCACCGAATTCATAGCCGGTCTACTAACGCATGATCCTGGGATGTATCCAAAGCGACTGATAGTGACCGAAGCCAGAAGGTTAGGAGTCGAACTACTGCCGATCGATGTCAATGTGTCGACTAAGCAGTATCGGGTTGAAAAAACTCAATCCGGCTCTGGGGTGAGAATGGCAATCACCGAAATAGCTGGCATGTCAGAAGCGGAAAAGGATCGGGTTGTTGCCGAGCAACCCTTTAGCGATCTTGCTGATTTCTATATCAGAGCAAGACCTTCGAGAAGAACCCTGGAGCGTTTAGCACTAATTGGTGCGCTCGATTCCGTTGCCAAGATAGAACGCTCGCAATCGATTGATCGTCGTGGTGATCTATTGGTTGCGGTTCGTCAACTCAGCGCAAAACCAGCACCCAAGCAGGATCCCAATCAGCTTGGTTTTGATTTCAAAAACATCGTTTCAATGCCGGTCGGAAATCCAGGGATCTCACCAAACGAGCAGCTCGATAATGAGCTATCCATAACCGGTCTAGATCTATCCAGGCATCAGCTGGAGCAGTTTCAAGAAATGCTTGATGAAATGGGGGTTGTGAAGGCCGCCGAGCTGGTTGGGCTCAGAGCAAACTCAGAGGTATTGGTGGCAGGTGTAAGAGTCGCCACCCAGACCCCGCCCATGCGCTCTGGAAAACGAGTTGTGTTTATCAGCCTGGATGACGGCACCGGATGCGCCGATGCAACCTTCTTCGATGAGGCCCAGCGCAGATGCGCATCGCTACTCTTTCAAAACAGATTGCTCCTGATATCAGGAAAGACCCGCCGCACCGGAGTGCGGGGGGTCTCAATCCTGGCCGAAAACGCCTGGGATCTCAGGCAGCTTTGGCAGCAGTATTCAACTAAGGCGAGTTAGTCCTGCTGGTTGAAGATTGATAGCAGGCGGATGATTTCCACGTATAGCCAAATCAGCGAAGCCGTCAGACCGAATGCAGCGCGCCACTCCATCTCCTTTGGCCAGCGCTGAGCTGCACCCTCGCGGATTGCCTCAAAGTCAAGGTTCAAAGTGAAGGCAGCTAGACCAACACCAACCAGCGCAATCAGCCAACCAAAGGAAGACGAATAAGCGCTCATGCCCGCAAAGACGGCAAATCCAAGATTAACCAAAGCGAATACCGAATAGCCAATAAGGGCAAACATCATGATTCTGGTAAAGCGGGCATCAACCTTGACCCAGCCCATTCGGTAAGCGGCAAACATTGCACCAGCTGTTGCCAAAGTGGAAACTACGGCGGTCTGGGCAATTCCTGGGTACATCGACTCCAAGATTCCGCTCAGGGCGCCAACAAAAACACCCTGCACCAAGGCGTATGCGTAGTACAGACCTGGGCGAACCTTCTTAGAGAAGGTGGCCCAAAGACCAAGACCTAGACCAACCAGCATTGCTGGGAACAGTAGGAAGAACGCGCCGGTGAACCAAGTTGCGGCAGCACCGAGCACCACAAGAACAAAAAGTCCGAGAACCTTCGACGCGGTTCCCTCGATTGTCATAGGAGTCGAGGTGAGTCTTTGGAACTCTGAGTCGACCTGCTGCTGGTTTACAGAGTCAATACCAGACTGCAGAGACTGGTTGAAAACTGGGTTGTGGGAGATGGCCACTTTCGTCCTTTCGAATCGAACTTTTGGTGAGTCTAAACCAGTTCGCTGGAAATTTCCTTCAAGTGTGCTGGCGAAATCTGATGCCCACCGGGATGACGTAACCAAGACACTTCTGCACCAAAATCTCTCAGGCTTGCCACCCATTGCTCACTAATTGATACCGGTGCATAAGGGTCCAAGTCTCCATTAGCAAGCCATACTCGTTTTCCTGAGAGATCCACTTTGGTTAGATCCCTATAGGGCTGCGTCGAACCAAACAGGCAAGCACCAGCTAACGCCTCAGGGTGTTTCAATAACAACGCTGCAGCGGTGTTCGCTCCGTTGCTGAAACCAACCGCCGTGATTGGCATGCCCGAAAGTCCATACGCATCAATCGCTGTATTTAGGAACTCGGCAAGCTCCTCAACGGCCCAATCGATCGAAGCTTCATTGAAGCTTCCATCTGGGTAGCGCTCAAAGAAGCGGTTCATTCCCGCTTCCAAATACATACCCCTTGGAGAGAGCAGATGCGCGGCCGGGTCCAAAGCCGTGCCCAAACGAAGCAGGTCATGCTCGTCTCCACCGGTGCCATGAAGCAAAAGCAGGACGCGGTCCGCACTGCCGGGTTGATAGACGTGAGGTCTTGAAAGATCAGTGTTCGACATCGAACTACAGCCTAATCGGAGGCAAAGATGCTTCGATTTGATCTCTCGAGGGCTCCAGCCATGGCGGTAGCCTCAGCTTTCTGCCTAGTTCAAGCAGGGGTTCATCGATAGCGAAGCCTGGGTCATCGGTTGCGATCTCGAATAGCACTCCCCCCGGCTCGCGGAAGTAGATGCTTTTGAAGTATTGCCTATCCATGATTTGAGTAACTTGCGCCCCCCGACCTAATAGCTCCTGCTGCCATAGCTCCATGGTTTGAAGATCTGGAGCACTGAATGCAACGTGGTGAACAGTGCCGCCGGCTTGTAAACCCCGATCTTGAACCCCACCCAATACCTCAACTTTGGCCCCAGAGGCCCCACTCCCCATCGAAAAGTTCGCTCTGCCCGAAGATTCAGAGTCGATTTTCATACCAAGCAGGTTCTCAAGCATGCCCGCGGTTGGATCTATGGTCCGCTCTGAAAGTTCAACTGCGTGAAGCCCCCGAACGGCATGTTCTGCCGGAATGCTTCCGACTCCGTCCCAGCCAGATCGCGCATCTCCATTCGTACCAACCAGTTGCAATCGCATACCGTCGTGATCGCGCAATTCCAATAGATCGTTTGCTTCGGAATCCTTGCCCCAGGACCAGTCAACACCAAGCTTGCTGAGGTGCTGCGACCAGAAACTCAATGAGCTGGCCGGAATTGAGAATGCAGTTGCAGTGGTCAGCCCGGCACCGTCCTTCCCCTTTGAGATTCCTGGCCATGGAAAGAAAGTGAGGATCGAGGACGGAGAGCCCTGTGCGTCCCCGTAGTAAAGATGCCAAACGTGTGGGGCGTCAAAGTTCACGGTTTGCTTCACAAGCCTCAGACCTAAGACCTTTGTATAGAAGTCAACATTCTGCTGGGGGTCTCTTGCAATTGCGGTCACGTGGTGAATGCCTTGCGGTTTGATAGTCATCGTTTCTCCTCAATTTAAGTAAAGCCCCCTAGACAAAGAACTATTCCCTAAAGTTCAACCATGAAACTTCGGGTGAGAGTGAAGCCAGGTTCTAAGCGAGGTGACCTCGTGCAGGCGAACTCCCCATACTTGGATGTTTTTCTAAGAGAGCATCCCGTTGACGGAAAAGCGAACGAAGCGTTACTCAAAGTTCTAGCTGTTCACTTCGGGGTAACGGAAAAACAAATTTGGATTTTGAGTGGCTTTAGCTCGCGCATCAAGCTTGTCGAAATTGGTGGACCTGAGGGGACTTGAACCCCTGACCCCCTGCATGCCATGCAGGTGCGCTACCAGCTGCGCCACAGGCCCAAAGACTTGACAATCTTACACAGTTATTTGGAAAGCGAAACCACTGGGCAATCTCGCCACAATCGTTCCAGTGAGTAATACTCGCGTTCATCTTCGTTCATGATGTGCACGACTAGATCACCAAAGTCCAAAAGAATCCATCGGGCTGCAGCCATTCCCTCGCGGTACTTGGCTTTGTAACCAGCCTCCTGCAGCTTCTCCTCGATTGCGTCTGCAATAGCAGCTGCCTGGCGCTCATTCTTGGCTGATGCAATCAGAAACACATCGGCTAGTGCGAATGGCTCACTCACATCAAGAGCAACTAAGTTCTCCGCAAGCTTGTCTTCGGCAGCGGAGGCAGCCAATTTCGTGAGTTCAATTGCTTGCTTGGTGGCTGTCAATTAGTTCCCCAGCGCAGTAATGATTGTTATGGCTGCATAGATTGTCACTACCACCAGCACCGCTCCGAGACCTGCGATTGCCCAGGGTTGCCACCAGCCCTTTTTCAGAACCGCTTCAGGAACAACCCCAAGGGTTGCACGCTGATTGATAACTTCCAGCGCACTCACGGGCTCAACCACCGAGATAACCCCTGTGACGGCATCCATAGAGTCGATTTGGTCAAGTTCGATTCCATCCAGTCCAGCCGTATTAGCACCCGTGATTGGCTCGGCAATAATCTCGATCGATCCAGAGGATGAGGAAGAAATTTCGCCAGTCTCCAGTGGGATTGCAATGGCTTCAGGTGCGATGTCCAAAACAATCGATTGAGTACTGGGCTCAGCTAGCAGATTGGAGCCGGTGAAATCAGCCACTGGCTCTTCAATCGAATGGTTTGGTTGCAAAACCGGCATTTCGGATGGATCAATAACTACCGTTGGATTTGGATTAGTGATCGTGACCGGCTCTTGAACCGCCTCAACTGGAAGCTCACCACGCTCTTCGAGCAATCTGCGCTCACGCCTAGAAAGTAGTGGCGCAGCGCTGCTCACAAGAGGGGCTGAGGCCTCAGCTACGGTCTGCTCAATAACAACCGGAGCCTCGATTACTTCAGGCTCAGCAATTACTTGCTCAAGCGCATTTGGCTCGGCATCTAAATCCCGGGCCTCTTCAAAACTATCCTGCTGCGCTGGAATCAATCCAGCACGCTCTGCCTCACGGCGCTCGCGGCGAGTCATGAATTGAGTCATGTCGCCTCCCTGTAAAGCCCGTGCTTTCCGATGTACTGAACAACTCCATCGGGAACCAGATACCAAATCGGTTTCGCCTGCGGAACTCTATCGCGAATGTCACTGGAAGAAATGGCAAGCGCTGGGATTTCCAAGACTGAGATTGATCCCTCTGGCGCCTTTGGGAGCTCGAGCTTATGGCCCGGACGTGTCACCGCCACGAAGTGGGCAAGTCCCCAGATTCGATCGATCTCTTTCCAGCTGAGAATCTGCAGAACCGCGTCAGCGCCGGAGATAAAGAAGAGCTCGGCCTCTGGATATTCCGCTTTCAGATCAGTAAGAGTGTCAACCGTGTAGGTGATTCCGGGTCGGTCGATGTCAACCCTGGAGACCCTGAATCTTGGATTTGCCGCTGTTGCAATGACGCTCATTAGATAGCGATGCTCAGCAGCGGTAACGGTTTTTTTGTGCCAAGGCTGTCCGGTTGGAACGAAGACAACCTCGTCTAGTTCAAAGGCCGCAGCGACCTCACTTGCTGCAACCAGGTGGCCATTGTGAATCGGGTCAAAGGTTCCACCCATGACGCCAATTCTTGGCCTTTGCTTAGTCATAACGAACTAGTGGTGAGAAGACTTAGTGGCCTTGTGAGAGTGGCGGTTGGCGACGTTGCGGTATGACCAAGTAATCAGGCCCAGAACGATGAAGACACCCATCGCGATTACGCCATACAGAACTGGGTCCATAGGAATCTCGGTGTGACGGATGATTGCATCACCTGATTCAAGAACAGAAAACATCGAATCTCCTCGCTATCTCGGAATAGTCTAACCGCGGACTTGTCCATTGCCTCGAACCAGCCACTTAGTGCTGGTCAGAACGCTCAACCCCATTGGTCCGCGAGCATGCAGCTTCTGGGTTGAGATGCCGACCTCGGCACCGAAGCCAAACTCACCACCGTCAGTAAATCTGGTCGAAGAGTTCACCATGACAACCGCAGCATCAACTTCAGCTAAGAATCGCTCCGCGGTTCCTAGATCTTCGGTGAGAATCGACTCGGTGTGCTTGGTGGAATAGCGCGCAATGTGATCTAGTGCCTGATCAATCCCATCCACCACTCGCACCGATAGCTCTAGCGCAAGATACTCAGTTGCCCAGTCGGACTCCTGAGCCATAGTCGCGCCTGACATAAGGCCGGATGCCGTCTCATCGGCATGAACTACAACATCCTCAGATAACAAGGCTTCGTTCAATTTCGGCAACAGCTCTGAGGCGACATCCTTGTGAACCAAGAGGGTCTCGAGCGAATTGCAAACAGAGGGTCGTTGAGTCTTCGAGTTGATGATGATCGGAATCGCTTTATCGAGATCCGCCGACTCATCTACGTAAATGTGAACAATGCCGTCGCCAGTTTCAATTACTGGAACCTTAGACTCCTCAACGACAGTTTTGATTAGGTTTGCACTGCCTCGAGGAATCAGAACATCAACTAATCCCCTAGCCATCATGATGGCCTTCGCGCCGTCGCGACCGAACTCATCCACACTCTGGATCACATCTGGGCTGATGCCGAAATCATCCAAAGCCCTTCGGACCAGGCGGATCAGAACTGCATTTGTTTTCTCCGCTGCGCTGCCGCCACGCAGGACAAGTGCGTTTCCGGACTTGATTGCAAGTGCTGCGATGTCAATCGTGACGTTTGGTCTGGCCTCATAAATCATGCCAATAACGCCGAATGGGACCCTGACCTGTGAGATTTTTAGACCATTGTGCAGGGTTCGACCCGAAACAATCTCTCCAACCGGATCCGCTAGGGCAATAATCTCTCTCACGGCAGAAGCCAAAGAAGCAATGCGTTCTGTGGTCAGGCGCAATCTGTCTTGCAAGCCAATAGCGAGTCCATTTGCAGCGCCATGCTCGAGATCTTGCTCATTTGCAGCCAGGATCTCAGCTGCATTTGCCTCGAGGAGAGCGGCAAGGCGCTCAAGCGCCTGATTCTTCAGAGATGTGCCTGCACGATTGATGTCGCCAGAGGCTAGCTTCGCCTTCTCAATCAACGAGTTTGCTGTCATTGATGAATCCTAAACTTTTGGCTCGAACCAGGTGTGAATGTGATCTTTGGAGTCAATTTCCGACGCATGCTTGGTGGAGGTGAGAATCACACCAACGCCCATCTCGGTAGCAAGTCTTGCAGCAGCAACCTTCGTGAGCGCGCCACCGGTTCCATAACCGGTGGAGGTTCCTTCGATTTCAACCCCTTCCAAGCTGCCGGCAAAAGGCACAACTGGAATTGGTTCGGCACCCGGTTGGGTTGGCGGCTTTGTGTATAGCGCTTCGATGTCACTAAAGAGAATCAGCAAATCGGCATTCACCAGCGCTGCAACCTGAGCCGCAAGCTGGTCATTGTCTCCAAACCGAATCTCTTGGGTGGCAACGGAGTCGTTCTCATTGATGATCGGCAGGACACCAAGCTCGAGCAGTCGTTCCAGAGCTCCAAGTGCGTTTTCGGCGGATTGCTGATCGCTGAGGTTATCAACCGTTAGTAAAACCTGACCGGGCAACTTTCCATAGCGGGAAAGGGATGCCTCGTAGCGCGACATAAGTCTTGCTTGACCAATGCTTGCAAGAGCTTGAGATGTAGCAAGATCCTCAGGTTTCGCGGTCAGACCGATGATTGGCGAAGCGGTCGCGATAGCGCCGGAGCTGACCAAAATGACTTCCTTGGTTTTCATCAATCGAGTAGCTAGATCCACGATTAAGTCAAGCTGTGACTCATTTACTCCAGTGATGGATGAAGAGCCGACCTTAATAACAATTCGCCTGGCGGATGCGATTATCGAAGTGTTAGTCAAGCTCATCCTCCACGAAGACACTGGACTCGCGAACCGCCTCCCGCTCCGCGCGGCCTCTCGCTCTGGCATCCATCATGTCGTAATACTCTTGGCGACGCTGCTGGTTGGTTCGTCTGGCAGGACCGTCAACTGGATCAACACCATCAGCCAACTCAGCCACCGAGGAGACCAGCGGATCCCAGTCAAATACAACCCCGTCGCCCTCACCAATGATTACCGTTGAACCGCGTCGAGCGCCAGATTTATAGAGAGCGTCTTCAACTCCGAGCTTTTGCAGTCGCTCCGAAAGGTAACTGACTGCCTCGGCATTACCAAACATGGTCTGAGCAACCCAGCGCTCTGGCTTTGAACCTATGATGCGGAACACCGGCTCGCCAGAAATCTCTTCATTTCGAACCACAAAACCAGAATCCTTGGCTTTCTGTGGCAGCAAAGAGAATCGCTTCTGAGAGGCTGGAATCTGAGACTTACGCTCCTCAGTCACCAGCTTCGCAAGGGCAAAGTTCAGTTCCTTTAGGCCTTCAGTGGTGGCTGAACTGACAAGAAACACCGGATAACCAAGGGCTTCGAACTCTGGCTTCACGAACTCGGCGAGCTCTTTTGCATCTGGCACATCAACCTTGTTCAAAGCAACCAGCTGTGGTCGCTCATGTAATGGAGTCTGACCATCAGGCACTTGGTAAGCCTCAAGCTCGGCAAGAATAACTTTGAGATCAGAAATCGGATCTCTGCCTGGCTCTAAAGTGGCGCAATCAATAACGTGGAGGAGTGCGCTGCAACGCTCAACGTGGCGAAGGAACTCGAGCCCCAGACCTTTACCCTTGCTGGCTCCTTCAATCAAACCTGGCACATCGGCGATTGTGTATCGCATCTGACCGGCCTGTACGACACCTAGGTTGGGGTGCAGGGTGGTGAAGGGATAATCCGCAATCTTCGGACGAGCAGCACTCATCGCCGCAATCAGTGAGGATTTGCCTGCCGACGGGTAACCAACTAGGGCAACATCGGCAACTGTTTTGAGTTCTAGAACTACATCGCCGCTCCAGCCTGGAACACCCAGCAGATGATGAAACCCCGGGGCAATGCGCTTTCTTGAAGCTAGAGCAGCATTTCCGAGTCCGCCTGCTCCACCCTCGGCAACCAGCAACTCCATGCCAGGTTCAGCAAGGTCGGCAAGTAGCTTTCCCGACTTGTCTTTTACCACGGTGCCCACCGGGACAGGAAGGTAGAGGTCTTCCCCTCTAGCCCCGTTTTTGTAGTCTCCCGCTCCGCTGCCGCCGGAATCTGCACTGCGGTGTGGACGGTGGTGGTAATCAAGCAACGTGGTCACATTTGGATCTGTGACGAGGTAAATCGAACCACCATCACCACCATCGGCCCCGTCCGGCCCAGCAAGTGGCTTGAATTTCTCGCGTCGAATTGACGTACAGCCATCGCCACCACTGCCGGCTTTCAGGTGCAAAGTCACCTGATCGACGAATGTAACCATGACTATCTCCTAAACAGAAAGAGGCGGACCAAAGGCCCGCCTCAATCTAAATCTTTAGTTACTGGGTAACTACGTTTACAACCTTGCGGCCGGCCTTTGCGCCGAACTCAACCGAGCCAGCAGCCAAAGCGAACAGAGTGTCATCCTTGCCGCGTCCAACGTTCACACCAGGGTGGAAGTGGGTTCCGCGCTGACGGACCAAGATCTCTCCAGCGTTGACTAGCTGACCGTCGTGGCGCTTTACACCAAGGCGCTGAGCGTTTGAGTCACGACCGTTACGAGTGGAGCTAACTCCCTTTTTGGATGCCATTTCTGCCTACCTACTTAATCTCGGTGACCTGGACGCGGGTTAGGTCCTGACGGTGGCCCTGACGCTTCTTGTAACCGGTCTTGTTCTTGTACTTCTGAATGATGATCTTTGGACCACGGGTCTGGTCTAGAACCTCTGCAACAACCTTCACCTTGGCAAGAGCCTTGGAATCGGTGGTGACCTTGTCGCCATCTACCAGCAGCAGAGCAGGCAGCTCGATGGTGCCTGAGGTAGCTGCGATGCGGTTCATGGTCACGATGGTTCCAACAGAAACCTTCTCCTGACGACCGCCGGCGCGAACAATTGCGTAAACCACGGGAAAACCTATCTTTTCTTCGGATTGAGCCCATTGAGGAAAACCCTCGAGCAACAGCGCCCTAGTTTAGTAAAAACCTAGAGCGAGGTCAACAACTGTGCAGATTATTCTGCTGAATCTCCTGAAGAGTTGGTCGCCTTAGCACTTACCCTACGACGTCTAGGCTTCGCCTTAGCCTCCGGCTCTGGCAGGGACTCTAGAACTAGGTTCAAAAGCTCAGTCTTGCCCTCTGGCTCCTTGGCCTTTGGTTCCTCTTCGGCTTGAGCCGCTTGAGCAATCTTGTTTACAACGTTCTTCAGAACATCTGCCTGTTCAGGTGTCACAACCTTCTTGACCACCTCGGGCTTGTCCTTCTTCTTTTTTGACTGCTTCGAGGACTTGTTCTCTTCCGGCATCTTGAAACGAGGTTCTTCATGGATCACCACTCCCCTGCCAGCACAGCAGTCACAGGTCTCTCCAAAGGTTTCAAGCAGGCCAACGCCGATCTTCTTGCGGGTCATCTGCACCAATCCAAGCGAAGTAATCTCACTCACCTGGTTCTTGGTTCTGTCTCTTGAGAGACACTCCAGCAGACGCCTTCTAACCATCTCCTGATTGGACTCTTGAATCATGTCGATAAAGTCAACAACTACGATTCCACCAATGTCGCGAAGTCGAAGCTGGCGAACAAGCTCCTCCGCTGCTTCAAGGTTGTTCTTAGTTACGGTTTCTTCTAAGTTTCCGCCAGATCCAATGAACTTTCCGGTGTTGACATCAACCACGGTCATTGCTTCGGTTCGGTCAATGACCAATGAGCCTCCAGATGGCAGATAAACCTTACGATCTAGCGCCTTTGCAATCTGGTCTCCGAGTCTGTAGTGGTCGAAGATGTCCTCAGCTGAGGTGTATGGCTTCAGTCGCTCAACAAGATCTGGAGCCACAGTCTCCAAGTAGTCCTTGATGGTGGCCATTGCTGAATCGCCTGAAACCACAAGCGACTGGAAGTCTTCGTTGAAGACATCTCGAATGATCTTGACCAGCAGGTCAGGCTCGGAATGCAGAAGCTGCGGAGCCTTGCCCTTAGCTTTTTCGGTGATGGACTCCCACTGGGTCTTTAGACGCTCGACATCGTGGATCAGCTGTTCCTCGGATGCTCCTTCTGCTGCCGTGCGCACAATCACTCCAGCATCCTCAGGCAAGGCAGTCTTCAGAATCTGCTTCAAACGCTGGCGCTCTGACTCGGGTAGCTTGCGAGAAATACCAGACATGTTGCCACCTGGCACGTACACCAGGAAGCGTCCAGGAAGTGAAACCTGAGAAGTGAGCCTTGCACCTTTTTGGCCAACTGGATCCTTGGTTACTTGGACCAGAACCTGATCACCGCTCTTTAGAGCGAGCTCGATTCGTCTTGGCTGATTACCGGTTTCCGCGGCTTCCCAGTCAACCTCACCGGAGTATAGAACTGCGTTGCGGCCCTTGCCGATGTCTACGAAAGCCGCCTCCATCGACGGTAGGACGTTCTGAACCTTACCCAGATAAACGTTGCCAATCAGCGATCCGCCCTGAGACTGAGCGACGTAGTGCTCAACCAGCAAGCCGTCTTCCAGCACGCCAATCTGAATTCTTCCGCCCTTGTCGCGAACCACCATGGTGCGCTCCACAGACTCACGACGAGCAAGGAACTCGCTTTCGGTTACAGAGGAGCGGCGGCGAGAGTTATCTCTGGTATCGCGCCGGCGATTTCTCTTGGCATCAACCCTCGTAGAACCAGATTCCTTCTCTTCAGGCTCTGGCTTCTCACGTTGTGGCTTCTCCTTGACAGGCTTTTCTTTCGAAGGGCGCTCTTTTTTCGGAGCGGGCGCTTCTTCCTCAACTGCTAGCTTGCCCGAGCGAGGATTTACCTTCGGGGTGGGTAGATCAGGAGCTTGGAAAATTAGTTGAATTGCTGCCGGCTTTGCCGGTTCTGCTTTCTTCTTCGGCACTTTTTACCTAATGCACCGGTACACACCCACAGTGTCTTTATTCGTTGATTCAAGCCGCAACCTGAATCGAATCCTATTCATGAGTGGAATCAACGATTCCAAAACCTTTGGTGCAAGTGTGTTCGCACCTGCCTAGAAGTATTACATGCTTGTTATCAAAATGCGATAATCAAGCTGTGTTATTTCCTTTTTCGCTGATTGGCTTCGGAATCCTGGGTTGGATTGCAAGCTTCGGCCTCACTCTGGAGCGCATCAAGGTAGCTGGAAATCCAGAAGCTTCGACTGCGTGTGATATTTCGCCCTTCATCAGCTGTAAATCTGTGATGCTCAGTGAGCAAGCAGCGTTGTTTGGCTTTCCAAATCCACTGATTGGTTTAGCGGCATTCTTCGCTCCAGTTGTAGTCGGATTCGCAATTCTCGCGGGAGCAAAATTCAAGTCTTGGTTCTGGCAACTGTTTTTGCTCGGACATGTGTTTGCCATGACCTTTGTAATCTGGTTGTTCAGTCAGAGCGTCTATGACATTGGTGCGCTGTGCATTTACTGCATGGTGGCATGGTCAGCAACCATCCCGCTGTTCTGGGCCATTTTTGGTCACACTGCCAAAGAAGGTCACCTGGGAGAAAAGCTAGTCCGCCCAGGAAAGGTCATCTACGAGTGGGCTTGGGTGATTGTGGTGCTGACCTACTTGGCGCTAATCATCCCGATTTTGATTCACTTCTGGGACTTCTGGCCGAGTCTGTTCTAGAACCAGAGAGCAAGCTCTCGCTCAGCAGACTCCCTAGAGTCTGAACCGTGAACCAAATTCTGAACGACTTTGGTGCCCCAGTCGCGACCCAAATCACCGCGAATAGTTCCTGGAGCCGCAAGTGTTGGATCAGTAGGGCCAGCAAGCGATCGGAAGCCCTCGATTACACGGTTACCCTCGAGTCGAATGGCGACTACATCCCCGGAAAGCATGAACTCAAGAAGTGGCTCGTAAAACGGCTTTCCCTCGTGCTCGGCATAGTGCTTCGCGAGTAGCTCACGAGTTGGGGTGAGCTTTCTCAAAGCCGCAACAACGTAGCCCTTTTGCTCGCAGCGACGAATCACTTCGCCAATTAGGTTTCTTTTGACACCATCAGGCTTGATTAGAACCAAAGTTGATTCAGTCATTGCTCTCCTTTAGCTTGAGGTAATTCTCTCTGGCGCGATCCACCGTTCCCCCGGCAATCTGAGCCCAAATCCACATACCAACCAAGATGCTGCCAATTACGAACATTCCCCAGAGCCAGAAACCGCTTACCAGCAGGGCTGCCTGGAGAACCCAGCCCAGAGCATATCCCCCCGGCTTTCCGAGAATTGCAGGGGTGAGAATCATCAAGATTGACACCGTGAGGCCAATTCCCCAGACCCATTCAACAGGGGCGATTCTTAGCCCAAAAGCGGTTAGGGTCGCAAAAAAAACGACAATTGCTTCAAAGCTAAGAACAATTGCGCTCAGCGCTCTGCGGGTGGACTTTGGCTTACTCATCTTCACTATTCTCTCGCACGCTAGCTAGCACTTCGCCGACCATGTACAAAGATCCCGTCAAGACACCGACCGAGTTATCTCCCATGGCACCTCGCAACAACTCCAAAGCCATCACAGCATCAGGTTCGACCGCTAGAACCTCAACATCCAAATCAGTGAATACCTCAGCAAAATCTTCGGCCGGCAATGCCCTTGGCCCTGGCGCTTGAGTAATGATCAACTTATTGAAGGTTTGAGACAGCTCCTGGGCGCTTTGACGCCAGTCTTTATCGGCAAGGGTCGCAACCACTCCGATCAGTTCGCGACCTGAAAAATGGAAAGCGAGGGCTCTTCTTAGCGATCTAATGCCGTGCGGGTTGTGAGCACCATCCAAAACAATCAGCGGATCTTTCTCAATGACATGCAATCTTCCGGGAGAAACCGCATCTGCAAGAGCTTGCCTCAGCACCTCATCCGCAATTGCTCGCTGTCCTCCACCCAAGAAAAGCTCGACGGCGGCTATTGCGGTAGCGGCATTTTGAGCTTGATGCTCACCTAGCATCGGCATCCAAACAAAGGGGTACTCTCCGGCCAAACCCTGGACAGAGAATCTAACCCCGAAGCCATCGGCAGAAATGTCCGAGACCCCGAAACTCTGACCTGCAAAAAGCTCCACTCCGCGCTCTCTGAGAACCTGGTCGGCCTCTTGGGTTTGATTAGAGCTCACAGCCAATGAGCCTGACTTGATAATCCCAGCCTTTGTCGCTGCAATTTCAGCGATGGTGTCACCGAGGGATTTCTGGTGGTCGAGGTCGATTGGGGTGAAAACCGCGACATCTGCATTGGCAACATTGGTGGAATCCCACTCACCACCCATCCCGACCTCGAGGACCAGGACATCGATTGGGGCATCCGAGAAAATCTGAAACGCGATGGCGGTCATTGCTTCAAAGAAGGTGAGCTTCTGCTCTCCTTCTGCGACCAGCTGGTTATCGACAATCTCAAGAAGAGGCTTGGTGTCGTTGTAGGCCTCGATAAAGACCTCATCTGAGACCGGTTCACCGTCAATCGCGATTCGCTCATTGAAGTGGATGAGGTGCGGCGAGGTGAGTCTTCCGGTTCTTAGTCCGTGCTCACGAAGAATACGCTCAATAATGCGAGCCGTTGAGGTCTTTCCGTTAGTTCCAGTGATGTGAATGATTCCGTAGTTTTGCTGCGGATCACCAAGGATTTCAACAGCTCGGCGCGTGGGTTCTAACCTTGGTCTTACTTGACTCTCAGGCTGTCTTGCATATAGCTCCTGCAGAACATCCTGCATCTCACGAGAGTAATCGCTAGCCAATTTTCTGAAGCTCAATTCCCAATGAACCCGCCTCACCTATTGTCAGCTCGCCACTGCCAACAGACACATCAAACTCGAGCGCAAGCACCTCGTCGCAGATGAACTTTTGGTGCTCTTGGATTGCCTCCAGACTTGATTGGTCGACCCTTAGTTTGAGCGAAATACGATCCGAGACATCAAGACCGGCATCCTTGCGGGCCTGTTGAATGTGACGAATTGCATCTCGGGCAGCGCCTTCTCTCTCCAATTCAGCGGTCACCTTGGTGTCAAGCAAAACAAAACCAAAAGAGGTGATGCCGACCTTTGCATCCGGGTTATCTGAAGCTGCGGTCATGGTCAGCTCAAATTCGCCAACCTCAAGCTCTGTTGAATCAACTACCACCACATCACCTTTTGGCTGCCAATTCCCAAGCTTGGCCTCTCTGATGATCCGCTGCACATCAGCTCCAACTCTGGGGCCCAATGCCCTGGCATTGATGGTTAGGGACTTACTGATGCCGAACTGCTTTGCAATCTCATCGGTTGCGGGTACAACTTGAACGCTCTTCACATTCAACTCATCGGCGATCAGATCTGAGTACTGGGCTAGACCTAGAGAGTTTGATGCAACAGTGAGGTTGCTAAGCGGCAACCTGACTCGCAGTCCAGCAGATTTGCGTAGTGCCTGTCCAACCGATGCTGCTTCACGAATGGTGTCCATGTCAGAAACCAGATCGTGATCAGAGGGAAACTCAGACGCATCTGGCCATGACTCTAGGTGGACACTTCTGCCACCTGTTAGTCCTCGCCACATTTCCTCAGCGGTCAGCGGTAAAAGCGGTGCAACGGCTCTCAGAACCGCCTCCAAAACTGTGTAGAGGGTGTCAAAGGCGTCCTTGTCACCCTCCCAAAAACGATCTCTAGAGCGCCTGATGTACCAGTTTGTGAGAATCTCGGCGAAGTCTCGCACCTTTGCAGATGCGCTGTAGCTATCAAACTGATCCAGATCGACCTCGAGATCGCGAATTAGGTCCGCAGTCTTCGAGAGGATGTAGCGATCAAGCAGCTGCGTTGAACTGTGCGATGGGCTTGCCTCATACTTTGCAGCATTGGCATAGAGCGTGAAGAAGTAGTAGCTGTTCCAAAGCGGCAGCAGCGCCTGACGAACGCCCTCACGAATACCCTGCTCGGTTACCGAAAGATTGCCACCTCGAAGGATGGTGCTCGAGAGCAGGAACCAACGCATAGCATCAGAACCGTCTCGGTCAAATACCTCATTGACATCTGGATAGTTGCGCAGTGACTTAGACATTTTCTGGCCGTCATTGCCAAGAACGATGCCGTGGCTGACGGCGTTCTTGAACGCCGGCCTATCAAACAATGCTGTCGATAGAACATGAAGGGTGTAGAACCAGCCTCGGGTCTGACCTACATACTCAACGATGAAATCACCTGGGAAGTGAGAGTCAAACCAATCCCGATTCTCAAACGGATAGTGCACCTGCGCAAATGGCATCGAGCCAGATTCGAACCAGCAGTCCAAGACCTCCGGCACGCGACGCATGGTTGATTTACCTGTCGGGTCATCTGGATTAGGTCTGGTTAGCAGGTCAATCTCAGGTCGGTGGAAATCTTTAGGCCTGACCCCAAAGTCCGCTTCTAGCTCATCCAGGGAGCCGTAGACATCGATTCGAGGGTAGTTGGGGTCATCGCTCTTCCATACCGGGATCGGCGCTCCCCAGAAGCGATTGCGTGAAATTGCCCAATCCCTGACATTTTCAAGCCACTTTCCAAAACTTCCATTCTTAGTGTGCTCGGGAACCCAGTTGATCTGCTGGTTTAGCTCCAGCATGCGATCGCGAAGCTTGGTGGTCTCGACAAACCAGGAACTAACTGCCTTGTAAATCAGCGGGTTTTTGCATCGGTAGCAGTGCGGGTAGGCGTGCTCATAGGACTGCTGACGCAGAAGCCGTCCCATAGATTTCAAATCCTGAGTGATTGGCTTGTTGGCGTCAAAGACATGCATTCCCGCGTACGGTGGGATGTTTGAAAGATATTGCCCGCGCTCGTTCACTGAGACATAGGTCGGAATGCCTGCTGCATTACAGAGATTCTGGTCATCTTCACCGTAAGCCGGGGCCTGGTGAACAATACCCGTGCCCTCGTTGTCTGCTACATAATCTCCAACCAAAACCTGCCATGCGTTTTCGATGTCGTACTTCTCAGCATCCGCATAAAAGTCAAACAGTCGCTCGTATCGCAATCCCTGGAGCTCAGTGCCTCGGTAAGTCTTGATGACCCCTGACTTTGCCGAGTCGGCATCCTCGAAACCCAGGTCCTTGGCATAGGCGCCAAGTTGTGAGCTAGCCAATAGATACTTGCCACTCTGTGTGGCAACCACCGAATACTCGATGTCAGGACCAACAGCCAGTGCGAAGTTGGTTGGCAATGTCCACGGAGTCGTGGTCCAAGCCAACATCTTCACCCCGTCAAGCTCATGGCCCGGCGCAGAAATCGGGAAGCTAACCGTTACAGACTGGTCTTGCCTGGAACGATAGACCTCGTCATCCATGCGGAGCTCATGATTTGAAAGCGGAGTCTCACACCGCCAGCAGTAGGCAAGGACCTTGAAACCTTCGTAAATCAAACCCTTTTTATGCAGCTCTTTGAATGCCCAAAGCACACTCTCGGTGTAGCTAACATCCAAAGTCTTGTAGTCGTTATCAAAATCAACCCAGCGGGCCTGGCGAGTTACGTAGGTGCGCCAGTCCTCGGTGTATTTCAGGACGCTGGTTCGGCAAAAATCATTGAACTTCTGGATCCCGAACTTTTCGATCTCAGGTCGCCCAGAAATTCCCAGCAGGCGCTCCGCCTCAACCTCTGCTGGCAAACCGTGAGTGTCCCACCCGAACCTGCGCTCAACCCTTTTGCCACGCATAGTCTGATAGCGCGGAATCAGGTCCTTTGTGTATCCAGTTAGTAGATGACCATAGTGCGGCAGACCATTTGCAAATGGTGGGCCGTCGTAGAAAACAAACTCCTCCGCACCCGCTTCAGCACGCTGGCTGATTGACTCTTGAAAGGTGTCGTCCTTGGCCCAGTGCGCAAGCACCTCTTTCTCCACGTCTGGGAAGAAAGGCGAAGGGGTAACGCCAGCAGAATCTGGCCTGTGCTTTGGATACATCTTTGCTTTCGATGGGTTCTAGAACTTAACAATGTTAACCTAGAGAAGTTTTGAACCCCGGAGTTATCCAAGTGACTAAAAATCAGCCCGACCCAACTCGTTCCGCCATGGTTCCTGAAAAGGCAACCGTCGACGGACTAGAGCAGAAATGGGTCCCAGTTTGGGATTCCAAAGGGGTTTACTCCTACCAGGGAGACGGCAATGTTTACTCGATTGACACTCCACCTCCTACTGCCTCTGGTTCTCTCCATGTCGGACACGTTTTTTCATACACCCACACCGATGTAGTCGCTCGTTACAAGAGGATGTGCGGATACAAGGTTTTCTACCCGATGGGATGGGACGACAACGGTCTTCCAACCGAGCGCAGGGTTCAGAACTACTACGGAGTCAGATGCGATCCATCTTTGCCCTATGACCCAAACTTCACTCCTCCGCAAGAAGGCGGGGACAATAAATCCTCTAAAGCAGCTGACCAGCTGCCGATTTCGAGACGCAACTTTATTGAGCTCTGCGAGAAGCTAACTGAAGAGGACGAGAAGGCATTTGAGAACCTTTGGCGAAACCTTGGACTCTCGGTGGATTGGGCAAAGACCTACCGAACAATTTCCAAGGATGCGCAAAAGGTTTCCCAGCAGGCGTTTTTGAACAACCTTTCTCGAGGTGAGGCATACCAATCGATGGCCCCCACCCTGTGGGATGTCACCTTCAGAACCGCGGTGGCTCAGGCTGAGCTTGAGGACAGGGAGCAGCCTGGTGCATATCACCGAGTTCGCTTCGATGGGCCAAACGGTGAGATTTTCATTGAAACCACTAGACCAGAGCTAATCCCCGCCTGTGTGGCGCTAGTTGCGCACCCAGATGATGAGCGATACCAACCACTGTTTGGCAAGATGGCCAAGACGCCGATTTTCGGTGTTGAGGTACCTATCGTGTCTCATCGCCTTGCCCAGAAAGATAAGGGTTCAGGCATAGCGATGATTTGCACATTCGGCGATGTCACTGACGTTATCTGGTGGCGCGAGCTGAATCTTCCAAACCGAGCGATCATCGGTTTTGATGGCCGAATTGTCTCGAGCGCTCCCGATGTTATCTCTGCATCAGACCAGGCGGAGTTTTTTGAAGAGCTCAAGGGTAAGACTGTCTTCACAGCTAAAGAACTGATCGTTGCGAAGCTGAAGGAGCTCGGGGCACTAATTGGCGAACCCAAGCCAATCACTCACCCAGTGAAGTTCTTCGAAAAGGGAGACAAGCCTTTAGAGATTGTTTCCACTCGCCAGTGGTACATCAAAAACGGTGGCAAAGATCGCCCCATTGCCGATCGACTCATTGAGCTAGGCAAGGAGTTGCAGTTCCACCCAGATTTCATGCGAGTGAGACTGGAAAACTGGATCAATGGTCTAAATGGTGACTGGTTGATTTCTCGGCAGCGCTACTTTGGAGTCCCGATCCCAGTTTGGTACCCATTAGACCAGGATGGTAACCCTGACTTTGACAATGTGATCACCCCAACCGAGGAACAACTCCCGGTAGATCCATCAACCGATGTTCCAGCTGGATACCAGGAAGCTCAGCGCGGAGTCCCTGGAGGCTTCATCGGGGAGCACGACATCATGGACACCTGGGCAACCTCGTCCCTCACACCGCAGCTAGCTGGCGGTTGGATAAGTGACCCAGACTTGTTCAAAGAGGTCTTCCCCTTTGACCTTCGTCCGCAGGGGCAGGACATTATTCGTACCTGGCTGTTTTCAACCTTGCTTCGTAGCGAACTCGAGCACGGCGAGCTCCCGTGGAAGAATGCGGCCATTTCAGGCTGGATTTTGGATCCGGACCGCAAGAAGATGTCCAAATCAAAGGGCAATGTCGTCGTTCCGAATGAATTGCTCGAGACTCATGGTTCAGATGCCGTACGTTACTGGGCAGCTTCCGCCAGATTAGGTACCGATGCAGCATTCGACGAAGGCCAGATGAAGATTGGTCGACGTCTAGCCATAAAGCTATTGAACGCAGCCCGCTTTGCCCTAACCTTTGAGCTCCCAGCTGGAGTTTCAGAGGTGTCCGAGCCTGTTGATAGAGCGATGCTTGCGGCACTCAGAAAGCAGGTCGCAGTCGCCACCAAGGCCTTTGACGAGTACGACCACACAAAGGCCTTAGAAACCACCGAAACCTTCTTCTGGACTTTCGCGGATGACTTCGTTGAGCTGGTAAAGGAACGTGCCTACGGTCAGGGTGATTTCACAACTGCTCAGGTTGGAAGCGCAGTTTTGACATTACGAGAAGCGCTCTCTGTAATGGTTCGACTGTTCGCTCCATTCATCCCCTACGCCGCCGAAGAGGTTTGGTCCTGGTGGCAAGCGGGTTCGGTTCATCTGGCCCCATGGCCAACTGATTCAGAGCTGTCACATTACGAGAACTCTGATCTCTATGAGCTGGCCTCCGCCGCCCTTATCTTGGTGCGAAAAACCAAGTCTGATGCCAAACTCTCGATGAAGGCAGAGATCACGAAGGCTACGCTCAGCGGGCCTGAGGAACTGAAATACATCCAGGGTGATCTCATGGCGGTAGGAAAGATTTCCAACCTCAAGATCCAAACTGGCGAGCTGGCTATCTCAGAGGTGGAGTTTGCTCCTTCGGAATAAGCTGTAGCAATGACTAATCCGTTGCTGAGCCGATCCCCTCTCGAGTACGAACTACCTGATTTTGCGCTGCTCAAAGATGAGCACTATCTCCCTGCCTTCGAGCATGCGGTCTCCTCTCATAACGCAGAGATTGCGCAGATCCTCGAGCAGGATGATGTGACATTCGAGAACACCGTAGTGGCCATGGAGCGAGCTGGAGACCTTTTGAACTCCATGCTTATGGTGTTCTACAACAAATGCTCTAGTGACACCAACGAGACGCTTCAGGCTATTGAGGCGGAGATTGCCCCACGCCTAGCCGCCCACATCGATTCGATTCGTCTAAATCCATCGCTTTTCGAGAGATTAAAGACTTTGGCAAGCCGGCGCGAATCACTCAATCTTGACGCCGAGAGCGATTGGCTACTCAGTCGCTACCTAAAGGACTTCAAGTTCGCCGGAGCTGAACTAACAGCCGAGCAAAGAAAACGCGTCGGTGAGATTAACGAAAAGATTTCGGGCTTAGAGGCAGAGTTCGATAAACGACTCTTGGCGGACAGTAATGACTTGGCGATCCACTTGCCAGACGCAACACGACTCAAGGGCTTGAGCGATGCTGAGATTGCATCGTGCAAAAAGGCAGCAGAGGTTCGCAATCTAGATGGCTATGTGATTCCACTACTCAACTATTCAGGGCACCCATTGCTGGCCAATCTTGAAGACCGCGCTTTGCGGGAGACCATTCTCAAGGCAACTCTCTCCAGGGGCGGTCGCAAGAATGCCAACGACACTTCTGATGTTGTGAAGCAACTACTAGATCTTCGCAGGGAAAAAGCTTCACTATTCGGATACGCCAATTACGTCGACTACGTCACCGCGCAGCAAACTGCCGGCAGCGGGGCAAATGTGCATTCGGTACTGAGAAAGATTGCTCCAGCAGCCAGGGCAAATGCGGAGCGCGAGGGTGCGCTATTGCAAGAGTTGATGGCCCGCGAGACCTCGGGTCAAATCGAAGCTTGGGACTGGTCAAGATACACCGAGCAGCTTCGCACCGAGAAATACAGCATCGATGCTTCAGAGTTGAAGCCGTATTTCGAAGTCAGAAGGGTTCTAGAGGACGGCGTCTTCTTCGCTGCAGGAAAACTTTATGGTCTGAAGTTCACTCGCAGAGATGACCTGGTTGGTTACCATCCTGACAACTGGATCTACCAAGTTGACTACGAAGATGGCCGCACGTGCGGGCTTTATCTGTTTGATCCATTCGCAAGACCATCAAAGCGCGGTGGAGCTTGGATGAACAACCTGGTTGACCAGTCTCACCTTTTGGGCAAGCTCCCAGTTGTGGTGAACAACATGAACATCCCAAAGCCTGCCGATGGTGATGCCGCACTCATGACCCTCGATGAGGTGAACACCTTGTTCCATGAGTTCGGTCACACCTTGCATGGCCTGCTATCTGATGTCACCTATCCACGTTTCTCTGGAACTTCTGTAGAGCGTGACTTTGTGGAGTTCCCGTCTCAAGTCAATGAGATGTGGATGCTTTGGCCAGAGGTTTTGCAGAACTACGCCATTCACCACGAAACCGGCGAAAAACTAGGCCTCGATTGGATTTCAAAGCTAACTGCCGCAGAAGGCTTCAACCAAGGCTTTGAAACCACCCACTACCTCCAGGCTGCAATCTTGGACCTAGCGTTGCATTCCCAGGACTCAACCCCGGAGGATTTGGTGGCGTTTGAGGCTGAGGCGATTTCCGAGTATGGGTTGGACTACTCCCCAGTACCAACTCGCTACCGCACAAACTACTTTGCTCACATCTTCGCTGGCGGCTACTCTGCAGGCTATTACGGCTACATTTGGTCTGAGATCTTAGATGCAGAATCTGTGGACTGGTTCAAGGCCAATGGTGGCCTGACTCGCGAAAATGGAGAGAAGTTCGCCAAGGGACTGCTGTCTCGAGGTGGCTCTAAAGATTCGATGACATTGGTGCGCGAGCTACTTGGCAGAGAGCCAAAGATCGAACCGCTACTTAGAAGACGCGGTCTTCTGTAAAAGCCAGACCAGGACTCCAAATACCAAGGCCCAGAAAGCTCCTCCTACGCCTAAAATTGCGATACCGGCGGCACCAGTGAGGAATGTGACTGCGCCCGCTAGGCGCATGCTGTCATCTGAAATAGCCGTTTTCAGCGCGCCGGAGAAAGTATTCAGTAGGGCAATTCCAGCCAAAGCCAACAGCAGCTCACGAGGAACAGCCAGCACGAATGCGGCAAATGGAGCGGCAAAGATTGCGAAGATGATGTAAACAACACCGCCCCAGCTGGACGCAATCCATCTCTTGCTCGGGTCTTTGGATGCCCCAACGTCGGCATTTAGTGCTGCGGTGATAGCGGCCAGGTTCAGACCGAAGCCACCAAAAAAAGCTGTGATCGCAGAACCAAAACCGGTGGTAGCGAAAACCCTTCGGACCGGGAGTGGGTAGCCAAGTGATTGCATGATCGCCAAACCAGGAAGGTTCTGAGATGCCATGGTCACCAGATACAGCGGCACTCCAATTGCAATCATTACCGTTGCATCGAACACCGGGGTAACAATGGCAAGCTCAGGTAAGAAGCTCGTTGAATGCATCTCCCCAACCTCAGGAGAGAGCCCAATCAGTAAAAATCCGAGGCTAATTGCTATCGGTGATGCCCAAACCGAAGCAAATCGATTGAGCAAAAACCAAACCACTAACACCGGGACAATTAGAAGCGGAAATTGAACCCCAGAGTGAACGGTTGCAATCACAAAAGGGAAAATCACACCCGCCAACATTGCTGCCGATATCTGAGGCGGGATGAGACGCACAACTCTGCCAAGCCATGGCCAAACGCCGGTGATGACAATTAGGAGGCTTGAAATCAGGAATGCGCCGACAGCCTGATCAAAGCTGACACCAAGCGCTGATGAGGACGCCAAAAAAGCTGCGCCTGGAGTTGACCAGACCACGCTGACCGGTTTCTTTAGCCAAACCGACAACAAAATCGATAACACACCATAGCCAACCAACATCACCGCCAACGCAGTAGCTGTTTGATCTTTCGTCGCTCCCATTGCGGTTAGACCTGCAATCGCAACCCCAAAAGTAGCCACCGAACCAGTAGTTGAAGCTACGGTTCCTGCGAGGAAGGGGGCAATTCTCTGAGAGCTGATTCTTAGCTCCTAGGCGGTCTTGTCTTTGAGTCTTTGCTTGAAGGGAAGCACCTTTGGCATTGCCTTGGTTCTCACAGTCTCAGCGTCAATCACGACCCGACCCTGCTGCTCAGAACCAGGGAGCTCGAACATGATTGGCCCCAAAACCTCTTCCAAAATGGCCCGTAGGCCACGAGCACCAGTCTCGCGCTCGAGGGCCTGGTCAGCAATCAGCTCAATTGCTCCAGGTTCGAATTCCAGCTCAAAACCATCAATCTCAAACATGCGCTGATACTGCTTGATTAGCGCATTTTTAGGCTCGGTGAGAATCGAGATCAGTGCAGACCTATCGAGCTCTTCTACAGTTGCAATTACCGGAAGTCTTCCGATGAACTCTGGAATAAGACCGAATTTGCGAAGGTCCTCAGGCTGGACCTGCTTGAAGACGTTTGTGGCATCGGTTTTTTCTTTGAGTGGAGAGCCGAAGCCGATGCCCTTCTTACCGGTTCGCTCCCCCACGATGGTCTCGAGGCCAGCAAATGCCCCAGCAACTATGAATAGCACGTTTGTGGTGTCAATCTGAATAAACTCCTGCTGCGGGTGCTTTCGACCGCCTTGGGGAGGGACAGAGGCAACCGTGCCTTCCAAAATCTTCAGCAACGCCTGCTGAACCCCCTCACCAGAAACATCTCTTGTGATGGATGGGTTCTCAGCTTTTCTCGAAATCTTGTCAATTTCATCGATGTAGACAATGCCGGTTTCGGCACGCTTTGGGTCAAAATCTGCCGCCTGCAAAAGCTTAAGCAGGATGTTCTCGACGTCTTCACCGACATATCCGGCCTCAGTCAAAGCAGTTGCGTCGGCGACCGCAAATGGCACATTCAACCGTTTGGCCAAAGTTTGAGCAAGGTAGGTCTTGCCACAGCCGGTAGGCCCAATCATCAAAATGTTGGATTTAGCTATTTCAATGTCGTCGTGGTTTTTTCCACTGCGAGTCAGAGTGCCCTGAGCCCTGATTCGCTTGTAGTGGTTGTACACCGCGACAGAAAGCTGTTTTTTTGCCCCATCTTGACCAATCACATACTCATCGAGAAAGGCCTTGATTTCCTTGGGATTGGGAAGATCGATGCTTTCAGCCTCGGCCGCTACTGCATTGCCGAGTTCTTCTTCAATGATCTCGTTGCACAGTTCGATGCACTCATCGCAAATATAGACCGAAGGTCCGGCAATGAGTTTTCTAACTTGCTTCTGGCTCTTTCCGCAGAAAGTGCACTTCAAAAGCTCAGATGTCTCTGACAAGGTCATGGCAAAACCCTATTACCCAGCAGGGACTTTTTGGCTTAGGCGTGGCGGATTAGGCCTTGCGGCTTGAGAGTACCTGATCGATTAGTCCGTATTCCAAGGCATCCTGAGCTGTGAGAATCTTGTCTCGATCGATGTCCTTGTTGACCTGCTCGACAGGCTTTCCGGAGTGCTTGGCCAAAGTCTCCTCGAGCCACTCTCGCATACGCATAATCTCTCTCGCCTGAATCTCGATGTCGGATGCCTGTCCCCTGCCTGCATCACCAGTTGCGGGCTGGTGAATCAGGACCCTGGCATTAGGAAGCGCTAGGCGTTTGCCTTTCGCACCTGCAGCCAGCAGAACCGCAGCGGCTGATGCAGCCTGACCGAGACACACAGTTTGAATCTGGGGCTTGATGTACTGCATGGTGTCGTAAATAGCAGTCAGCGCGGTGAATGAACCACCTGGGGAGTTGATGTACATGGTGATGTCGCGATCTGGGTCCTGAGACTCAAGGACAAGTAGCTGGGCCATGATGTCGTCCGCGGATGCGTCATCAACCTGCACCCCAAGAAACACGATGCGATCCTCGAACAACTTGGTGTAGGGGTTGTGGCGTTTGAAACCGTAGGACGTGCGCTCCTCGAATTCTGGAAGGATGTAGCGCGACTGCGGTAGCTGAATTCGACCCGCTGCTGACTCTAGGTAGCTCATTATTCGGCCCTCCCTACTCCGGTGGAGCGATTTGCAAACTCTTGGATGTGGTCAATGAAGCCGTACTCGAGTGCTTCCTGAGCGGTGAACCAGCGGTCGCGGTCTCCGTCTTTGTTGATCTGCTCTACGGTCTTTCCAGTCTGTGCCGCGGTAATCGCAGCGAGCTGGTGCTTCATAGAGACAATCAGTTCAGCTTGGGTCTGGATGTCACTGGCGGTTCCACCAAAACCACCGTGTGGCTGGTGGAGCAGAATTCTTGTGTTTGGAGTCGCATAGCGCTTGCCTTTAGAGCCTGCGGTTAGCAGGAACTGCCCCATCGAAGCACACATACCGATACCGACAGTCACGATGTCATTGGGCACGTATTGCATGGTGTCGTAAATCGCCATGCCTGCGGTAATGGAACCGCCTGGGGAGTTGATGTAGAGGAAAATGTCTTTCTCTGCATCCTCTGCAGCCAAGAGCAGAATCTTGGCGCAGATCTCATTGGCGTTCTCGTCTCGAACCTCACTACCCAACCAGACAATTCGGTCTTTGAGCAGGCGATCGAATACGCCATTGCGTTCCATTTGTGACATTGACATAAGGTGTGCTCCTTAGCTATCTGCAATAAAGATAGTCAGCGCAACACAAAGAAGGGTCGATGTTCGCCCTAGGCGTTAGTTGTTCGCCTCAGCGGTCACCTTGTTGCCCTTGGAATCAACGATTTCGGCGGCGGCAACTAGGGCATCGACAGCCTTGCGACGCGATAGCTCACCGACAAAAGCCGGAACCTGTCCCGCGTTTGCTACCTGCTTGATGAACTCGTTTGGCTCCATGCCGTAGTTTCGAGAGGTGAAGGCCAGGTACTCAATCAGCTCTTGGTCTTCAACCTTGATACCCTCTGCCTCAACAACAGCATCAAGTAGCAGCTGAGTGCGGAAGTTCTTCTCGGTCTCCTCGGTAACTTCCTTGCGGTGGACATCGTCAGCCTGACGACCCTCGCCCTCAAGGTGGCTCTCAACCTCGCGCTTCACGGCCTCCTCAGAAACCGGAATCTTTGCCTTGGCCAAGAGCTCATCGATCATGATGTCGCGCGCCTGAAGAATCTGCTTGCGAGCCAGGTTCAGCTCCAGCTTCTTCTCAATGTCAGCCTTGAGTTCGGCAATCGTGTCAAACTCCGAGGCAAGCTGAGCAAACTCATCGTCCGCCTTAGGAAGCTCGCGCTCCTTCACGGCGTTCAAGGTTACTGAAACCTCTGCATCCTGACCGGCCAGTTCGCCACCAACGAGCTTCGAACGGAAGGTGGTGCTCTCGCCCGCGGTGAGAGTCTCAAGTGCCTCATCGATGCCGTCTAGCAATTGACCCGAACCGATCTCGTAAGAAATGTCTTTTGCGGTGTCAATGGTCTTGCCGTCAATCACTGCGCTGAGGTCGATGGAGGTGAAATCACCCTTCTGTGCTGGGCGATCAACGGTCTTTAGGGTTCCAAATCTGGCGCGCAACGCGTCCAGCTCGGTGTCCACATCGAGCTTGGCGACCTTTAGAGCGTCGACCTTAACCTTCATACCCTTGTAGTCGGGAAGCTTGAACTCTGGACGAACCTCAACCTCGAGCTCGATAACCAGGTCCTTCTCTGGCTCCTGAGCGGAAGGAGCCTGCTTGATGTCGGCCTGAGGGGTGGCGAGCGGAGTCAGCTTCTCAGCTGCCAAAGCCTGACGGTAGAAGTCGTCCATCCCATCGTTGATGGCCTGAGCAATGATCATGTCCTTGCCAACGCGCTGATCCATGACAGCTGCCGGAACCTTACCCTTGCGGAAACCTGGAATGTTCACCTGCTCGGACACGGTCTTGTAGGCAGCATCTAGTGCTGGCTTGAAGTCTTGCGGCTCAACCGTGATGGTGAGCTTGACGCGCGTTGGATTGAGCTTTTCTACGTTAGTTTTCAACGTTTCTCCGTGAGATAGGTGGACTACTCAGTAACTGGTCGGGATGACAGGATTTGAACCTGCAACCCCCTGTACCCAAAACAGGTGCGCTACCAAGTTGCGCTACATCCCGGAGGTTTTTTCAACCCTAAGGTCGAAAACTCCACCACTCTACCCCATAGAATGGTGTCTCGTCTAAACGACTTTGCGAGTGTAGCTCAATGGTAGAGCCTCAGTCTTCCAAACTGATGGTGCGGGTTCGATTCCCGTCACTCGCTCCAATTACTTCTGGCACTTAACGCAGTAGTACAGCTTTCTGGTCGCCATTATCTCAATCACAACGCTGCTGCCACAGACCCTGCACGGCAGCCCCTCACGCTTATAAACCAGGTAACGATCCTCCAGCTTGGGCCGACCCTTCAGAAAGCCATCTCTGGTGAGCATCAATCCGGTCCTAACTCCAAGTGGCATTAGCGCTACGGCATCGAACCAGATGCCAGCAACTTGCTCTCTAGTCAACTGTTTACCCGGTGTGTGCGGATTGATTCCGGCTCTGAATAACAACTCGGCCCGATAGACATTTCCCACCCCAGCCAATACTGACTGGTTCATAAGTAACTGCCCAATTGGAGTTGGTGATTTCAAGACCCTGCTAACGAATCTTTCTCCCTCATCACCTTTTGGGTCTGGTCGAAGAGGATCTGGCCCGAGTTTTGAAACAACGCCCAGATAACCCTCGGTATCCACTAACTCGCATGCGGTAGGTCCCCGCAGGTCGGCAAAGTCTTTATCGCTCGTGAACCTTGCCCGCACCTGGCCCTTGGGCTCAGGCAATTCTCCTTCATGAGATTCAATGCGCCACTTGCCATAGATTCCAAGGTGAATGCGCAAAATCGCGGGCTCAAACTTCAGAAACAGCTGCTTACCCCAAGCATGCGCACTGAGCAATTTGCTGCCATCGATCAGGCTCGCGTCTGTGAATCTGCCCTGTGGAGAGCTAACTCGAAGAGTTGAACCTGCGAACTTCTTCTGAAATATGCCTGCCGTGCGGTGAACGGTATGACCCTCGGGCATCTAGTAGATGACCTCGCCAGTGCTCTCGTACCGCGCAATCTTGGAAATGCGACGAACATGCCGCTCATCGTTTGAGAAGTCTTTGGCAATAAAGATTTTCACCAACTCCAAAACCTCCTCCTGAGAGTGCTGCCTAGCGCCCAGCGCGCAGACATTTGCATCGTTGTGATCCCTGGCCAATGCTGCCGTGTCAGCATTCCAAATCAACGCCGCCCTGATGCCCTTTACCTTGTTGGCTGCAATCTGTTCGCCATTGCCGCTTCCGCCAAGCACTATCCCGAGCGCTTGCAAACCTTCTTCCTGGTCCTGAACTACCGCCTTAGCTGCTGCGATGCAGAATCCCGGATAGTCATCCAGTGCGTCATAAACCTTGGGACCATGATCGATTAGTTGGTGCCCCAGGGCTGAAAGCTCTCTCACCAAATAAGCACTCAACTCCATACCAGCGTGATCAGTTGCGATGTGGATTCTCATGACTGCTCCAATTTTGTCTTGATTGCCTGAAGTAAAACTTCAGGTTGCGTCGAGTAAATAGCAACCGACTCACCCGAGTTCAGCTTGAGCTCAACCCCACGCCCAGCTCTTGGAATAAAGGCTAGCTTCTTGGACGCATATCGAATTCCCAATCCACCGAAATCCCTAGCCCGAAGTTCTATCTCACTAAGCGATGTGACCTCGCTGAAATCCAAACTGAAGATAGTGATTCCCCTCACCTTGATGCGCAGTCGATCCGAGATCGAAACCTCAGGCTTAGTCAGCGATAGAACCAGGGCAAGGATCGGGAAGGCCAACAAACCTAAAAACAGCAGTACTGGAAAACGCTGTTCTCCAGCACTTAGCTGAACAGCTGTGACAAACCAGGCGATTACCTGCATCATCAAGAAGATTCCAAATCCAGCGACTTTCAATAGACCCGCCAGAAGCCTTGGTCGAACGAACATCGCAGCTAGCGGAAAGACTAGGCCGAAAGCTTGAAGCAGCGATACCTCGAAAATCAACTGACCAAAGTCAATGAAACGATCGGCTGTGAGGTTAAAGCCCCAGTGCGCTGGAATCTGTTCGCCGAGCCATCCCGATTGATTCGCGAAGAACAAAAAACCTAGGTGAGCAGCGGAGAGAAATGCTGCAAAAACGAAAAGCCTCTTAGCGCTTATCAAGTTTGCTCCTAACTAGCCGCAGAACGACCGATGCGGCAAACGCAGTCAAAATTACATAGGCAATGGTGAGGGCCTGCAGCTCAACACCAACAACTACGGGAGCAGCCAAAGCGGCAATCACCATCGAGAACTCTCCCCGAGCTATCAAGAATCCGGTCACTCTCCAAGCACTCATCGGATCACTCAGATCCCTGGTGACCCACCAACCAACTAGATACTTGCCCGCTATTCCGATCACAGTCAAAAGCAATGCAAGCGGGAGCACGGCCGGAAGATCTGCTGGATTTGTGGTGATACCAAAAAAGAGAAAGAAGATGGCCGCAAAGATGTCTCGTATCGGGCTCAATCGAGCTCTCGCGGTTTCTGCCACCTCACCGGTTAGCAAAAGACCGAGCAAGAATGCGGCAACCACACCCGAGAAGCCAAACATGTCCGCAAGACCAGCTGCCAACAGCGCAGCACCGAAAACCGTTAGCAGCAAACCACCAGGCTCATTGGGATCTAGGATCTTGCTCCACTTCGCAGTCCCTCTAAAGCTCACCAGAATCACCAGGCCGGTGATTGCCAGGGCCAAAGAGACCGAGATGATTCCGGAGATTGCCGATACCCCCAGCACTACGGAGGTCAATAGTGGTAGATAGGGCGCAAGCGCTAGGTCTTCAAAAACCAAAACTCCAATTGCGCGCTTCGAAACCTCGGATCTTCGCCAACCCATTTCCTTTATTAGCTGCGCTGCGATTCCAGAGGAAGACACGTAGGTAATGCCACCAAGTGCCAGCGCTCCCGGTAGCCCCCATCCAAGAATGAGTCCCAACACAAAGCCAGGGGTGGCATTTGCAAGAAAGTCAATCAGACCCGCACTCTTTCGATCTTGAAAGGCCTTGGCTAGGTCATAGGCAGAATACTCAAGCCCCAAAAGTAATAGCAGCATGATTGCGCCAATTTGGGCACCGGTGTTCAAGAAATCTTCACCGAGCTCCAGTGGCACGACGCCACCCTCGCCAATTGCGAGACCAATCAGCAGATAAAGCGGCACCACGGAGAATTTCAAGCGATTCGCGATGAATGCCACAATCCCCAAAACTAGGAGTGCGGCACCGATTTCAACGAGCGTAACGGCGTTCTCAATCGATGTGGTCGCAGCTTGCGGGATTGAGAACATAACTAATTATCTCGGCAGTTTGAACTTTGAATACGCCTTAGGCTTTTGGTTACACAGAGTTAACGGAGACTTGAATAAACATGCCTGGTGAAAACCTAACTCGCGTCGAAGCAGCTGAGCGCGCAGCCAATCTCAAAGTTCACAGCTATCAGGTGGTACTTGACCTGACAACAAGCCCTGAGACCTTCAAGTCCGAAACCACAATCCACTTCGATGCCACACCCGGATACAACACCTTCATTGACGCCATTACTGCATCGGTGGAAAAGATCACCCTAAACGGTGTCTCACTCGACCCAGCGACCCACAGCGATGGGGTTCGGATTGAACTTCCGAACCTAGAGGAGTCAAACAGCCTAGAAATATTCGCTTACGGAAAGTATTCAAATTCAGGCGAAGGTCTCCACCGCTTTGTAGATCCGGTCGACAATGAGGTTTACCTGTATACCCAATTTGAGGTGCCTGATTCCAGAAGGATGTTCCCGGTTTTCGAACAGCCAGATCTCAAGGCCGAATTCAGCTTTAGTGTCATCGCGCCTGATTACTGGCAGGTGACTTCAAACCAGTCAACCCCAGTGGCAAAACCTCTGACAGCAGGCAAGGCTCGGTGGGATTTTGCTCCGACCCCAAGAATCTCGAGCTACATCACCGCATTGATCGCAGGTCCATATGAGAAGTGGACTGACTCCTTGCAGTCAACCTCTGGTCGAACCATTCCACTTGGAGTCTTTTGTCGCAAGTCCCTTGCCCAATTCATGGACCCCGAATACATCTTCGAGAAGACCAAGGAAGGTTTTGATTTCTTCGAAAACCTCTTTGGCGTTCCATATCCATTCGAGAAATACGATCAACTCTGGGTCCCAGACTTCAATGCTGGTGCGATGGAGAACGCCGGAGCGGTCACCTTTACCGAAAACTACGTGTTCCGCTCGGCCGTGAGCGACGCCACTCGCGAGCGCAGGGTTGTAACGATCCTGCACGAGCTGGCGCACATGTGGTTCGGTGATCTGGTCACCATGCGCTGGTGGAATGACCTGTGGCTAAATGAATCTTTTGCCGAGTACGCCTCGACACTGGCAACCGCAGAGGCTACCGAGTGGAAAGAGGCTTGGACCACCTTCGCGTCCTTGGAGAAAAACTGGGCTTATCGTCAGGACCAGCTGCCCTCGACACACCCAATCGTTGCAACCATCAACGACCTAGAAGACGTTCAGGTCAACTTCGACGGCATTACCTATGCAAAGGGCGCTTCCGTTCTCAAGCAGTTGGTTGCCTGGGTTGGCAAAGAGCCTTTCGTGCGCGGGGTTTCGAGCTACTTCAAAAAGCATGCCTGGGGTAACACCGAGCTTAAGGATCTCCTGGTAGAGCTAGAGAAGGAGTCCGGTCGAGACCTTTCCAACTGGTCAAAGCTCTGGCTTGAGACTGCGGGTGTAAACACCTTGAAGCCGGAGTTCACCCTGGATGCTGAAGGAAGGTACTCTTCTTTCCACGTTCTGCAGACCGCAATTCAAGAGCAGCCAACTATTCGTCCGCACCGAATGGGAATTGGACTATTCAACCTTGAGAACGGAAAACTCGTTCGCAGTGAATACCTAGAGCTAGATATCGATGGCCCGCGAAGTGAAATCAAAGAGCTGATTGGCAAGAAGCAACCAGACCTACTCCTACTGAACGACAACGACCTCGCCTACGCAAAGATTCGTCTCGACGAACGATCTGCGAAGTCAGCGCTCGGAAACCTTTCCGGCATTGAAGACTCACTAGCAAGAACACTGGTGTGGACCGCAGCCTGGGACGCTACAAGAGACGGTGAGTCATCCGCGAGTGACTTCATTGACCTGGTGCTTGGTCACATCGGACCAGAAACCGAATCCACCACCATTCTTACTTTGCTTCGACAGCTGGTCACCACGGGAACCCTCTACACCGCACCAAGCAAACGCGAGAAGGCCCTTGAGAAAATTGCCGACGGGCTAATCGAGCTGGCAACCAAGGCCAAGCCTGGCTCCGATTCACAACTGCAGTTCGTGAAGTTTGTGCCGCAGTTCGCTAGGACATCAGCCCAGGCCCAGTGGATGGAAAACCTGCTCACCGGAAAGAGCAGTCTGCCAGGGCTCGAGGTAGATCAGGATGTGCGCTGGGAGCTAGTAGTCGGACTCTCCATCTGTGGCGTCTACAAAGAGGCTCAGATTGCTGCCGAGCTTCAGCGTGACAACACTGCCAACGGTCAAAAGTTCGCTGCGGCTGCAAGGGCCGCTCTTCCAACCGCTAGCGACAAGCTAGCCATGTGGAAGCAACTCACCGAGACTGAAGAGCTCTCAAACACCCTTATCAACTCAGCTTCGCTAGCTTTTGGTCGAGTGAATGACACAGCACTGCTTGAACCATTCGCCGATCTTTACCTAGCTAATGCCGAGCGAATTTGGGATGAGCGTAGCTATCACATCGCTGCCTACTTGCTAAACAACCTCTACCCGATTCAGTTGGCGAATGCCGAGCTCGCCGCCAAAACCAAACAGCTAATCGAAAAGGAATCAATCAAGGCAAAACCAGCGCTTCGCAGAATCCTGATTGAGAACCTAGCTGGTCTGGAGCGTGGATTAACCGCTCAGAAGCGTGATGCCTAATGCAGTGGCTTGAGTCGCTCGGAGCTTGGGAGACCCCGGCAAGAATCGGCATAATCATCGCTCTGGCTGTGATTGCCAGAATCGTGTTGGCATTCTCAATCCGCAAAACGACTCGAGCGATCTTGGAAAGCGCTAGAACCGTTGCCAAAAACGGCAAGACAGCAAAATCCAGTGATGAGCGAGTGAGTCAGCGCGGCAAGACCATTTCCGCAGTGTTGGATAACTTCGCGACCTGGACCCTCGTGATCACTGTCATTGTGATGATTTTGAGCGAGCTGGGCGTTGATGTGGGAGCTCTAATCGCCGTTTCGACAATCGTCGGAGCAGCGGTTGGTTTTGGTGCTCAAACCCTGGTGAAGGATGTCATCTCAGGGATCTTCATGGTGTTTGAAGACCAGTTTGGTGTTGGTGACGACGTGAATCTTGGAACCGTAGTTGGCAAAGTCGAAAGAGTCAGACTGAGAGTCACAGAGGTTCGCGATAAAGATGGCATGCTCTGGTTTGTCCGAAATGGCGAAATCATCAACGTCGGTAATGGCTCACATGGAAAATCTTTATGACCGCATCGGTGAGGCTGGCTTCGCCAAACTGACCAAAGTTTTTTATGAGGGAGTGCAAAACGACCCGCTCCTAAAACCAATGTATCCAGAAGAAGATCTTGGTCCAGCAGAGCGTCGCCTGAAAATGTTTCTTGAACAGTACTGGGGAGGACCAGATACCTACCAGCAAGAGCGCGGGCATCCTCGGCTGAGGATGCGGCACTTTGAATTCAAGATTGGGCCTAAAGCCAGAGATTCGTGGCTCAGTCACATGAGGGTAGCGGTTGATGCCTTGGAGCTGGCACCGATCGACCGTGAGATGCTTTGGGATTACTTGGAGCGGGCCGCACACGCGATGCTAAACAGCTTCGAGGACTAAACCAAGCTCGGCGCTTCCTTGCAGAGCACGTGACCGTGCTGAGTGCTAAGGCGAAGCCAGCCACGAGTTTTGAAAACCCGGACTTCTTCATTTGGTGACATAAAACCAAGGCCTGAAAGCGCAAAGGCAGCTCCTGCTGGAAGCTGGAGTGTATCCCCCACGCTTCTCCCCCAAACTTGCAGTCGAACCTTATTTGCAATCGAGCTTCCAACGCTTTGCGGAATTGCCGATGCTACCTCTGCAATCCCATCCTTGGCCCAGGCGGTTACTTGCTCTTGTGACAGAGTTCCAACCGATTCCCACCCATCTCTCGGGGGCGTGATCCCAGTCCATGCTGCCCGCTGCTGCACCGGCGGAAGCTCCAGGGATAAGTCCTCGCCGATGCCGACCAAGCGCTCCAAAATGGCCGAGAGTTCAAAGTTCACGTCAACCTGATGTTCAAATGGCAGCTTCAATGTTCTAAGCCCTAGAACTGTTGGTCCATCGCTAAGCAGACTGGCGCTGAAGATTGGCGATACATAAACAGCCAAAACGTCGTGGAAACCCCGAAACTTGACCAATCCATCCGAATCGAGCTTCTTGGCTCGCTCTAAATAGCTGACAAGGTCTGAGATGTCCCTTGGGTCGTTGAACTGAATAGCAGGCATGAGAGTTCTAAACTAGCGCTGAACAAGGGAAACTATGTCGATTGCAATCCCGAATGACCCAGTAGCTGACCTACTTCGTGTGCTGGATCTGACACCGGTATCAGAAACCGAGTTCATCGGATACACCCAGTGGATGCCTCATGGCAGGGTATTTGGTGGCCAGGTTTTAGCCCAAGCGCTAACCGCTGCCCAGCGAACTGTCGACCCACAACGCAGAGTTCACTCGCTGCATTCATATTTCCTAAGGCCTGGTGACATCGAGAAAGAAATTCGCTTTTCGGTGGAGCTCCTCAGAGACGGAAAGAGCTTTAGTGCCAGAAGAGTCCATGCGATTCAGAACGATGTTCCGATTTTCTCGATGATCGCTTCGTTTCAGGAGGAGGCGGTCGGCGTAGAGCACACAACTAATTTCCCGGCCAACGTTCCGCTTCCAGAAACTCTCCCCTCAGCAGCTCAGCTGCTGGGAGAGATAGCCCACCCGACCGCGGAATACTGGTCAAAAGCACGACCATTTGATCTCAGGCACGTTACTGAGCCCCTCTATTTCAAACCCCCAAGAGAGCGAGTTAGCTCTCAAATGGTTTGGTTCAAAGCTTTAGGTGAGTTTTCTAATGATCCGCAGCTCAACACTGCCGCCCTGGCGTATGCATCGGATTACACAATCTTGGAATCAATCCTCAAACGCCATGGAATCACCTGGGCATACCCCGGACTTAGTTCGGCAAGCCTCGATCACGCGATGTGGTTTCACCGACCAACCAGAGTGGATCAGTGGCACCTATACGTTCAGGAAAGTCCATCGGCACAGGGTGGCAGAGGACTCTCGATTGGAAAGATCTTCAATCAAGCGGGTGAACTGGTTGCCACTTGTGCCCAAGAGGGCATGATCCGAATCCCTGAGATCTCCTAATCGCGGGTGAGTCGACGATAGGTTGAGCGGTGCGGCTTGGCAGCCTCAGGACCTAGTCGCTCAATCTTGTTGGCCTCGTAAGCCTCGAAGTTTCCTTCAAACCAGTACCACTGGTCAGGATTCTCGTCGGTTCCTTCATAAGCCAAAATGTGGCTCGCAACGCGGTCCAGGAACCAACGGTCGTGAGTGATCACAACCGCACACCCTGGAAACTCCAGCAATGCATTCTCTAGCGAAGCTAGAGTCTCGACGTCGAGGTCATTGGTTGGCTCATCGAGCAGCAACAGATTTCCACCCTGCTTGAGAGTGAGAGCTAGATTCAAACGGTTGCGCTCACCACCCGATAGCACACCCGCCTTCTTTTGCTGGTCACCACCTTTGAATCCAAAGGCAGCCACATAGGCTCGGGATGGCATCTCGACCTGGCCAACAGTAATGAAGTCCAGCCCACCAGAAACAACTTCCCAAAGTGATTTTTGAGGGTCAATGCCAGCGCGGTTCTGGTCAACATAAGAAATCTTTACGGTTTCACCGATCTTGAGATCGCCAGAGTCGAGTTCGTGCATGCCGGTGATGCACTTAAACAGAGTCGACTTTCCAACACCGTTAGGACCAATAATTCCAACGATTCCGTTTCTAGGAAGTGAGAAAGAGAGGTTGCTGAACAATGGTCGACCATCGAAGCCCTTAGAAATGTTCTTGGCCTCAATGACGACATTTCCAAGACGCGGTCCTGGTGGAATCTGAATCTCTTCAAAATCGAGCTTGCGAGTCTTCTCGGCTTCTGCTGCCATCTCCTCATAACGAGCGAGGCGAGCCTTGGATTTGGTTTGCTTTGCCTTTGGCGATGAACGCACCCACTCAAGTTCATCTGCTAGGCGCTTGGCGAGCTTGGCATCTTTCTTGCCCTGAACCTCTAGTCGCTCGGCTTTCTTTTCAAGATATGTGGAGTAGTTGCCCTCGTATGGGTAGGCACGACCACGGTCTAGCTCCAAGATCCATTCGGCAACATTGTCAAGGAAGTAACGGTCGTGAGTGACGGCAAGAACCGCACCGGGATACTTCGCTAGGTGTTGCTCCAGCCACAACACGCTCTCGGCATCAAGGTGGTTCGTCGGCTCGTCGAGAAGCAACAGGTCGGGCTTTTGAAGCAAGAGCTTGCAAAGCGCGACGCGACGGCGCTCACCACCAGAAAGGTGAGTAACAGGGGTGTCCCCCGGAGGGCAACGTAGTGCATCCATGGCTTGCTCGAGCTGGTTCTCAAGATCCCAGCCATTTTGAGCGTCAATTTCCTCTTGCAGAGTGCCCATTTCCGCAAGTAAAGAGTCGTAGTCGGCATCTGGGTTTGCCAGCTCGGCAGAGATCTCGTTGAAGCGATCGATTTTGCCCTTTAGCTCACCAACAGCTTCTTCGACATTTCCTAGAACGGTTTTCTCCTCATTGAGTGGCGGCTCCTGGAGCAAAATTCCGACGCTGTAG
>RFTL01000001.1 GCA_009923455.1 Actinomycetota bacterium | reverse complement strand
AGCGATACGTTTCCTCAACCCTCTACCGCGATCTGCAAGAGGAATACCAAACTAAAAATTGAGAATCTTTGAAGACATCAAGGTGGGTCTGGAGCGCGATCCCGCGACCAAGACCTCGCTTGAGCTTTTCCTAACCTCGCCTGGCCTGCACGCCATCTGGGCTTACCGCGTGGCTCACGTGCTGTGGGGATGGAAGCTTCGCATTCTCTCTCGCATGCTCTCGAACTGGGCCAAATTCTTCACGGGAATTGAGATTCACCCAGGAGCCAAGATCGGTCGGCGCCTGGTTATTGATCATGGCGTTGGCGTTGTAATCGGCGAAACTGCAATCATCGGTGATGACTGCTTGATCTATCACGGCGTGACTTTGGGTGGTAAGACCTTGAACCCGGTGAAGCGTCACCCAACCGTTGGTAATCGCGTCACCATCGGAGCTGGAGCCAAGTTGATTGGCAACATCACCATCGGTGATGACTGCGCTATCGGTGCAAATGCGGTGGTCACCAAGAACATGCCCGGCGGAACTGTTGCAGTTGGTGTGAATGCGAGGCTGCTGAACCTAACCGGGGACGATCTCTACGTAATCTGACTTGCCGCTGTTTTTGAAATACATGCAGCTCCACTTCTCCCCGACGGCAACCTGCCTCGTACCCTGCAGGCCACTGCGCTTCATAAGCTTCCAAACCACATCGCGGCCTAGGTCAGTTCCCAGGTGCGGTTTCTTGGGATAGAAAACCCACAGTGTTAGCTTTTGCTCCCATGCACCTGAAAGCTTTGGTGCCAGCGCCTCTAGCTCTCCTGAGTTCTCAACGAATACAAACATTGCAGGGCTTTTTCCTGCCCTAACAGTCTCCGCAGCCTTATCGAAGTCGACTGCCCAGGGATGAATATCATCCAACTCAACATCTACCGCCAGCTTCACGCAGGGAACCATCACATCCTGCGGAATGAACATCTTCTTCGCCAAACTCACCCGCACCACATTAGTGAAGCCCTAGGAGTCAGATAAGTGTTTGGTCAGAAATTTAACCTTCTAAATTCCCGAGCATCTCTAATCTGATTCGAACCAGATCGGCTAGTACTTGGTCACTCAGTGGCTTATTGAACGGAATCTGGAGTGCACCCTTAGAAGTTTTGTAATCCTCCAGCCCCGAAACCTTGTCTATGACCATCGAGCTGTGTGGGTAGTAGCCGATGTGAGCCTTGTTTATGGCCCAACCCGCAATTGCCTTGCCTTCTAACTTGATAACCGGCATGCCGTAAGAGATTCCCTCTTCACCTCTTGGGATTAGCTTCAAGAGTCTCGCTCGTAGAGTTTTTGCGCACTCAAGACCCTCGCCAGCAAACTGACTTAGGTAGTGATCAACCTCACTGCTTGCCATCAGGACCTGCCTTGTAGATCTTTCCGCTTGCAAGGGGTCCGAGCAGTTCACTGACCGTAACAAACTTGTAGCCCTGTTTCTTGAGTGTTTTCAGAATTCTGGGGAGCGCGTGCCGCGTGGAACCGAGGTTATCGTGCATCACAACAATCGCTCCCGGATGGGCAGCTGCAATCACTCGCTGATAAGTCTCATCGGGATCTTTTGTGAGCCAGTCCTTTGGATCTACGCTCCACAGCACCATGGGAAGTTTGGCAACCTCAAGAACATCATCGTCATATTCGCCATAGGGCGGCCTGAAAATACTTGGTCTGGTGTCGGTGGCCAACTCCAACAATTTGGCAACGTAATTGAAGTCATTCACCAGCTCTTCTTTCGAGAGAAACTGCAGCTTGCGATGCGAATAGGAGTGCCCTCCTAACTCATGCCCCTGAAGCACCACCTCACGAGCAATCTCTGGGTGCAGCCTAAGTTGCAAACCTATTGCGAAGAAGGTGGCCTTAGCACCTTGTTTGTGAAGTGATTTTAGAATTCCCAGGGTGTGCTCTGAGGGGCCATCATCAAATGTCAAAGCGATGCATTTTTCAACCTTGCAATTCACCTGTTCAACTCTCTGCTGCGGAGGCAAATCTTCGGTTTCAACCTCTGGTTCTTCCTGAGGCATCAACCGCAGATGGAGCTGGGCGATAGAGATCTCGAAGATTGGATCGATTGATTTGGTTTGGGCATTGGTTGGCAGTGAATTCGAAAATGGCGCGGTCAAAAGACTTAGTGCCAGAGTGAGCCCCATTGCCCATTTAAACCATCGCGCCATGCTGCTAGGCCTTGTAGGCGTCGGCCTCAATCTCAACCAACATTTGCGGGTTGATGAACTTCAATCCAGCAAGAATCGTTAGGGCTGGCTTTATCGCGGAAAAAAGCTCGCCATTTGCTTTGCCCACCGAATCCATGTCGGCCTCATCTGTGAGGTAGATCCTCACTCGGACCACGTCTTCGAGGCCATAACCAACCTCAGCCAATGCCTTTTCGATGATCGAGTAAGCAACCTTAGCTTGCGAGTAAGCGTCGCCTGGGTGCTGCAACTCGCCATTTAATGTGGCGGTGGTTCCAGACACATGCACATACGGACCAGCTTTCACCGCGCGTGAGTAACCAATCACCGATTCCCAGGGCCCACCCGAGGAAATTAGCTTGTCCGCTGCCATAACCGCTCCTTTGATTGCGGCTAGGTTAGCGAATCTTCGGTAGTTTCTCGCGCCACGCGCTGAAGGATCGAACACTGCCGGCATGCGGCGGTGTGAGCCAAGGGAACGGGTGAAGCTCAGCTAAGGATTTGAACTTAGAAAACGATGGAACCGGGGCAAATGTCACCGCAACGGGCACCTCGGTCGCATACACATATGGGTCACCGAGATAAACCTCCAAAGTCCTGCGGGTTGCAAGATCTTTTAGGGTTTCGAGATAAAAGTGAGCCCGCTTTGCACTGAGCTGCAGATTCTGCAACGCTCTCTCATTGAATACAAACACTGCCGGTAGCTCTGGATTTGCGGCTAGAGCAGGGTCGTTATCCCCCAGTGAATCAATGGTCAGCAGCACCTTTTCCGGCTTTGAAAAACTCATTGGGATCTTCGGTCCGGAGGTTCGATTTGGATGTGGGTCACTCTCAACAAGTTCATCTCTGGTGACCCGCTCAAGCTGTTGTTCTTCGGGAAAATCTTGAATTGGGCAGGCCTTGTTTAGCTTGCAACTCAGGCACGTCCCGGGAGCACGTTTCTCCACCTGCCAGCGCGCAAAGCCATAGGGTTTGCCCGTTCCAGCCCCGACCGTCCATTGCCAGCCAAGCAGATTCGCAGCCCGCGAGCCGTCTATTAGCTCTCGATACATTCGCTCTTGGCCCTGTAGCCAGTCTGAACCGTTTCTGACGCTCCAGTGAGATGCCAACCACATCCTGGTTTGGTTCACTAACCAACCATCTTGCTCAAGCTCTTCCAGAACCAAATCGATGCAGGCGAGATCTCGGTTCCAGCCATCAGCTGGGCTTTCTCCTGGTGGCTGAAAGCGCAGCGCCCGAAACATTCGCCTGCCAAGCCGTGCATAGAGATGTCTGGCATACTCCTGCCACAAAAGCTCGTCCCGAAACTTTTCCCGATCTTTTGCTGGCGCATCCGCAACCCGATCCCACACCTCTTTGAGGGTAAGCAGGTTGTGTCGGATGTATGGAGAGAGCACGCTAGCCCCACGCGATGAAACCGGCAGCACTTCGGAGCGATTGTTTGCGTAACCTCGAATATCTAGTTCTGCAAGCGCCTCATCGGCTGCAGTTTGACCGCCTCGAATCGAGCTTTTTCCACTGGGGGCGAATAGCCCCTGCAGCTGATGCTGAAGAATCTCCTCGCTCTCGAGGCTCAGGTCAAGAGTTTTCAATTCGAACCTAAGGAATCAGCGGCCCGAGGTAATAGCCATCGAGCGTGGAGGACGCTCTCGCCTCTCCCCCGTGCTTACCCTCAAAAGCGTCAGTGCCATCTGATCCACAAAGTGATGAAATCGCACCAGAACCACCTGGGTGCTTATTGATCCATTCGGTCAGGTTATAGACGCTTCCAGAGATGATTACCCAGCAAGCGCTTCGAGAATTCTTAGCCGCGACATCTGCAGCGGTGTAACCGGCTGGCTTTGCAGTCTCTTTGGGTGCGCTCTGAGTTGGAGAAGGGCTTGGCTTGGCGGTCTTGGTGGGGCTCGGAGCTGGTTGAGCAGACTCCTTGGGAGTCTCGGTCGGCTCCTTCGAAGGTTGCTGGGATTCCGTTTCAGTTGGCTCGGGGCTGGCAACCTCAGTCTCTGCCTCGCTTGCAGTTTCCTCAGGAGCAGATGTCACCTCGGTCTCAATCTGGGTCTGTGGAGTCTCCTGGGGGGCGGCAGCGCAACCGCTCAGCACTAGCAAAAGGGAAAGAGCGAGGATTCTCATGACTTTGAAAACCAATCCGCATTTTTCTTGATTCCCCAAAAACAACAAAGCCCCCGAAAATCGGGGGCTTTGTTGATAGAGGAACTAGCCGTTGGCAACGATCTTGAACCAGAAGCCATCTCCCTTGTAGGTGGACTTGGCCTCAGTTGTGATCTCCTTGCCACGAAGTCGGATTGCTCCAACGTAGTCACAGCCACGGTCGACCAAGCGCTGAGCAACCGAAGCATCGCTCGCGTTCACGATGCACTGCACTGAGGTGTATTCAGAGCCGATCTGCTTGGCAATCTTGGTTAGCTCGAGCAACTCGTCATAGCCCAATGAGCGACCATCACCCTTGAATTCGAAGGTCTTTGGTAGCACTGGAGCCTTTACGGTGATTGCCTGAAGGTGAGTTAGCTTTCCTCCGTGAGCCGAGGTGATCTCGACGTCATACTTACCCGGTGCCAAGGTCTTTGGCAGGGTGATCTCAAGCTCGGATGCCGAGTTGATCTTGTAGCTAACTGTTGAACCATTCACAGTAAGAGAGGTGATGCCATCCAGACGCTTACCCTTCGAGACAACCTTGTCACCGACAACCACCGCGGCGCCAAATGACTCAAACTCAGGACCAGAGTATTTAGGTGCAGGAGCTGCGCTTCTTGGGGCAGAAGAGGATCCGCTTGAACCGTAGTTATTGAGATAGAAGGGGATTCTTCCAGAGATTCGTGTTGGGGAACCTGGCACACGAACATAGAATTCAGAGCCAATGATGGTCTGTCTCGTAAGCGTACAGTCGACTGATCCAGCACTGGGCGTTGATGTCAAAGTTGCGCTCGTTTGACCACCAAGCGTCAGAGTAGTAACCGTCGAGTTAGCGTCCCACGAGCACTCTGCATTGCTCATGTTTACAGAGGTGCCACCCTGGGTTCCCTGAATCGTAATGGTTACTGTGTTTGTACCTGCCATGTCAATGAGCATTCTTTGGCCACCAAGACTGCCACCAATTCCAACAGACCAAGTTTTGGTAGTAGATACCACAGCGTCAAATGCGCCGCCTGATCCCGGAAAGGTGTAGTTAGTTGTGGCCAATGCTGGCAACGCCGCAAGGCTGATTAGGGCGACCGACGCGGTAGCAAGGGCAGGACGAATGAAACTTCTTTTTGTCATGACGTCAGGTTAGAGCGTTCGAAATGCCTCGAGGTACAAAAATTCGGTTACCCGAACACCAGCTCCGACACGACTACACGTTGAAGCGGAATTCGACCACATCACCGTCTTGCATGATGTAGTCCTTGCCCTCCATGCGGACCTTACCTTGGGCTTTTGCCTCATTCATGGAGCCGGCTGAATCTAGGTCCTGGAATGAGACGATCTCGGCTTTGATGAAGCCCTTTTCGAAATCGGTGTGGATAACGCCAGCAGCTTGAGGGGCCTTCCAGCCCTTGCGGATGGTCCAGGCTCTGGACTCTTTAGGACCCGCAGTCAAATACGTTTGAAGACCAAGGGTTTGGAAACCAATTCTTGCCAACTGGTCGAGACCCGACTCTTCTTGACCGAGTGACTGCAAAAGCTCGTTCGCCTCTTCTGGATCTAGGTCAATTAGTTCGCTCTCAACCTTGGCGTCTAGGAAAACAGCCTCGGCAGGAGCAACCAGGTCAGCAAGCTCCTTCTTTTTTGCAGGGTTAGTGAGAATACCCTCATCCACGTTGAAGACAAACAGGATTGGCTTGGAGGTAAGTAGTCCAAGCTCTTTGATTGGTGCCAGGTCAACCTTTGATAGCGACAGCGGTGTGCCATTGTTCAGAACCTCAATGGCTTGATCAACAGTTTCCAGGACTGAAGGGTCGACCTTCTTCCCCTTGACCTCTTTTTCAATTCTCGCTCTGGACTTCTCCAGGGTCTGAAGATCGGCCAGAATCAGCTCGGTATTGATGGTCTCGATGTCGCTTTTGGCATCGACCTTGCCATCGACGTGAACAACATCGGAGTCGGAGAAGCCTCTAACCACCTGGGCAATCGCATCAGCCTCGCGGATATTTGCTAGGAATTGGTTTCCAAGCCCCTCACCAACCGACGCTCCGCGAACAATCCCGGCGATGTCAACAAAAGAAACCGGAGCGGGGAGGATCTTTTCGGAACCAAAGATCTCTGCCAATCTGTTCAACCTGGCATCTGGCAGGTTCACCACTCCAACGTTTGGCTCGATGGTGGCGAATGGGTAGTTTGCCGCCAGCACATTGTTTTTGGTTAGTGCATTGAACAGGGTTGACTTGCCGACGTTTGGTAAGCCGACGATTCCGATTGTTAGGGCCATTCGGGAAAGTTTATTGGTTCATAATTGGCTCATGGGTTTGGAGTTCGTTGCAATTGACTTCGAAACTGCCAACAGCGAGGCAGCTTCACCCTGCGCGGTTGGGCTAGTTCGAGTCCGAGACGGCGAAATTCAAGAGTCACTCTCAATGCTGTTTCGCCCGCCATACCCAAACAACTGGTTTCACGAGGGCAACATCGCGGTCCACGGCATAAGACCCGAGGACATTGTGGATTCCCCAGATTGGGAAGAGGTGCTTCCAGAGCTCTTGCTCTTTACCGAGGGGCTCCCACTGGTTGCGCACAACGCAAGTTTTGACATGGGGGTATTGCGGGCAAGTGCTCAGGCCGTGAACTTTGATCTTCCTAACCTGAACTACTTCTGCAGCCTCAGTATCGCCCGCCGCACATACTCACTGGAGAGCTATCGCCTCAATGCAGTTGCCTATGCAATCGGCCATGAGGAGTTCAAACATCACGATGCGCTTGCCGACTCAGACGCTTGCGCTAGAATCGTGCTGCACGCGGCAAATCGCCACGAGAGTGAAACGGTTGAAGAACTTCTTCTCGCCACGAAACAGCAGCTAAAACCACTTGTTGTCTGACCCCGGTGCAATACTGGCGAGCATGGACCAGATACTGCTTATCGGGATTAATGCCCTCATCATCGGGCTTGCACTTGGCGCACTGATCGGTTTTCGGATCGGAAAATCAAAATCGCCAGCCGGTGACACCGAGTCGCTGACCAAGCTGGCTGCACTGGAGGCGACTAATGCTGCGCTTAGAGAGCAGATCTCGAAGGCAGAATTGCAGCTCCAGGAACACAAGCTTCAATCCGAGCAAGAGAACAAGATCCTGGTGCAATTGGCTCCGGTAAAGCAGCAGTTGGAGCAGATGCAATCCACAGTTCAGCGCTTAGAGCGTGAGCGCGGTGAACAGTTCAGCTCGATTTCCGAGCAGCTCAGGGCAGCGATTGAAACCGATGAGAATCTTCGCAAGCAGACTCAACAGCTAGCTCAAGCCCTATCCTCGAACTCCCTCAGGGGGGTCTGGGGCGAGGCGCAACTAAGAAAACTTGTTGAACTGGCAGGACTAATCAAGCACGCTGATTTTGCTGAGCAGGCCACAATCTCAACCAGCTCAGGTTCTGGTCGTGCCGACATGGTCATCAATCTCCCAGGTGGAAAGTCCCTCGCCATCGACTCCAAGGTGCCATTCAACTCTTACCAAGAGGCGTCATCTATTTCAGAACTCGCAACTGGAGAGGAGCTAGAGCGTCGCAGGCGCCTACTGGATGAACACGTCAAAGCGGTGCGCAAGCACATCGATGATCTGGGTTCCAAGGCCTACTGGACTGGTTTATCGGCATCGCCAGACTTTGTAGTTTGCTTTGTGCCTTCAGAGTCATTACTTTCAGCTGCTCTAGAGGCAGACCCAGCGATTTTGGAGTATGCCTTCAAAAAGAATGTTGCCTTGGCCTCACCGGTAAGTCTTTTCTCGGTACTGAAGACCATCAATTACATATGGCGCCAGAACGCAGATGAGACTCAGGTCAGAGCCATGATTCGACTCGGCCGAGAGCTTTATGAGCGGGTCGGCAAGGTTGCCCAGGTTGCCGACAAGCTGGGAAGATCACTTACCTCGACAGTGAAGGATTACAACGCTTTTGTGTCCTCCTTGGAGTCCAGAATGCTGGTTACTGCTCGGAAACTGAATGACCTTGATGAGAACGAGCTTGGGACCGAGGATTTAAGCAGCCCAAAAGCCATTGAAGAATCGCCAAACACGATTACCGCAAAGGAACTTGAGAACTAAACTTCAGGTCTTTTTCGGGCTATAGTGTCAGAGTTGCGCCTACGACGATGTGAGTGCTCTAGATAGTTTTTCTCACATCAAGGAGATCCCTAATGGCTGGCCACAAATCGCCAATCGTTACTCTTACCCCATCCCCCACCCTGGACCGCACCTACTTTGTGAAGAACCTGGTTGAAGGTGGCGTCAACCGCGCTGAGCGCGTGGGCGAAGAGTTAGCTGGCAAGGGAATCAACGTATCTCGTGGACTAAATCTGGCTGGAATCCCGGCGCCTGGGATTGTTCCAATCGGAAGCGCTGACCCTGGAGTTCTAGAGCGCACTGGTTCTGGCTTCCTAACCCCGCTTTGGGTAGAGGGCACCCTGAGGGTCTCAACCACAATCGTTGAGTATGACGGCCCAACCACCAAGATAAATGAGCACCCCAGACCTCTAAAGCAGAGTGACTGGGATGCTGTGGTGGCACTGACCGAGCACACCGTAAAAGATCATGATGCTGAGTGGCTTGTGGTTGCCGGAGCTCACCCTGAAATCGTTGAAACCGGCAAGGTCATTGACCTTCACCCACTGTTTGACCGAATGGCAGCAATTGGCGTAAAGGTGATCCTGGACACCTCAGGTCCAGCTCTTCGCTACTGGGCACAGCAGGGTAAGGCAACCGTCATGAAGCCCAATGCCCACGAGCTTGCTGAGTGTGTTGGCCGAGACCTGAATACCATCGGAGATGTGATTGAAGCTGCTCGTCAGCTCAACGACTGGGGTGTGAACTGTGTCATGGCCTCTCTTGGAGTGGATGGCATTATCGCGGTTACGAAGACTCACGCAATTCACGCCTATACCCAGCCGGTCAAGGTCATCAACACCGTTGGTGCTGGCGACTCAACCATCGCTGGATTCCTCTCGGCTGTGACCTCCCACCCAGCGGGACCAAACGACTTTGGTGTTGGTTTTGATGTGGCTGAGGGTATTGCAGCTGCAGTCCAGTGGGGTGCAGCGAAGGTTCAGCAGCCAACCAGTGGTTTGCACTCGATTGAAAACTTGGTTGATGCAACAGTTGAGCTGATTCCAGATTCATCCCGCCTGCTTGGCGAGCCAGCCAAGGCCTAAGTAAGGAGCCACCATGGCAGTTGTTTCCTCCGAAGAATATGTAGAGATGCTTGACCGCGCCAAAAAGGGCGGTTTTGCTTATCCTGCTATCAACGTTTCCAGCTCACAAACCCTGAATGCAGCTCTTGCAGGCCTCCAGGCTGCGGGATCTGATGGCATCTTGCAGGTGACCACAGGTGGCGCGGACTACTGGAGTGGTCCAACCGTGAAGAACCGGGTCTCCGGTGCTCTGGGTTTTGCAGCGTTTGCTCGCGAGGTTGCCAAGAATTATGACGTCAAGGTTGCTCTTCACACCGATCACTGCAACCTAGAGCAGCTAGACACTTTCGTAAAGCCACTGCTTGCGCTATCTGAGGAGCGCGTGAAGTCTGGCGGTGAGGCGATTTTCAACTCCCACATGTGGGATGGCTCTGAAGTGCCGCTGGCTCAGAACCTAGAAATTGCCAAAGAGTTTCTAAAGCGCACCAAGAACATCGGAGCCATTCTCGAAATTGAGGTAGGCGCTGTTGGTGGCGAAGAAGACGGCGTGGAGGGCGCGATTGATGAGCACCTTTACACCACAGTGGCCGATGGTATGGCTACGGCAGAGGCTCTTGGTTTGGGTGAGAACGGTCGCTACATCGCAGCGCTAACCTTCGGAAATGTTCACGGCGTATACAAGGCCGGCAACGTTGTGCTTCGCCCTCAGCTTCTCAAGCAGATTCAGGATGAGGTCGGTGCCAAATACGGCAAAGACAAGCCGTTCGACCTTGTCTTCCACGGTGGCTCGGGTTCTACAGAGCAAGAGATCGCAGACGCTGTGAAGTATGGCGTGATCAAGATGAACATCGACACCGACCTGCAGTATGCCTTCACCCGCCCAATCGCTGACCACATGTTCCGCAACTACGACGGTGTGCTCAAGGTTGATGGTGAGGTTGGAAATAAGAAGACCTATGACCCAAGAGCCTGGGGCAAGCTTGCCGAGGCTGGAATGTCAGCTCGCGTTGTCCAGGCCGCTCAGCAGCTAGGTTCGGCCGGAAAGTCCAAGTGGTAACAAATGTCTAAAGAGATAAGCCCGTTCTATGAGAACGGGCTTCCTCGTTTTCGGGGCGAATACCAATCCGGCGAGATGCACGGCTATTGGGAGTTCTATCGAAAAGATGGCTCAATAATGCGTTCGGGGAGCTTTGAACAGGGAAGGCAGACTGGGGTTTGGAAAACCTATGACAGGAGCGGCAACCTGGTGAGCGAAAAGTATCTTTCCTAGCGCTTTTGCTTGTTTGAGGTGTCCTCGCCGGCGGTCTTTAGGTCCTTACGCAATTCCTTTGGCAGCGAGAACTGAATATCCTCTTCGGCAGTGGTGACTGTTCTCACATCGCCGAAACCGCGCGCTGCTAAGTGGTCAAGGACTTCGGAAACTAGTTCCTCTGGGACCGAAGCACCTGAGCTAACTCCAACGGTTGCAACACCTTCAAACCACTCTTCCTGGATTTCGCTGGCAAAGTCGACTCGGTAGGCTGCCTTGGCTCCTGCATCGAGAGCTACCTCAACTAGTCGAACGGTGTTGGAAGAGTTTGCTGAACCAACCACGATTACAAGATCGCTCTCCGCGCCAACCTTCTTGATTGCGACCTGACGGTTTTGAGTGGCGTAACAAATGTCATCGCTTGGTGGGTTTTGCAAAGTTGGGAACTTCTCACGAAGCTTTACCACGGTCTCCATGGTCTCATCAACCGAAAGTGTGGTCTGAGAGAGCCAAATGACCTTGCTTGGGTCTTTTACCTTGGCCTTCTGAATGTCTTTGTCGCCATCAATTAGCTGAACCACATCTGGAGCCTCACCGGCGGTTCCCTCGACCTCTTCGTGACCTTCGTGGCCAACTAGCAGGATGTCGTAACCCTCTTTGGCAAAGCGCTGAACCTCACGGTGAACCTTGGTTACCAGTGGGCAGGTCGCATCGATGGTCTGTTGGTTGCGCTGCTGCGCAGCCTCTATTACAGCAGGAGATACTCCGTGAGCGGAGAACACCATGATGCAACCCTCTGGAGCTTCGTCAACCTCATCAACAAAGATTGCTCCGCGCTTTTCAAGTGATGCCACAACGTGCTTGTTATGCACGATTTGTTTGCGCACATAAATCGGTGCACCGTAGTGCTCCAGCGCCTTCTCAACCGCAATGACGGCCCGGTCAACCCCGGCACAGTAGCCTCTTGGGGCTGCTAGCAGCACTCGCTTTTCGGGCTTAATGTCGGTCATCGCATTATTGTTGATAGGACTCACCCGTTCATTCTACGAAGCCACGCTAGGAGACTCCTCTTGGATACAAGCGAAGCCGTAGAGAATCAATCAAAAGTTTCAACCGAACATTCCCCCTGGCAGGTCTCCCAGCTCTCCAAATCGCTCAAGGATTGGATTGAAAAACTGGGTCGGGTGTGGGTTGAGGGCGAGCTTCAGTCTTATCAAGAACGCCCAACTGGACTCTTCGCGTCAATTCGAGACCTGGATGTCGAAGCCGCAATTGAGATTCATGCTTTCAATCAATCCGGAGCAGAGATTGAGCAGGGTCTAAAGCAGGGCGATCGAGTCGTTGCTCTATTGCAACCTCAGTTTTGGGCCAAGAATGGCAAGCTCACGATGCGCATTCATGCCATGCACAAAGTTGGGCTTGGGGAGCTTTTGGAGCGTCTTGAACGCTTGAAGCAGCAGATTATCGCAGAGGGTCTAGCAGCACCCGAGCGCAAGCAAAAACTGCCTTTTCTTCCTAATCGGATTGGCCTGATTACTGGTGCTAACTCAGATGCTGAGAAAGATGTGCTTCAAAATGCCAAGCTTCGCTGGCCCGAGGTTCAGTTTGAAGTGATTCACTCTCATGTCCAGGGAGACAAAGCGGTTGGCGAGCTGCTCTTTGCCCTGGAAACCTTGGATGCCATGCCGGAAGTTGATGTGATCATCATGGCTAGAGGTGGAGGTAGCTTCCAAGACCTGCTCCCATTCAGCGATGAGAGGCTGGTTCGAGCCGTAGCCAACTGCAAAACCCCATTTGTCTCAGCCATCGGCCACGAAAATGACCAACCGCTAATTGACCTGGTGGCAGACCTGCGAGCTTCAACCCCGACCGATGCAGCAAAGCGCGTGGTCCCAGATGTCCTTGAGGAGCGTCGAAACATCTCGGTTTCGATTTCGCGGCTCAGGCAACGACTTGAATCAATACTCACCATTCAGGAGCAGCTTCTAATCTCGGTTCGATCAAGACCGGTTTTGGCTAGCCCCTATGGCTTTATCGATGCCCAGGCTGAGCAGCTCACAATTCTGTATCGAAGAATCGCGGAGATCTTTGCGTTTCGGCTCGATAAAGGAGCACATGAGATTGAGCAGTTAGCCCTCAGAGCGCATTCGCTCTCTCCGCAGCTCACCCTAAGCAGAGGCTATGCGGTGATCACCGACGCTAAAGGCAAGGTGGTTAGCTCGGCAAAGACTGGGGACAAGCTTTCGATTCGCACTCAAAAACAAGAAATTCAGGCAACGGTTGATCAGGTTAAGGAACTGTGATGTCAAAAGAAATCAAGGATCTCAGCTACGAGCAGGCTCGCGACGAACTTCAGAAGGTGGTCTCAGAGCTAGAGCAACAGAATGTCAGCTTGGAAGCTTCGATGGCGCTCTGGGAGCGTGGCGAAGCGCTTGCCAAGCACTGCGAAAGCTGGCTTATGGGAGCGAGAAAGAAGCTTGATGCGGCTCAGAAGGAAAAGGGCGAGTGAGCGATAGCGCAGCGCAACACCGAGCCAAGCAAACGGTTCGGAATCTGATTTATTCACTGTTGGTAACAGTTGCTCTTGTCGTCTTGATGATTCTTGGTGTTCCAAGAGATGACTCAAATCGAATTGCCCAGGTCAACTACACCGAAATTGCTGCTCAAGCTCAAGCCAGCGTCGGCCAAAAAATAATCGCCCCGGTGATCCCCGAGGGTTGGTGGTCAAATGCTGCTCGCTTGGAGAAAGAGCTCGATGTTGATTCCTGGTATGTGGGGTTTGTAACCGAGGACAACCAGTTCATCGGGATGAGTCAGGCATTTGAATCAAACCCGTCCTGGTTAGCCCTTACCCTGCAGGGAAACTGGCAGGACGGCGAAAAAGTGATTGACGGTAAAACCTGGGAGATTTGGCCAACTTTGAACCCGCAGTCACCCCGCGGCACCAAGCACTACGCAATGGTTTACAAGTACGAAACCTCTGCCGTTGTAATCTATGGAACTGCAGAGCCAGAGCAGTTTGAGTTACTGGCAAAAGCAATTACCGCTCAACTGGATTAGAGAAGAAATGCCAAGACCACAGACCGCTCACCAAGCGTGGTCTGTCCTAGAGTCGGGCAACTCAAACTTCGTGGCTGGCACACCAGCCCACCCAAGACAAGATGCAGATGCCAGGGTCGCAATAGCGAATAAGCAAAAACCCTTTGCAGCGCTTTTTGGTTGTTCAGACTCCAGGCTGGCCGCAGAGATGATCTTCGATGTTGGTTTGGGCGATCTCTTTGTAGTTCGAAATGCGGGCCAGGTTATCGCCGAGACCATCCTCGGCTCGCTCGAATACGCGGTTGAGGTTCTTGAGGTGCCTCTGATTCTGGTGCTCGGTCACGACGAGTGCGGAGCGATTCGCTCAACCATGGATGCGGCAAATGGCAATTTGGAGCTTCAGGGTGATTTCATCCACAACCTGGTGCAGCGAATCATGCCAACTGTAAAGCGGTCACTAGATGCGGGTGAAACAAGTATTGACGAGATCACCGACCGCCATGTTCGCGACACCATTGATGAACTAATGGAGCGCTCAAAAGTGATTTCTCAGGCCGTAAAAGATGGCAAACTTGCTGTGGTCGGAGCCAACTACAAACTTGAGCTCGGTGAGATTCATGTAATTGTCACCCACGGACTGATCTAACAAGGACTAGCAGGAGAAGCAATGGAATACCGCATCGAGCACGACACCATGGGTGAGGTTCGAGTCCCAGTCAATGCCCTTTACCGCGCTCAAACCCAGCGTGCGGTGGAGAACTTCCCAATCAGTGGCACCGGCCTAGAACGCGAGCACATCATCGCGCTCGCCCTTATCAAGAAAGCTGCCGCAATCACCAATGCAAAACTGGGAATTTTGGCCCAGGAAATTGCGGATGCAATTGTCAAAAGTGCAGATGAGGTAATCGCGGGCAAGCACCATGAGCACTTCCCCGTCGATGTTTTCCAGACCGGATCTGGAACCAGTTCAAACATGAACATGAACGAGGTGCTTGCCACGCTCGCAACTGCCAAGCTGGGTAAAGATGTTCACCCCAACGACCATGTAAACGCCTCACAATCATCCAACGATGTTTTCCCAACCTCGGTTCACGTTGCAGTGACCAACGCACTGGTTAACGACCTACTACCCGCCCTTGATTACCTCGCAAAGGATTTAGAGCAGAAGGCGACTGAGTGGAAGGAGCTGGTCAAGCCAGGTCGCACCCACCTGATGGATGCAACTCCGGTGACATTTGGCCAGGAGTTCTCTGGTTATGCCGCACAGATTCGATACGGCATTGAGCGTGTAAACGCATGCCTCGGTCGAGTTGCAGAGGTGCCTCAGGGTGGAACTGCAACCGGAACCGGAATCAACACCCCCAAGGGTTTCCCTCAGGAGGTCATCGGAATCTTGGCCAAGGAAACTGGGCTTCCAATCACCGAAGCCCGCGACCACTTTGAAGCCCAGGGAGCAAGAGATGCTCTTGTCGAGGCATCCGGCGCCTTGAAGGTAATCGCTGTGAGCCTCACCAAGATCAACAACGACTTGCGCTGGATGGGCTCGGGTCCAAACACCGGTCTGGCCGAACTTAACATCCCAGACCTACAGCCTGGATCTTCAATCATGCCTGGCAAGGTAAACCCGGTTGTCCCAGAGGCAGTGCTGATGGTCTGCGCTCGCGTGATCGGAAATGATGCAACTGTCACCTGGGCGGGAGCATCCGGAAACTTTGAGCTGAACGTAGCGATTCCTGTTATGGGTAACGCTCTTCTGGAATCTATTCGCCTGCTTGCTAACTCGATGCGCGTACTCGCCGACAAGACCATTAAGGGACTTGAGGTAAACGCGGAGCGGTCAAAAGCGCTGGCTGAGTCAAGCCCCTCAATCGTTACCCCGCTGAACAAGTACATCGGCTACGAAAATGCAGCCAAGATTGCCAAGCACTCAGTCCAAAAGGGCATTACGGTTCGCGAGGCAACCATTGAGCTCGGATTTGTCGATGGTGAGAAGCTAACCATGGAGCAGCTTGAGAAGGCGCTCGATGTTTACCCGATGACCCGACCTCCTCAGTAAACCTTGAACACCAGGGAATAGCCGATTGCGGTAAAGAATCCCAGGATGAGAAAAGGACCCAGCGGAATCAGCTGACTGGGTCCTTTTTCATTTTTCGCTCGCTCCCAGAGCCCCCAGATTGAAGCCGTGATCGCTGCCGTGAAATTGCTTATCAGCAGGAGCCAGGGCGACAGGTATGAAGAAACTAGGGTCAACGACGCCATCAGCTTCACATCCCCCATGCCAAGTCCCCCGAGATAGCTAAGGGAGATGCCGACGAACAGAACTAGAAACAGCAGCAGCGTTGCGCTGATTAGGCGTTCCCAGCTCTGGGAGATGACTGCAGCAAGGCAAACACTTGGAACGCTCAGGGCAAACAGGCGAAGCGTGTATTGATTTGGTAGTCGATGCTCCTCGAAATCAATCTTGGAAAGCCGAAAACTTATGTATGCGAGATAGCCAACTGGCACAAGGAGCGGAAAGAGCGATTGCACCAAGTCAAGTTATGACCTGGATTCGAATCTTTTTTGAAGTTATCCCCAGGGTTAGTAGTCCAGTAGGTCAGTGACCAGAGCGGCTATTTCACTTCGCTCACTTCTGGTCAGTGTGATGTGACTAAAGAGCGCTTGACCCTTCAGAGTTTCGACAACTGAGGCAATACCATCGTGTCTTCCTACTCTTAGGTTGTCTCGTTGGGCGACATCGTGAGTGAGTACCACTCGAGACTTCTGTCCAACGCGGGAAAGCATTGTGAGTAACACATTGCGCTCTAGCGATTGCGCCTCGTCAACAATCACAAAAGTATCGTGTAGCGAGCGACCACGAATGTGGGTAAGTGGTAGGACTTCCAAGATACCTCTGGACATAACCTCATCAATTACCTCCTTGGAAACCAGAGCCCCCAAGGTGTCAAATACAGCCTGAGCCCAAGGATTCATCTTCTCCGCTTCGGTTCCAGGCAGGTAACCGAGCTCTTGACCGCCAACCGCGTAAAGCGGACGGAAAACCATGATCTTTTTGTGTTGTCTGCGCTCTAGGACTGCCTCTAATCCCGCACAGAGAGCCAGTGCGCTCTTTCCGGTTCCGGCACGACCTCCGAGTGAAACAATTCCAATTTCAGGATCGAGGAGGGCATCAATCGCAAGGCGTTGCTCGGCTGAACGGCCGTGAACTCCAAATACCTCACGGTCTCCCCTGACCAATTTCACAGTTCGGTTTTCAGTAATGCGACCTAAGGCACTGCCGCGCTCGGATGAGATAACCAATCCGGTGTTTATTGGAAGCTGCTTGGCTTCAGGGTGTGAGATCTCCTCTTGATCGTAGAGGTTTGCCATCTCCTCTCCTGAAAGAGCTAAATCGGCAACACCGTGCCATTCGTCAGTAGCAAGCTCGTGGAGGTACTCCTCTGCCTTGAGTCCGATGGATGCCGCCTTGACTCGCATTGGAAGATCCTTGGACACCACAGTTACGTCGAAGCCCTCGGCCTTCAGATTGGCAGCCACTGCCAGGATCCTCGAGTCGTTATCGCCTAGCTGGAAACCAGTTGGGAGGATGCTCTGGTCAATGTGGTTGAGCTCGACTCGAAGCGTTCCACCCTCCCCAACTTCAACCGGGAAGTCCAAGCGCTCGTGTTTTTGCCTCAGGTCATCTAGGAATCGAAGTGCCTTTCGGGCGAAATAACCGATTTCAAGGTCGTTGCGCTTTTTCTCAAGTTCGTTGATAACCACGATTGGAAGCACAACCTCGTGCTCGGCAAACCTGAACAGCGCCCTAGGGTCAGAAAGCAGCACCGAGGTATCTAAAACGAAGGTGCGGATTGTGGTTTTGTTTCGCGTCACCGCCTCAGGAGAAGAAACTTGCTTGGTCTTTCTTGAGTTTGCGGTAGCGGCCACCGGTTCTCCTTCGCTGGGAACTTGAGGTGAATCTACGCCTGAAGGTTAGGGTTTTTTGGGCGTGACACGCCGCAATACCAATCGTTAAAAAATCAGCTGCCGAAGCGGCGATGCCTGCGCTGGAAATCGCGCATTGCACGCAGGAAATCCACTCTTCTGAAATCTGGCCAGAGCGCTTCTGCGAAGTAGAACTCGCTGTTTGCGCTTTGCCAAAGCAGGAAACCGCTCAGGCGTTGCTCGCCTGAGGTGCGAATCAAGAGATCAGGGTCGGGTTGCCCTGTGGTGTAGAGGTGTTCGGTAATTAGTTCTGGGGTGAGTAGATCAGCCAGTTCATCGATCGACATGCCCTTGGCGGCATGATCTTTCAAGATTGACCTCATGGCATCCGAGATTTCCTTGCGACCGCCATATGCAATCGCCAGGTTCACCAAAGGTTTCGGGTTGGATTTGGTTTTCTCTTCCACCACTGCCAATCGCTGCGCGGCATCATATGGCAACTGAGTGATGTCCCCTACCACCTTGAGCTGCCAACGACCTTTTTCAACCAGCTCTTCAGCAAGGTTCACAATGATGTCAATAAGCTCTTTCAACTCTTCGGTTGATCTTCCAATCAGGTTGTCTGTCGAGAGTAGATAGATGGTGGTGTGCTCAATACCAAGCTCTGAGCACCAGCCCAGGAAATCGACAATCTTTTTGGCGCCAGCGGCATGACCGTGCCCTGCTCTATCAAATCCCTGCAGTTGAGCCCAGCGACGATTTCCATCCACCATCACACCAATGTGTCGGGGTAGATCGGCTGATACCAGGTTGCGCTCCAGTAGTGACTCATAGAGACGGTAGACAAGATTGCGCACCCCAATAATTTAGTCGCTGTTCAACTAATTGGATTAGGGTGAGGCTATGAGCAAGGAAACGCCAGATCCGCTTTATGTCCCGCTCTCTGAGCTGGGTGGGCAACAGGATGATCAGCGCCCGAGCTGGCGCGGCTGGATTCACACCGGAGTTCTGCCATTTGTCTTAGTCGCCGGAGTGCTATTGATCGTTTTCTCAGATGCCTGGGTGGCTAAAACTGCTGCGGCCGTTTATTTCGCCAGCTCGCTGCTTCTGTTTGGAAACTCTGCGCTGTATCACCGCTTTCGTTGGAAACCATTCACCAAAAAGCTGCTGAAGCGAATTGATCATGCCAACATCTTTTTGCTAATTGCTGGCACCTATACCCCGATCAGCACCTCAGCACTGAGTGCTGAGAAGGGTTCGATCTTGCTGGTGTTGGTGTGGTCGATAGCCCTGATTGGCATATTCTTCCGAGTCTTCTGGATCGGTGCCCCCAGGTGGCTATACGTTCCGATCTATTTGGCGCTTGGCTGGATTGCGATGCTGTTCGTCGTTGATTTCTTCAATGCGAACTGGGTCATGATGACGCTGGTTTTGGTTGGTGGCCTGTTCTACTCAGTTGGAGCTCTCATCTACGGGCTAAAGCGACCAAACCCTTCACCGAGGCATTTCGGTTTTCACGAGATTTTTCACGCGCTCACTGTGGCGGCATTCTTTTGCCACTGGGTTGCCGCGCTGATTATTGGCTTGAACCCGATTCCTGGTTCCCTCGGTTCGGTTTAGCCGGAGGAGCTGGGCGCTCAGGTTTTTCAACCTTGAGGTTCTCCAGTTCTTCCAAGGCTAGTTTTTCTCTAACCTCGGTGCGATAGCGTGTGGCACGAACTCTGCGATTCATATCGAAGATCAGAAAGACTGCGATGCCTGCGACGGCAAAGGTGACCAGAAACCCAACCGTGCCGGGTGAGTTGTAGGTGTCGTCGGGCACCGGGGTTGGTGTCACGGTGGCCTGAAGCAGAGCGGCAAGCAGTAAATCCATGCCGATAAGTATCTCACCAGCGATTAGCCTTATAGCGTGAACCAAGACATTCTTTCCAGTCGCTATGGCGTGAAAAAGTCGAATCCAAAACGATTTCGACTCTTTGCGATTCTTGGACTCATTGCGATGGTTGGGACCACCGCCTACTTCGCAATCGGCAACCTGCAGCCATTTAGCTACAAAGATGTTGGTTACCGAGTGCTCAGCGAAACCCGGATTGAAGTCGATGTTGAAATTACAAAGGCAAAGGATGCCACGGTGATTTGCTCTGTGGAGGCTTTGAACAACTCTTTCGCACCGGTTGGCTGGAAAGAATTTGAGTTTGGTCCAGCAGAATTTGATACCCTCCGGCACACCCTGATTCTCAACACCACCGAGGCTGCGGTAACCGGTTTAGTAGACGAGTGCCGTCTGCGTTAGTATTTTCTGCATTGCTCGCTAGGCGAGCATTTTCAATTCCTGGAAGTGCCTATGACTGATTCAATGCTGCTAACGCAGGCTGCCTATGACCGGCTCAAGGATGAGCTGGAGCGACTGATCACGGTTGGTCGCGTGGAGATAGCCAAGCGCATCCAAGACGCTCGCGAAGAGGGCGATCTCAAGGAGAACGGTGGCTACCACGCCGCCAAAGAAGAGCAGGGCAAGATCGAAGCGCGCATCAACCGACTGGAGGAGATGCTGGCCAATGCGACCATCGGAGAGGCTGATGCCTCGGATGGGATTGTGAAGCAGGGCCTTATGGTCAAGTGCAAGCTAAACGGTAGGGACACTGAATTCTTCCTTGGCTCACATGAGATTTTTGAGGGAACCAAGCATGAGGTTGCAATCGAAGAGGGTGACCTTGATGTTTACAGCCCAGACTCTCCAATCGGCAAGCAGGTGCTTGGCAAGAAGATTGGTGAAACCGTCAGCTATACCGCACCGAACGGCAAAGCAATCACCGTTGAAATCACCGGTGTGAGCGAATTCGAGTTCTAGTCTTCGTGAAGTTTGGGTCTTAGCCCAGCTGCCTTCAAAGACTTCATGAGCTCCTCGCGGTGCTCTTTGCCCCTGGTTTCCACTGAGAGATTCAGTTCGACCTCTGAAATCTGCAAACCGTTGCCGTGCCTGGTGTGCAGCACCTCCACGACGTTAGCCTGCGCAGCTGCCACCGCCTCAGCGGTGCGAACTAGCTGACCTGGACGGTCTGGCAGCATCACAGAGATGTTGGTGTAGCGATCAGAGGCGGCGAGACCATGTCGGATGACTCGCTGCAACAAAAGCGGATCAATATTGCCGCCAGAGAGAATCACCACGGTGGTTCCCTTCAGCTTGAGCTTTCCGGACATGATGGCTGCCGCACCGACAACACCACCGGCCTCAACCACCAGCTTGGAGCGCTCCATAACTGCAACCATCGCCTTGGCGATGTCATCTTCGGAGACGGTGACAACCTTGTCGACGTGCTGCTTGATGATTTCAAATGGCAGCTTCCCCGGCCTAGCAACCGCAATACCGTCCGCGATGGTTGGCTGAACCTTGATATCGATTGGCTTTCCAGACTTGAGCGATGGCGGATAAGCGGCGGCAGCTTCGGCTTGAACAGCGTAAACCTTGATCTTTTTACCAAGGGCTTTGGCCTTTAGCTTGGCGGCCAGTGAGACTCCAGCGGTTAGACCTCCACCACCAAGACAAACCACGATGTTGTCAACATCGGGAAGTTGCTCCATGATCTCAAGAGCTACAGTGCCCTGGCCTTTGATGATCTCGGGATGATCAAACGGTGGGACAAAAACTGCTCCAGTCTTGGCCGTAAACTCCTTGGCTGCCGCCAAGGTCTCATCAAAGATTGCACCGGCCAAAACCACTTCTGCGCCGTAGCCGAGTGTGGCTTGGTACTTCGGAAGCGATGCCCCAACCGGCATAAAGATAGTGGCTTTGATGCCTAGTTGTTTGGCGGCAAGCGCGACACCCTGAGCGTGGTTTCCAGCCGATGCTGCCACCACGCCACGCTTTTTTTCTTCGGGGGTTAGCCCGGAGATCATGTTGTAGGCACCGCGAATTTTGTAAGCTCCGGTGCGCTGCAGGTTCTCGCACTTGAACCAAACTTCCTGGCCGGTTTGCTCAGAAAGCCAATGACTTGGCAGCATTGGGGTCTTTAGCGCAATGGTGCGAACATTCTCGAGAGTCGAGTAGAAATCGTCGAGAGTGGGCAGCTTGGTTGACATCTAACAGACCTTAGAACTTCGAATGAGTCAAAGTCTAGTGATTTAGAAGCTTGAACCAATCTGAGTCAAACGCTCAATTCGCTTTGGAATTGGTGGGTGGGTAGAGAATACGCGCTCTACAAAACCTGGCTTGATTGGGTCATTGATGTACATGTGAGCCATCGAAGAGTTAACTTTGCGCATGGGGCGACCGTACTCACCAAGCTTCTGAAGAGCCGAAGCTAGTCCTTGCGGGTATCGAGTCATCTGAGCTCCAGAGGCATCAGCTAAGTACTCTCTCTGGCGAGAAACCGCTGCGGAGACAATCGGCCCGATTAGTGCAGCAACAATCCAGCCGACAATTCCAATCAAGATCATGAAGGCCTGCAGCTGACCGGCATTTGAGTTTCTATCATTTCCACCCATGCCAGAGAACCATGCCATGCGCATTGCGAAATCAGCCAGAATTCCGACCGCCGAAACTAAACCAAAAACGATTGTTGAAACCCGAATGTCGTAATTCTTGACATGCCCAAGCTCGTGAGCCATGACGCCTTCGAGCTCGTTGTCATTCATGATGTCGAGTAAGCCGGTGGTGGCTGCGACCACGGCGTTCTTTGGATCACGGCCTGTAGCAAAGGCATTCGGAGCTGGATCATTGATGATGTAAACCTTGGGCATGGGCATGCCCTGAGAGATGCTCAAGTTCTCAACGATGTTCCAAAGCCGTGGGTTGTCAGATTTTTGAATTGGGTAAGCTCCGCTCATCGCAATTGCAAGCGAAGATGCCGCGTAGTACTGGAACAGTGCATAGCCAAAGACAAACAAGATGATTAGCAGCGCGCTAGACCCATTGCCAGATACCTGACCCCACCAAAAGGCCAAAGCTCCCAGGAGCAGGACAAAGCCGGCAATGATGAGTGCGGTGTTGCGCTTATTCGCGGCTATCGCCGAATACAAAGTGCTCTCCTAGAACTTGACCTGAGGTGGCTCTTGAATTGCCGCTGGGTTTTCTACCTCGAAGAACTCCCGTTCGGTAAAGCCCAGGTTCTTGGCAAAAATGTTGTTTGGGAACTGCTGAATTTTGGTGTTCAGCTCGCGCACGCCACCGTTGAAGAAGCGGCGAGACGCCATGATCTTGTCTTCCGTGTCCGTGAGCTCACGCTGAAGCTCCAAAAAGTTCTGTGATGCAACCAGTTGCGGATATGCCTCTGAAACTGCGAACAGGCTTTTCAGTGCGCCCTGCAGCATCCCCTCTGCCTCGGCTGCCATCGCTGGGTGAGCCAGAGCCTCAGGGGAAACAGTTGCGGCTCTCGCCTTGGTTACGTTCTCAAAAACTTCGCGCTCATGCGAGGCGTAACCTCGAACGGTTTCGATCAGGTTTGGAATCAGGTCAGCTCTGCGCTTTAGCTGGATCGTAATGTCGCTCCAGGCCTCGTCAACGCGGACCTTCAGAGTGACCAAGGCATTGTAGGTAACCCAAAGATAGATACCAAAGATGGCAACTACCGCAAGGATGATCCAAAGTACTTCCATTTTGCTCCTAGCTTGAATCCTTCAACATTATGAAGCCTTACTGGCAGTTTGCTGTTAGAGCGCTAGAAGAATTTTGTGCCCCGAGTGGGACTCGAACCCACACTGTGACGATTTTAAGTCGTCTGCCTCTGCCATTGGGCTATCGGGGCAATGCAAAAGGCCTGGGTTTCCCCAGGCCTTCGGCAAGCTTACTTACCGGGTTTTGCGGCCCAGGAAGCAAAGAATAATCGAGGGTTTCGCACCTGCTCCAAAGAAACCAGGTCACGACCCAGAATGAAGTTCCAAACCCAACCGGAGACCACGCGAATCTTGCGCTCCCAAGTTGGCATTGCCAAACCGTGGTAGCCGCGGTGCATGATCCACGCAATAAAGCCCGTGATACCGATCTTTCCAGATTGGAAGGCACCAACACCAATGCCCAAACCTGCAACTGCACCAAGGTTCTTGTGGAAGTATTCGCGAATCTCTTCGCCGCGAATCGAAGCGACGATGTTCTTTGCCAAAAGCTTGGCCTGGCGCACAGCATGTTGAGCATTTGGAACACAGTAACCGCCAACTCCGCCACCGGTTAGATCTGGAACTGCAGAAACATCTCCCGCGGTCCAAGCACCCTGAAGCACCTTCTCGCCATCAACGATTTGAAGCTTGGCGTTGGCGTTGAGGCGGAACCTGGCATCGAGCGGGAAGTCGGTGTTTTTTACCACCGGCGCAGCTGCAACACCTGCGGTCCAAATGATCAGATCGGAGGCAAAGCTCTCTCCGGTTGAAAGCTTGCAAACTCCGCCCTCGGCAGACTCAAGCTGGGTGTTTAGGTGAATCTTTGCGCCACGCTTGTCAAGGTTCGCGACGACCCACTCAGCGGTCTTCAGAGACACCTCTGGCATGATGCGACCCATCGCCTCAATCAGGTGGAACTTCACGTCCTCGAACTTAATCTCTGGGTAGTGGCGCAGCAGGTAGGTTGCGGTTGAGCGAAGTTCAGCGAAGGTCTCGATTCCAGCAAAGCCACCACCGACAACAACGAAGGTGAGCAGTCTGTCACGAGCCGGTCCCGCCGGCATTGCGGCCGCTCTTTCAAAGTTACCGATAAGGCGGTTTCTAACCTCTACTGCCTCTTCGATGGTCTTCATACCGATCGCCTCTTCGGCGATTCCCTTGATCGGGAAAGTTCTGGTCACTGCACCAGCGGTCATTACGATCTGGTCGTATTCCAAGGTGATTGGCTTAGCACCCTCAATTTGAATGGTTGCCTTGCGAAGTTTGTGATTCACCTTGGTCATGCGACCAGAAATCAACTTGGTCTTCTTCAGGTGCTGACGGTGAGAAACCACCACGTGGCGAGCTTCGATGTGACCTGCTGCAACCTCAGGCAAAAACGGCTGATAGGTCATGTATGGCAGCGGATCAACCAAAGTAACCTCAGCCTCATTTTTGCCGAGCAGCTTCTCAAGCTTCCATGCGGTGTAAAAACCTGCGTAACCACCACCAATGATCAGAATTCGCTGTGGGGCCTTTGGGTTGAGAATCTCTGCTGCGATTGCTTGCGGGGTTCTGGACTTCTTGGTCACTTCACTCATGTTCGAGTAATACCTTCTCATTTTCTAGCTCTGCTTCTTGCCTTGCCTTGACCGCAAAGCGAACCAAAGCAACAGTGCAAGGGGGGCTAACACCCAATACAGTAGCGGATTCGACCACCAGGAAACAGCATTAGAGGCCGATAAATCGGATTTGGTCGCCACTGCTCTGACTTCTTGTTCGGTGGATGTAACCTGCTCTGGAAGGTCTGGAGTCTTGATACTTGCCTCAGGCTCTGAGTTCCCTGCTCGATAGAGCTTTATCCACTGCTCTAAAGAGCCAAGTGGGTTCTGCGATGCAGTCAGCTTGGATTCCACTGCGCTTTTGGGATTAATCGCTCCAAAACCGTAGATAGCATCAAACCCAGGTTCACCCAAATCTGTGGTTGTGGCGATGAGTCTTTGAATTAGGTCGTTTGCGCTTGCCTTCGGATCTGCCTCAACCATCAGTGCAAGAAGACCAGAAACTAGTGGTGCGGCTGCGGAGGAACCGGACCACTTTCTGACCTCACCACCAGGAAAGCTACCCATCAGATCCTCCGCAGGTGCGGTGACTGCGAGGGCAATGCCAGTGGTCGATGCGAGCTCTGCTCCAGATTTATCTTTGGCAAGCCCGCCCACCGCCACAACTCCGGGGATAGTCGCCGGAGCGGTCGGGTTTGCCGACTCCCCTACTCGATTGCCACTGGACGCGACAAGCACCACGTCGTTTTCAAAGGCATAGCTAAACGCCTCATCCCAGCTTTTTGGCCAAGATTTGGAGTTTCGAGAAAGCGAGATGTTGATTACATCTGCACCTTCATCGACCGCCCAGCGAATCGCCTGAGCAATTTGCAAATCTGTGTCCGCGCCTTGCACCCCAACTCCGATACTCAGAGCAAGAAGCTTGGCCTCTGGTGCTACACCCCGAACCCCACCTGCCGAGCCTTGACCTGCAATCAGGGAGGCAACCATGGTTCCGTGGTAACCAGCTGGTCCAACCGGCGCTGTTCCATCAGGGGCGCCTGCTCCAGAGAAATCTCTTCCCGACAAAACCGTTCCCTGCAGGTCCGGGTGGGAATCATCGATACCGGTGTCAATAACCGCAACCACTGCGCCCTTGCCACTGAGGCTGGTCTGATCAAAACCGTAGTCGGTTATCCACCACTGGCCAGAGGCGGTTAGTGGGGCAAGAAGCGCGATGGCCGCCGCAACTAGACGCACTCACACCTGCTAGGTGACCAGCTAAGTTCACTCAGCGCCAAATCCCCTATCGGATTGACTCCTGGACCCTTAGCCAATGAGTGACCAACTAAAGCATGCAGACACTTGACCCTGGTTGGCATTCCACCGGCAGAAAAGTCCTTGATTTCCTCAACATCTTCGATGGCTTCGCGCTCTGCTAGATAGCTCTCATGAGCTTTCTGATACTGCCTCGCAATAGCTTCATCCTCGGCCAAAAGAGCTTGGTATCTAGCCATCACACCAGATGCTTCAAGCGTTGAAACTGCGGCGGTGGCTGCCGGTTGCGTCAAGTAGTAGAGGGTGGGGAACGGGGTTCCATTTCCCAATCTGGGCTTGGTCTTCACCACCAGTGCTCTGCCACAGACACATCTGGCGGCAACATCAAGTATGTCTCTTGCGGGCCTACCGAGCTGCCTTGAAACCTCAGCAATATCTTCCTGAGAAACACTCACTTTTCTTTGACCCCGGTGTCCAGGGCTGAGCGCAGCACTGACTCCACAATCGAGTCCACCCAGTTCTCACGGGCGGCTTTGGCCTCAAGACTTATCTCGTCTGCATTTCGCTTATCCGCCAACACAGCACCCAAAGTTCCCGAAGTATCGGAGAAGTCCATACCGTCGGAGTTCATCACCAGATAGGAAACTTCACCAGGCAAGACGTAATACAGGCGGTCCCTGGCCTGGGAGCGAATGTAAACCGGATCCTGCCAGCGATCTCGCTCGGCCTGCATAATATCGGCAACCGCCTGCTCAGCCAACTTGATGGATTGCTCCATCTCGGTGATCTGACGCCTTTGATCCAAATAGGTCTGCACATCTTGGGAGACCAAGAAAGTTCCCAGAACAATGACCGCAATCACACTCACTGAGACGCTGTTCAGCTTTAGCATGCGTGCCAAAAGCTTGCCCTGGGATAGAGCAACAGGCACTTTTGGCTGCGGAGGTCTTTGTGGCATTAGAGCTTCAGTTTAAGAGAAAGCCCGAGTGAGGTGAAAACCCCACTCGGGCTGTCAGCTAATTCTTAGCCCTGGTAACGAGGGAATGCGCTTCGACCGGCGTAAACCGCTGCGTCGGCGAGCTCCTCCTCGATGCGCAGCAGCTGGTTGTACTTTGCCACGCGCTCAGACCTTGCTGGAGCACCGGTCTTGATCTGACCGGCGTTGGTTGCAACAGCGAGGTCAGCGATGAAGGTGTCCTCGGTCTCACCTGAGCGGTGAGAAATGATTGCCTTCATGCCATGGCGCTGAGCAAGCGAAACTGCATCCATGGTCTCGGTGAGGGTGCCAATCTGGTTTACCTTGACCAAAATCGCGTTGCCGGCCTTCAGGTCAATACCCTTCTGCAGGCGAGCAGGGTTAGTGACATACAGGTCATCCCCCACCAACTGAACCTTCGAGCCAAGCTCTGCGGTGATCTTGGTCCAACCGGCCCAGTCATCCTCTGCCAATGGATCCTCGATGGATACCAGTGGGAAGCGTGAGATCAGCTCTGAGTAGTAGGCGATCATCTCGTCCGAGCTACGCTGCACACCCTCGAAGGTGTACTTTCCAGTCTTCTCATCGAAGAACTCGGTGGAGGCAACGTCCAAAGCCAGCGCGATCTGGCTGCCCAGCTTGTAGCCCGCGTTTGCAATGGCCTCGGAGATTAGCTCCAGTGCCGCGGCGTTGTTTGGAAGATCAGGGGCAAATCCACCCTCGTCGCCCAGACCGGTAGCCAAGCCCTTATCCGAAAGTAGCTTCTTCAGAGCGTGGTAAACCTCAACACCCCAACGAATTGCCTCGGAGAAGCTCTCGGCGCCGTGAGGGACAATCATGAATTCCTGGATGTCTACTCCAGTGTCCGCGTGAGCACCACCGTTGATGATGTTCATCAGCGGTACTGGCAAGACATAGGCGTTAGAGCCACCTAGATAACGGTAGAGCGGCAGGTTCACGCTCTCAGCTGCAGCGCGGGCGTTTGCAAGCGAGACACCAAGGATGGCGTTTGCTCCAAGCTTCTTCTTGTTCTCGGTGCCATCGAGGGCAATTAGGGCGGCATCAACTAGGCGCTGATCAGTGGCATCAAAGTCAACCAATGCCTCGTCGATGGTCTCAACGACAGCCTTCACCGCGTGCTGCACGCCCTTGCCGAGGTAGCGACCCTTGTCGCCATCGCGAGACTCGTGGGCCTCAAAGGCACCGGTTGATGCTCCAGATGGCACAGCGGCACGGCCGAAGCTGTCATCTGAAAGAAGAACTTCAACCTCGATGGTTGGGTTGCCACGGGAGTCCAGGATTTCTCTTGCTCCGACTGCGGTAATGATTGACAAAGGAATCTCCTTGATTACTGGATTTATTTGCGCCCAGATTGGGCAAGAAAACTTCGCTGTATTCGGCTAAGAGTCTATCTACTTAGCTGATTGGCTTGATATCAACTTCACCAGATTCGCCTAAAAATGCGAAGTGGCTAAAGCCCTGCTCAGAAAGTTCGGTCAGCAAAGCCTTTACGTTTTTAGGCTTGCGATCAATGCGCACTCGCCAGTTAGCGAGCAAACCCTGCTGAGCCTGAAGCGCCATTGCATAGGACTGCTCCTCAGAGACCAGCAGAACCAGAGCTGGGGTTTGAGGTCTGGTATCAGGCACCAGATCGACAATTCGCTCGATGCCCAAAGAGATTCCAACCGCAGGAACATTGACACCTAACCACTTGCCGACCATGCCGTCATAGCGACCGCCACCGCCGATTGAAGAGCTGCTGTGTGGATGCTCAATCTCGAAAATGGTTCCCGTGTAATACCCCATACCTCGAACCAGGGTTGGGTCATATCGAAGTTTTTTGCCAAAGGTCTCAAACAAGCTCTTTAACTGCTCAGGAGTATCCAGTGCGGAGAGGCTAGAAAGCCAGCTCGCAGCCTGCTTGGCAACTTCAGCCCCAAACTTCTCTCCCAGCTCCTCGCAGACTCCGTCGATACCAATTTTGTCCAGTTTGTCTATCGAGATCATGGCGCTTAGTGCATCAGCTGGGCTAACCCCTAGGTCGGCGATCGACTTTAAAAGTAGCTCCCGGTGATTGACCCTGATCGTTGCTCCACTAACCCCCATGGCCTCCAGGGCAGCAAGCGAGGCAGAAATGAGCTCAAATTCCGCCAGCATTGAATCTTCGCCAATAATGTCGATATCGCACTGAATGAACTGGCGATAGCGCCCCTTCTGCGGTCTCTCAGCCCGAAATACGGGACCAGTTTGAATCGCCTTTAGAACCCTAGGTAGTTTTCCCTGGTTTGATGCGAAGTACCTAGTTAGCGGAACGGTGAGATCAAATCTGAGGCCCAGATCAGCCAGCTCCGCGCCTTGAGCGAGGGCTTCGGTGAACTCCTCGCCGCGTTTTTGAACTTTGAAAACAAGTTTTTCATTGTCGCCGCCCTGGCCAGATTGCAGGCGATTGAGATCTTCCAAGATTGGAGTTTCAATCTCTTGAAAACCCCGAGCCAGGTAGGCAGCTTTGGCCTTTTGAATCAGCTCTTCCCGCTTGGCTTTTTCAACCGGCAGAAAATCTCTCATTCCGCGCGGTGCATTTATCTGCTGGGCCATTTGGATAGTTTCTCATGAACCAAGAAACAACCCTGTGTAATCGGGTTTTTGGTTGCTAGTGTTTTGCCATGTCATCCGAAGCCAAGCGCGGACGTGGAAGACCGGTCACTACCGATCCGGTGGAGGTTGGATTGACCGCGCTTCGACTTTTTGTCGAAAAGGGCATCGACAAAGTCACCATGGATGATGTTGCGATTGCCGCAGGTATCTCTAGATCGAATCTGTTCCGAGTCTTTCCCTCTAAAGCCGCAGTGGTTTGGGGTGGGGTGGAGCGTTTCAATGCCGCACTTACTCATGCTCTTGAGAACTCAACCGAGACCTCGCTGGTTAGGACGCTCCACAAGTCTTGGGTTGATGCGATGCACATCATCGATAACTCGCTTGAAACCGTTCGGCTAAGACTGAAGTTAATTGCCTCTTCCCCCGAGGTTTATGGCTGGGGAGCCGGACAGCTGGAGCTGTCTAGAAAAGTGCTCGAGCATTACATTGCCCAGCGCGAGGGTGCTGGCGTTCGAGCCAAGATGATCTCCTCAGCGCTGATGGCAGCGTCTGTGTCGGTTCTAACCTGGTGGGCAGAAACCGATGACCCTCGTCACCCTTCAGAAGTTCTTGATGAGTCCTTCGCGCAGTTTGAGCAGATCTTTGCGGAAGTGAACTAGTCCGCCCTTCCAATCACCCCAGCATCGGTGGCATCGGAAAGCTCATAGCTTCTGATTTCAACCTGCAGCTCTCTCGTTGCTTCTCGAAGTGCTCGCTCGGCATCAAGGCCTTGCGCTTTCGCTGATTGAACAACAGCTAGCAGCAACTTTCCAAGCTCTGCTTCGCTACCAAGCGGAATACTTGGCTCCTCGAGGTCTAACATGCCGAGTTTCTGCGCCTTGCCCATGACTTTGCTTGCAAGAGCTAGTGCAGGCATGCCCTGCGGGATGCCATCTAATACCGAGGTTCTACCGGGTTTTTCTTTTTTCTTGTGGTTGTCCCAGTTCTGCATAACCTCGTCGCCAGTTTGAGCTCTAAATTGCTCCTGCTCTTCAGCGCTTCCAAAGACGTGAGGGTGGCGAGAGCGCATCTTCTGCTCCATGAACTCAGCCACGTCTTCTAAATCAAAAGGTTCACCAAATGTCCCGGTTGACCCCAGATCTGAGTGGAAGATCACCTGGTAAAGAACATCGCCTAATTCCTCGATTACCTCTTCTCTGGTGCCGGCTTCGATGGCATCGATGAGTTCATGGGTTTCCTCGATGAGGTATTGAATCAGCGAGCGATGGGTCTGTTCGGCATCCCAGGCACAGCCACCGGGGGCCCTAAGTTGATGGGCAGTGGCGATCAAGCTTTGTAGCTTCTGCATTTATTTCCCTTGGTAGATAAGTGCGAACATTTTCCAGAGCCAGTCAATCACCTCAGCGTCACGAAGTGGCTCTAGATCCGCAGAAGTTGGTGCCGGCATAGTTAGTAACTTTGAGCTTTGCAGATAACGCAGTCCAGGCAATTTATGACTCAGCGCCACCAATTCGGTCTCAGTCAGCTCCACCGGCGAGAACTTCGCTTGCAAACCCAAAAGATTTACATCTTTCAATCCAAAGCGATTGGCTTGTTGCCGCAGGTGAGTCACCTCAATCAGGTTTTTAACGCTTTGCGGAGCTTTGCCATAGCGATCTTCAATCTCAGCCAAAATCGCATCCAGCCGACCCCGGTCACTCTTCGCCGATGACTCGGCGGATAGCTTGTGATAGGCCTCGAGTCGAAGTCGCTCAGAATCGACATAAGCACTCGGGATGTGAGCATCAACCGGCAGCTCAAGCTTTAGCTCAGCCGGTGAGGAGATATCTTCACCCTTAAACTCGGCAACTGCCTCACCGATCATTCGAAGGTAGAGGTCAAAACCAACACCGGCGATGTGCCCGGATTGTTCTCCGCCGAGCAGGTTTCCTGCTCCGCGAATCTCAAGGTCCTTCATGGCAACCTGCATGCCGCTGCCAAGTTCATTATTGGTAGCGATGGTTGCGAGTCGGTCGTGAGCAACCTCACTGAGAGTCTTACTCGGATCATAGAAGAAGTAGGCGTAAGCGCGTTCTCTGGATCGACCAACACGCCCTCGAATCTGATGCAGCTGAGAAAGTCCAAAGTGCTCGGCTCGATCGACTATCAAGGTGTTTGCATTGGGAATGTCAATTCCGGTTTCGATGATTGTGGTGGAGACCAACACATCAAATTTCCGCTCCCAGAAATCAACCACAATCTGCTCAAGTTGCTGTTCCGGCATCTGACCGTGGGCAACCGCGATTCTTGCCTCCGGGACCAACTGGGCTAGATCAGCAGCCACCTTATCGATGGTTGACACCCGATTGTGGACAAAAAAGACCTGACCCTCACGGATCAACTCTCTTCGAATCGCAGCTGCAACCTGAGCCTCAGAATAGGAACCGATATAGGTGAGGATTGGGTGGCGCTCCTCTGGAGGGGTTGCCAGTGTCGACATTTCTCTAATCCCTGTGACTGCCATCTCCAGTGTTCGTGGAATCGGAGTGGCGCTCATCGCCAGCACATCAACGTTGGTTTTGAGCTCTTTGAGTTTTTCTTTGTGCTCAACACCAAAGCGCTGCTCTTCGTCGATGATTACAAGACCCAAATCCTTGAACTTCACACCGTTGGCAAGCAGGCGATGGGTTCCAATTACCAGATCGACAGCACCTGACTCCAATCCGCGAAGCGTCTCCTTGGCCTCCTTGTCGGATTGGAATCTTGAGAGCGCCTTGATGTTGACCGGAAATCCCTGGTAGCGCTGCTGAAAAGTTTGGAAGTGCTGTCTCACCAATAGCGTTGTCGGCACCAGCATCGCAACCTGCTTGCCGTCTTGGATCGCCTTGAATGCCGCCCTAACTGCAACCTCAGTCTTGCCATAACCCACATCACCAGCCAAGAGTCGGTCCATCGGGATTGGCTTTTCCATATCCCGCTTCACCTCTTCGATGGTGTTTAGCTGATCCGGAGTCTCTTGGAAACTGAAGGCTTCCTCGAGCTCATGCTGCCAGGGCGTATCTGGGCCAAAGGCGTGACCCTGGGATTTCATTCTTGCCGAGTAGAGCTTCACCAGATCGACCGCAATCTTTCGAACTGCCTTGCGAGCATTGCCCTTGACTCGAGCCCAGTCTGTGCCGCCCATCTTGGAGAGTGCAGGGGCTTCTCCCCCGACGTATTTGGTGAGCATATCGAGCTGATCAGTGGGGACAAAGAGGGTATCTGCTGGATATCCACGCTTTGGTGGGGCGTATTCGATGACCAGATATTCCCTGGTGTGCTGGCGAGAGCCGGCACCATTTGCGCGCTGGACGAGCTCCTTAAATCTGCCAATGCCGTGGACCTCATGGACCACGAAGTCTCCTGGCTTTAGCTGGAGGGGATCAACCTGTTGACCGCGACGACGAGCCAGTTTTCGATCGGATTTTGCAACATAACTCGCTGCCGAACCAAAAAACTCAGCTTCGGAAATCACGACCAATTCGTTAGAGCCGAGGGCAAAGCCGTTTGCTAGGTCACCAACCACAATGGTTACGTGAGCTGAATCTGGATTACCCAGATACTCGCTCAAAATCACCGGCACCTGAGCCTTTTGCAAAAGCTCGACCATTCGCTCGGCAGTGCCGTGCCCCTGAGCAACCACTACGATTTTTGATCCAGCGGCTTGCTGTTGCGATATCCAATCCAGGCTCTCTTCGAGAGTGTGTCTTGGAATCTCGCGAATACCAAGATCGAGACTTTGCTCAGTGGGAAGTGCGGTGATTGAAATCTTGGGCTGTTTGATTAGGTCTAGCAGCTGATCGAATTCCAAGAAGCCACCCGAGGAGAGATCGATCGGCGCTTGAGATCCTTCGATGGCCGCATCCCAAGCGGCATGCAAAAACTCTTGATTGGTCTGAACCAAATTCTCGGCACGTGCTCGAAGCTTCTGCGGATCAACCAGATAAACCGCGGCATCCTTTGGGAAGTAATCACTGAGCGGACCCATTCGATCTGCCAGCACCGGTGCGAGTGACTCCATTCCACTGGCTGGCATGCCATTGGAGATCTTCTCTAGTAGCTCCGACAGATTAGGAAACTCCGCGACCATTTCCCGAGCCCGTTGGGCGACAGTTGGTGTAATCAGCAGTTCTCTTGCTGGGTAAAGCTCAATCGAATCGATATTCGATGGGATTGAGCGCTGATCAGCTACCGAGAATTCGCGGATGTCATCGAGTTCATCGCCAAAAAACTCAAGGCGCAAAGCGTGCTCGGCGGTGGTTGGAAAAACATCCACTATCCCACCGCGGATGGCAAACTCACCACGTCGGCTGACCATGTCGACTCGTTCATAGGCCATCTCAATCAGCTTGAGACCAAGCTCAGGTAACAGGTATTCGCCGCTGCGTTCTAGGGTGAGTGGCGGATGCTTCTCAAAGCCTCCGATGATCGGTTGAAGAGCGGCTCGAATCGAAACCAGTACCACCACGGGGTGCTCAGTGCCCGATGCAACCTGATGCATGCGATTCAGCGCTTTGAGTCTTCGCCCTATTGTCTCTGGAGCCGGCGAAAGGCGCTCATGCGGCAGGGTTTCCCAGGATGGAAGCTCAATCAGCTCTACACCGGGAAGCTGAGCTACCAGTGCCGCAACCTCGCCCGCTTGCCTTCCTGAGGGCACGATTACCAAGTGCAGGCCGACTCGTTTGAGCATGGCCGCCAGGGCTAGCGGTTGGGTTTTTGGGGGCGCGTAAAGCTCGATGGCTTTGGCTGATTTCAGGTCGATTTCCTGAAATGGGCGCGACTTAGCCGCCTCTTCAATCAAGGGACGGAGGGTCACCCGAGAATTTTAAGCTCTGAAATCAGCTTTTCCACCTGATCGGCGGCAATTGCCACCAGGACATCGAGCTCTTTCTTCTCAGTGCTCGAGAAGTTCTGCAGCACGAAGTCACTTACCTCCATAGAACCTGGAGGTCTTCCGATTCCGAACCGAACGCGGTGGAAGTCATTTCCAAGATATTTGATGATGTCTCGAAGGCCGTTGTGACCGGCGTGACCCCCAGAGAACTTAAGCCTGATATCTCCAAAAGGAATATCAAGCTCATCGTGAACCACAATCAGATTTGCAGTTGGAACATCGAAAAACTTGGCAATCGCCGAAACTGGGTTACCCGAAAGATTCATAAATCCAAGGCTCTTTAGCAGCACGATCTTGTTTGAGCCAAGCTTGCCCTCAGCGATAAAGGCAATGGATTTGTGGGTTTTGAACTGAGCTCCCAGGCGTTTTGCTAACTCGTCAACCACCTGGTGACCGATGTTGTGCCGATTGTGCTGATAGCTGGGCCCGGGATTGCCGAGCCCAGCTATCAGATAAATCGAATTACTCAGCAGCGGCCTCGGTCTCAGCTGCAGCACCAGCCTGGGTCTCTACCACCGATGCCACTAGCTCACCGGCAGGCAGGTCTAGCGTTACACCCTTAGGCAAAACGATGTCCTTTGCGGTGTAGTGGTGACCAGCTGGGGCCTCCTTGGAGATGTGTAGCTCTACGAACTCAGGAACGTGAGTTGCCTCAGCCTCTAGCTTTACGGTCTTGTGCTCTAGGTCAACGATGGTTCCACCCATAGGCTCACCGATCACGTGAACAGGAACCTCAACGTGGACCTTCTCACCGGCACGAACCTCAACCAGGTCAACGTGCTCGATAACCTGAGTCACTGGGTCCTTGGCTGCGCTCTTGACCAAAACCAACTCGGTCTTGCCGCTTAGGTTCAGCTCAAGGAGTGCGTTCTTGTGGCGAAGCGCGAGACGAACCTCGTGAGCTGGTAGTGAAATGTGGCGGGTTGCATTGCCGTGACCGTAGATAACGGCTGGAGTCTGACCTGCGGCGCGAAGCTTGCGAGCTGCACCCTTACCGAAGTTCTCGCGAAGAGTTGCGACAATCTTGATTTCTGACATCTTTTCCTCAATAGTCCATGGCGAGGAAAAGACCCCGTCGATTACGGGCCCTTGGGACCCCTCGCCGCTGCTCGGAAAAGACTAATGCACCGAAGCGGTTGAGGCAACCTATGCGTGACCAGGGAACAGCGAGTTGACTGAGTCGTCGTAGAAAACTGCAGCGATTGCCTTGGCAATCAGCGGGGCAATCGATAGCACGGTCAGTGAGGCAAACTCCTTCTCCGGGGTAATCGGCAATGGTGTTTGTCACAACGACAGAGTCGATTACCGGGTCAGAGAGCCGCTCAACCGCTGGGTGAGAGAAGACTGGGTGGGTGGCGGCAACGATCACACGTTTTGCACCGTTTGCCTTCAGGGCTTTGGCTGCAGCCAGAATCGTGCCACCAGTGTCGATCATGTCATCAACCAGCAGGCAGTCACGACCAGAAACCTCACCGACAATCTCGTTTACCTGAACCTGGTTCGGGCGGTCCGGATCGCGTCGCTTGTGGACGATTGCTAGCGGAGTTCCAAGTCGATCTGCCCAAATATCTGCAACGCGCACTCGTCCAGAGTCTGGCGATACAACTGTCAGGTTGTCGGTTCCGAAGGTTGCCGCAATGTGATCAGCCAGCATCGGTAGCGCCCAGAGGTGATCAACTGGACCATCGAAGAAACCTTGTATCTGAGGGGTGTGAAGGTCAACCGACATCAATCTCGATGCGCCAGCAGCTTTGTAGAGATCGGTCATCAGTCGTGCCGAGATTGGCTCGCGACCCTTGTGTTTCTTGTCCTGCCTTGCATATGGGAAAAATGGCGCTACCACTGTGATGCGCTTAGCGCTTGCCCGCTTCATGGCATCCACCATGAGAAGGTGCTCCATGATCCAGTGGTTAATTGGCTGCGGGTGAGCCTGAATGATAAAGGCGTCTACGCCACGAACACTGCGCTCATAACGGACAAAGGTTTCTCCGTTTGCGAAGTCATATGCGGTCATCGGAACCAGTTCGGTTCCGAGAATCTCGGCAACCTCTTGAGCCAGCGGCTGATGAGCACGGCCACTGGCAATTACTAGTTGTTTGCTGGCGGCCTTCTCGATTGCCATTGCTACTCCGTATCGGTTGCTGCTATTGCCGACTTTGAACCTGGACGATTCTGGATTACCCAGCCCGCAAGATTCTTTTGTGCTGCTGGGTTCAATGCTAGTGCTCCAGGCTCGACATCTCGGCGGATTGTGGAACCTGCTGCCGTGTAAGCACCGTCGCCAACTTTGACTGGAGCAACAAAGACGTTTCCACTTCCGGTTCTTGCCTGTTTGCCGATCTCGGTGCGGTGTTTGTTCACCCCGTCGTAATTGGCAAAAATCGTGCCAGCTCCGATGTTGCTGCCCTCTCCAATGCTGGCATCACCTACGTAGCTCAGGTGCGGAACCTTTGCGCCCTTGCCGATCTGAGCGTTCTTGGTTTCAACAAAGGCGCCAATCTTGCCATCTGCGCCAAGTTCAGTTCCCGGGCGAATAAACGCAAACGGCCCAACGGTTGCTCCGGAGTAGATTTTCGACGATGTGGCATCGGTTCGATTGATCCTCACTCCCTCACCAACCTCGACGTCGGTCAAGGTGGTGTCTGGGCCAATGATTGAGCCCTCTCCGATGGTGGTGAGGCCGTGAAGTCTGGTTCCGGGGAGCAAGGTCACATCCCTACCCAATGAAACGGTGACATCTATCCAGGTGCTAGAAGGTTCCTGGATAGTCACACCGGCCATCTGCCAGGCGGTAACGATTCTTCGGTTCAGCTCGGCCTCAACCTCAGAGAGTTGAACTCGATCGTTGATGCCAGCAACCAACCACTTATCGGTTATTTGGTGAGCGGAAACCTTGTGCCCAGCTTGAATCAAGATTCCAACCACGTCGGTCAAATACTTTTCGCCCTGAGCATTATTGGTTCCCACGCGCTCCAGGGTGTCCCTCAGTGCTTGCGCATCGAAGACATAGACACCCGCGTTCACCTCTTGAATATCGCGCTCGGAATCCGAAGCGTCCTTTTGCTCCACAATTCCAATTAGTTCGCCTCGATCGCGCACGATCCTGCCGTAACCGTGTGGGTTATCCAAAACGGTTGAAACCAGCGTTGCCTTGTTACCAAGCTCGCGGTGGATCTCTACCAGTGAGCCAATCGACTCGACATCCAAAAGCGGAACATCTCCGGAGAGTACAACGACATCACCGTCAAAGTGAGCCAGCTCCGCAAGGGCAGCCTCGACCGCTCTTCCGGTGCCAGGGATCTCATCCTGCTCGGCAATGGCAACATTTGGGTAGAAGGCCGAGACGTAACTCTCAAGCCGCTCTCTCTCATGACGCAGCACGGCAACGACCTTGTGTGCAGAAAGCGAAGTTGCGGTGGATAGGACGTGTCCGATGAGCTCAAGGCCGGCAATTCGATGCAATACCTTTGGGGTTGCTGATTTCATGCGGGTCCCCTCACCCGCAGCCAGAACTACCACAGCTAGGTTGCTCATTAGCCCTCCTTGCTAGCTCCGCCCCTAGGATTCGAACCTAGACCGGACGCCTCCAAAGGGCGCCGTGCTGCCGTTACACCAGAGCGGAACGAGACTTATCGTCTCGGGGGTATAGTCTGCCAGAACCTTTGGGTTTATCCCTCGAGTTTTTCCGATGTAATTAGCCAAAGCTCCTCGAGCTCTGCAATTTGGTCGGCGTTTATTCGCTGGCGTTGCATCAGATCGGTAAGCAATTCGAAGTTGCTTTGGTCAGCCAAAGCAAACTGTTCATGCAGTGAGATCTCCTCGGTTTTTGCCTTTTCTAGAGCTCGCTCCAGTCGAGCTAGCTCCTTTTCCAGATTCCTTCGCTCCGCACCACTAAGGCCTGAGGAGACTGATTGTTTTTGAATCTGAATCGGTTTAGCCTGCTTTGATCTGAGCTCAAGATACTGCTCGACGCCTCGCGTCAAATGCCTCACTTTGCCGTCTCCCAAAAGGGCGTATTGGGTGTCGGTGACTCGCTCAAGCAGGTAGCGATCGTGAGAGACCACGATTAGGGTTCCTGGCCAGGTATCGAGCAGGTCCTCCATGGCTGCGAGCATGTCGGTATCCAGGTCATTTGTGGGCTCATCCAAAATCAAGACGTTCGGTTCTGTGAACAAAAGCCTCAGAAGCTGAAACCTCCGCCGCTGACCACCCGAGAGGTCTGAAATTGGAGTTTGGAGCTGCGCCGACTCGAAGCCCAGTTGCTCGACCAGCTGCCCGGTGGAGAGCTCTTTTTTACCAACACTGAAGCTAGTTTTCTCTCGCGCGATCATGCTGAAGATTCGCTCATTGGCAAACTCATCTAGCTCTCTAATGTCCTGGGATAACCAAGCGAACTTTACGGTCTTACCGATTTTGACTCTGCCCTGATTTGGTGAGAGCTGGCCAGTTAGTAGACCCAGAAGCGTGGTCTTGCCAGCTCCATTGGCTCCCACAAATCCGATTCGATCGCCCGGACCGATTATCAAATTCAGGTCATGAACGATGCGCTTTCCGCTCGGGGTTTGATAGCTAACGGAGTCAAGCTCCACCACATCTTTACCAAGCCTCGCAGTTGCCAACTTTGAAAGCTCGAGAGAGTCTCTAGGAGGCGGTTCGTTGGCAATTAGCTCTAAGGCAGCTTCGATTCGGAATTTAGGTTTTGATGTTCTTGCTGGAGCTCCGCGTCCTAGCCAGGCCAGCTCCTTGCGAAGAAGGTTCTGCCGCCTTGCCTCGATGGCTGCTGCCTGACGATTACGTTCGGTGCGCTGCTGAATATAAGCGGCATAACCTCCCTCAAAGGGTTCGATGACTCCGCCATAAACCTCCCAGGTGAGATTGCAAACCGCATCCAAAAACCAGCGGTCGTGGGTCACAACTAAAAGCCCGCCGGAGTTTTTTGACCAGCGATTGTTCAAATGCTGTGCAAGCCAGGCAACACCGTCAACATCTAGGTGGTTGGTGGGTTCATCGAGCATGATCACGTCATAGTCGCCAGCCAAAAGGGCCGCCAGCGCTACTCGGCGACGCTGCCCTCCAGAGAGTGAACCAACGCTCTGGTGCCAATCCAAATCTGCCAACAGGCCCGAGAAAACATCGCGTATCTTGGGATCGGATGCCCATTCAAACTCTGGAGTATCACCAACCACCGCCTGGGCAATGGTGCTTTTAGGTTCTATTTCGTCGGTCTGGGTGAGAAACCCAACCCTGATATCTCCTCGCCAGGTGACTCGACCCGAATCTGGTTCAAGGCGCTTGGCGAGAATCTTGATCAGGGTTGACTTACCGTCTCCGTTTCGGCCGACAATGCCAATTCGATCACCCTCGGAAATACCGACGGTGATTGAATCAAAAACCGTTTTGGTTGGAAACTCTAGACAGACTTGCTCTGCTCCAAGAAGATGCGCCATTAGCTAAGTCGTGCCCCAAGACTTGAGGTCTGAGTTAGCACACTTCTATAACCAAGCGATCTTGCTCTTTGCTGGGCTTGCTCGACTACAGCGTGGTCTGGGGTTGAAAACCAAACCGTAGGTCCAGAGCCTGATAGAAAGCCACCCTGGATGCCCAAATCCAATTCGAGAACGCTCTTTAGATCAGGTCGCAATTTAAGGGCTGCTGGCAGAAGTGAGTTTTCTCCAATTCGATTCGAGTAGTTCTCCTCTAGATCCGCGGCTAGCTCATCACCAGCTGGGCGGATTGAATCAAATGCCTGAAACACGTCTTTTGTGCTCAGTGCAAACTCGCTGAAGATAAGCAGGATGTGAAGCGTTGGATTATCACTCAATTTAGTCAGCTGAGTTCCACTTCCAGTGCCCAGTGCGGTTCCGCCCAATAGCGCAAATGGAACATCGGCACCAAGTTTGGCTCCGACCTCGGCCAGCTCTGCATCCGACTTACCTAGACACCAGTGCTCGTTTAGCGCTACCAGGGCTGCAGCCGCATCTGCGCTGCCACCAGCCATGCCTCCTGCGACCGGGATCCGCTTCTGAATCGTGAACTTCATCGGCTGTGGGTTAGTAATCCCCGCGGAGCGAGCCAGCTCAACTGCTGCCCTAACCACGATGTTGGATTCATCTCGTGGCACTAGCTCGAGATTCGGAACCTCTCCATGAACCTCAATCTCCCAGCTGTTGGACTCTCTGACCGTCACGGTCTCGGCAAGGTCGATCGCTTGATAAACACTTCGAACCTCGTGATAACCATTGCTCAGTGCTCCAACTTGAAACACCAGGTTGATTTTTCCTTGAGCACTCGCAGTGGTCACTTTGCCCTCGCAATCGCGATGAACTCTTCGATACCGAGCTCCTCGCCACGAGCCTGTGGTGAAACACCGGCCTTGATAAGGATCTCCTCCGCCAGTGCGGGTGACCCCGCAAAGCCAGCCAGTGCCTGCCGCAGAGTTTTTCTGCGTTGCAAAAATGCTTGATCGATAGCCTCAAAAACCGTTGTGCGCTCACTTTGGTCGCGGTCAGCAGAGGTGTCGAAGTAGACCAGGGAGGAGTCCACTCCTGGTACCGGCCAGAAAATGGAGCGGGCGACATTTCCCGCCAACTTGGCGTTGCCATACCAGGCCAACTTTAGAGAAGGCGCGCCATACTCCTTTGAGCCAGGCTTTGCTGCCAAGCGATGTGCCACCTCGGATTGAACCATTACCAAACCCTTTTGGATGCTTGGAAATACCTCTAAAAAGTGCAGTAGAACCGGTACAGATATGTTGTAAGGAAGATTTGCCACCAGAGCAGTTGGAGGCTTGGGAAGCTCGGTAACCCTGAGCGCATCTGCGAGGACCAGATCCACACACTTGCCAGGAGCATGGCGGGTAACCGTCGCCTTGAGCTCGGAGGCAAGAACCGGGTCAACCTCGACCGCAATCATGTAATCAACCTGGGCCAAGATTCCAAGCGTCAGCGAACCAAGTCCAGGACCAATCTCAACCACTACGTCGTCGGTTGCTAAATCTGCGGCAGCGACAATTCGATGGATGGTGTTTGGGTCGATCACGAAGTTTTGACCCAGCTTTTTAGTCGGCCGGATTCCCAGTCGCTCGGCTAGCTCCCTAATCTCCGAAGCGCCCAGCATTAGAGTCCCTCAGCCCAGGATCCGTAAACCCGCTCGGTGTTGGTATTGAATTGCTTTGCCAGTTGGACCAGGTCCCACTGCATCAAATCCGCTATGTAGCGCAGAGTGTGTGGCACCAAATACGGGGCATTCGGTCTACCACGTAGCGGCTCAGGGGTAAGAAATGGTGCGTCGGTTTCAATGAGCAGCAGCTCTGGAGAAACCGCCAGCAGCGAATCCCTCAGGTGCTGGTTCTTTTTGAAGGTGATGTTCCCCGCAAAGGAGAGATACCAACCGTTCTCCTGGCAGATCTGTGCGAGCTCTAAATCTCCCGAGTAGCAGTGGAATACTGTGCGCTCTGGAGCCCCAACACGTTTGAGAGTTTTTACTACGTCTCCATGCGCATCGCGATCGTGAATCATCAGAGCGAGATTGTTTTCCTTGGCAATTTCAATGTGCCGCTCGAAGGAATATAGCTGCGCCTCAAGCGCACCCTCACCCTCGGTTCTAAAAAAATCCAACCCGGTTTCACCGATTGCTCGAACCCTAGGCTGAGTTGCCAATTCAGCAATGCCCGCGATGGCATCATCAAGGTCTTGACGATTCTGATAGAGCGGAGCTTCGTTTGGGTGAAGCGCCACAGCTGCAAGCAGCATGGGCTCAGCTCTTGCTACCTCGGCCGACCAGCGCGAGCTCTCCAGCGTCACACCAACCTGCACCGCACCCAGCATGCCAACTGCTCGCATCGCGGATAGGTGGTCCGCAACGCTCATAGGAGTTTCGCCGTCGGCAATCTCGAGATGAGTGTGATTGTCATAGGTGCCAAGCTCTAGGGGCTCGGGTAAGTCTGGGTAATGAGCAGGCTTCGAGCCGTCATAGAAGGATCTGGTCCTAATCGGTTCGCTCATTTACTCTTCGACTCTTGGGAAGAGCACCTCTAGCTCACCAAGCCTGGTGCCGGGTCTAACTAGATTCCAATCGGCCGCATTCTGCATCGGGGCTTTTTCAAGATCTTCACCCGGGCAGAGAGCAGCAAAAAGCTTTGCGGTTGCCTTAGGCATGATTGGAGCAAACAAAACACTCAAGGCCGCGATGCCCTCAAGAGCTGTGTGGAGCACGGTCGCCAAGCGATCACGATTTGCGTCATCCTTGGCCAGCACCCAAGGCTCTTGAGTTGTGATGTAGTTGTTGAGCTCATCAACCAAGGTCCAGGCCTTAGCAATCGCATCGTGAATTTGAACCTTGTCAATTGCCGCTTCGGCACCACTAACGGCTGACTTGGCGGTTAGCTGAACATTGGAATCCGCATGCTGCAAAGCCGAAGGCGCAGGAACTATGCCATCAAAGTAGCGGTTCACCATCGCGATCGTTCTTGATGCCAAATTTCCAAATCCATTAGCCAACTCTGCGTGATAGCGAGCGTTCAAATCTTCCCAACTAAACGAGCCGTCGGAGCCGAATCCGATTGCCTTCATGAAGTAGTAGCGGAAGGCATCAGAACCGAATTGGTCCGTGATTTGGTTTGGCGCAATTCCAGTGAGCTTGGACTTTGACATCTTCTCGCCACCGACTAGTAGCCAGCCATGACCGAAGACCTGCTTTGGCGGCTGCAAGCCAGCGGCCATCAACATCGCCGGCCAGATAACCGCGTGGAAGCGAAGAATGTCTTTTCCTACCACCTGCACATCCGCTGGCCACAGCGATGCAAACTTTGCGGGATCATCGGCCCAGCCTGCGGCGGTCACGTAGTTCAGCAGTGCATCGAACCAAACGTAGGTGATGTGAGAGTCATCCCAGGGAATATCGATTCCCCAGTCAAAGCGCTCTTTTGAACGCGAGATTGATAGATCGCTCAAGCCTGAACGAACAAAAGAAACGACTTCATTACGCGCTGAATCGGGCTGAATGAAGGTCGGGTTTTGCTCGTAGTGAGACAGCAGCCGCTCTTGAAATTCACTGAGCTTGAAGAAGTAGTTCGTTTCGTTGAGTTTTTCAACCGGCTTGGAGTGAATCGCGCAAACTCGCTCACCTGCGTAATCACCAGAGCCATCGATTAGATCACCCTCGTTTTTGTATTCTTCGCAACCAACGCAGTAGTTTCCCTGGAACGAACCCTGATAGATAAATCCAGTGTCGTAAAGCTGCTGCAAGAACTTTTGCACTGCGGTTTTGTGGCGTGCTTCGGTGGTCCTAATGAAGTCCTGATTGTTAATGTCGATGGTTTCAAGAAGTGGGAGCCAAGCTTCTCCAACCAACTTGTCAGTCCAGCTCTTTGGATCGGTGTTGTTGCCAAGAGCAGTTCTGAGAACCTTCTCACCGTGTTCATCGGTTCCGGTTAGCAAGTATGAGCTTTCACCGCGCTGCGCGTGCCATCTGGTTAGAACGTCAGCAGCGACTTCTGTATAGGCGTGACCGATGTGCGGGGCATCGTTCACATAGAAGATCGGAGTCGTAACGTAAAAGGACTTGGACACCTGAGATATCTTAGGCTTTCAGTCGCAAGGCGGCATCGTAAATTGCGCTAGATGACACCGAGTGCGCCTTTGCCAACTCAGCCGCTGCTTCCTTTAGCCGAGCTCCTTCAGCGACCATCTTCAACGCAATCTGCGCTAAGTCTTCGGGGTCAAATTTCTCTGGCGATGCGCCGGATATGACCAACACCATCTCCCCCTTGGGCTCGGTGCGAGCCCATTCGATCAGGTCAGTCAGGCTGCCGCGCTCGGTGTGCTCAAATTTCTTTGTCAACTCGCGTGAGACCGAGGCTTTTCGTTCCGCCCCAAAAATCTCAGCGGCATCCTCGAGCGATTCCAAGATTCGGTGTGGGGCCTCAAAGAAAATCATCGTGCGACGCTCGGATTGCAGGCTTTCAAAAACCCGCTTTCGATCGCCCTGTTTTCTGGGCAAAAATCCTTCAAAACTAAACCGATCGGTTGGTAGCCCGGAAACTGCGAGCGCCGCCAATACAGCGCTTGGTCCGGGAACGATGGTGATCTCCAGCCCCTCTTGGGCGGCCAATCGAACCAGCTGAAAACCCGGGTCGGAGACGGTTGGCATGCCGGCATCGCTCACCACAACCAGATCCTTGCTCCGAGCTATTTCAATTAGCTGGGCAATTCGGTCTGACTCATTGTGTTCGTGGAGAGAGAAGAGTTTGGCGTGCAGCTTGATGCCAAGTGCGGAACAAAGCTGCTTGATAACCCTGGTGTCCTCGGCAGCCAAATACTCGGCACCTGCCAGAAGTTCACGCAATCGTACCGAGGCATCACCTAGGTTTCCGATTGGGGTGGCAGCGAGAATCAACACAGGAAGCAAACTAGCATCTAAGAGTGATTGCGCAGTTAGCAAAGCTGATGAACCGAGCGGTTGGCTCAAAGCACTTTTTGCTAATTGGCTCACTTGCGGTTACTACCCTCGGAGCGCTGCTGAGGTTTGGGAATCTCGCGAATCCACACAATTTGATCTTCGATGAGACCTATTACGTAAAGGACGCCTGGACACTAGGGCAAACCGGCACCGAGAAGGATTGGCCAGCTAACTTCGATCCAAGTTTCGAAGGCGGAAACTTCACCGACTACACCGCCCGGGGTTCCTATGTGGTGCACCCACCGCTTGGTAAGTGGGTCATCTACCTCGGTATGTGGCTATTTGGGGCAGACTCCAGTTTTGGGTGGAGGTTCTCGGTTGCACTCCTGGGCACACTTGCGATTCCACTAATCATCGGAACTGCAAAGATTTTGCTGCGATCAAACAAGTTCGCAGTTTTGGCAGGTGGGTTCTTGGCCGTCGAGGGGCATTCGATAGTCATGTCCCGCACCTCGGTGCTAGATGGCGTTTTGGCGTTTTTTGTCCTGCTGGGCTTCTTTTTCGTGGTGGTAGATCAGAGCAGATTGCCAAGTCCTGACCGCATGATTAGCTTCCGACCCTGGCTGCTATTGGCAGCCATCGCATTCGGTGCGGCAGCAGCAACCAAGTGGTCAGGACTTTACTTTTTGGCAGCCTTCGGGCTGTTTACGCTCCTGAGCGATTTGATGCACAAGACTCAGCACGGCGGTCGAATCTGGTCTGCCTACTTGCAGGCGGGTGCAAATGCACTAACCATGATTCTCGCCAGCGTCAGCATTTATATCGTTTCCTGGTCTGGGTGGATTCTCACTGATGGAGGTTGGGGTCGAACAGCCAAACCAACCTGGTGGGAGTCACTTTGGGAGTACCACCTAAACGCCTATCGCTTCCACACCGGATTGGGCTCAGACCATCCCTACCAAGCAAATGCATGGCAGTGGTTGGTAAGCGCCAGACCAACAGCATTTTTCTTTGAGAAATACGATGACTGCTCGCTGCTTGATCACTGCACCGTTGCAATTACCGCAGTTCCGAACATGGCAATTTGGATTGGGGGCGTTATCGCGGCCTTCTGGGCAAGCTTCAGATTCTTGAAGCTACAAGATCGCACGGCCGGTTTAATCGCAACTGGCTTTTTGGCGGGCTGGGCGCCTTGGTTGGTCTATTTGGAGCGCACCACGTTCCAGTTCTACACAGTCGTGTTCTCGGCATTTTTGGTACTTGCTCTCTGCTACGCCCTGCAGCGATATCTGAAGCGCGGATATACGCTGCGCCTTGTGGAAAAACGAACCAGAGCCATAACGGGCTTCATAGTTCTGACTATGCTTCTCACTGTCTACTTCGCCTCTATCTGGATGGGGCTGGAGGTGCCGAACTGGGTTTGGCAAATGCAGATGTGGTTCCCGTTCTGGGTTTGAAAGAGGCTGAGTGGAAAAGGGTATTGGGTCGCTTGCGGCTGCTCCGCAATCGGTGATTCTGCTCCTGGCGCAGCTGGTAGCGAGATTTCCATTTGGCATGCTTTCGCTCGCGCTAATCATTCACATCCAAGAACTCACTGGCTCCTACGCGATTGCGGGAATTGCCCTCGGAGCAGAGACCATCGGGGCGTCTATCTCAGGCCCGATTCTCGCCCGCTACATGGCACGGTTCGGCGTGAGAAAAGTAATTGCAATTTCAACGCTCGTCACCACAAGCTCATTCCTAGCCATGGGATTCGTGCCACCAGAGCCTCTGCTTCTGGTTTTTCTGTCGTTTATGGTGGGGCTCTCCTCGCCACCGATTCAGCCGGCAGCCCGAACCATATATCCGCAAATAACTCCAAAGCCACTTCTACCTCAGCTTTACTCGCTAGATGCTGCAGCCCAGGAGATCATTTGGGTCATAGGTCCTCTGGTTGCGACCTTGGTTGCTGCGCAATTTGGCAACCTTGCAATGCTCATCACAATCGGAGCAATTCAGATCTTTGGTTCGATTTGGATTTTGACAAACAGGTCGGTTGCAACCGCAAAGATTCCAGTTTCAAAAACTTCGGTTGGTCGTGTCCTGAAAAACCCAAGTGTTACCGCAGTTACATTTTTAGGCCTGCTTTTCGTTGGTTCTTTTGCCGGCGTCGAAGTTGGGGCGGTTGCACTATTCGATAAGCAAACCGCGGGCATCATGTTCGCCGTTTTCTCGGTTGGATCGCTGCTCTCGGGTTTTCTGTTAGCCCCCAGAGTCAAAGGCAGACGAGCATTGCCGATTTTCTTGGGTATTACCCTGCTGGGCTACGTCCTAATTCCACTGAACTCTGCCGATCCAATCTGGGTTGGTGCGGCGCTGTTTGTGGCTGGTATTGGCGTTGCGCCGACACTTGGCATCTTGGCGCTTTGGGTCGCACAGGGCACCTCCGGCTCTGAGACTGCTGAAGCTTACGGCTGGACCACAACCGGTCAGCTGGTTGGCTTTTCTGCGGGCAGTGCCCTTGCCGGTATATCGGTTGATGCAGTTGCTCCCGAGGCGGCGCTGCTGGTATCGGTTGTATTTGGCTTTGCCACTTTGTTGGCCGCGCTATTTGCGGCCAAGCGAATTGGCTAAGCCCGCGACTTAGTTGTCGCTGCCAGTGACCAGATAGTTGTGATAACCAAGGTCAGGATGATCACTGTCAGTGACAGTTCTGTAGATATCTCTGGGATAAAGGTGACGTGTTCGCCGCCATTGATAAATGGCAGTTCGTTTTTGTGAAGTGCGTGAATCACAAGCTTCAAACCAATCCAAGCCAGGATGATGCTCAAGCCGATGCTCAGATACTTCAATCGCTCCATCAGGCCGCCCAGTAGGAAGTAAAGCTGTCTGAGTCCCAACAGAGCGAATGCGTTCGCCACAAAGACGATATATGGCTCGTTGGTTAGTCCGTAAACGGCAGGAATCGAGTCCAGAGCAAACAGCAGATCAGTGAAGCCGATTGAGATCATCACCAAAAGTAGCGGTGTGATGTGCTTTTTCCCCTGGAGGGTAACGATGAACTTGTTGCCGTGGTAATCGTCGGCTGTAGGAATGCGCTTTTTGATGAACTTGACCAGCCCACCGGCTTCATTGGAATCATCTTCACCTTCATGGAAAAACTCACGAATTAGCTTGATAGCGGTAAAGATCAAGAAGGCACCAAAAACATAGAATGCCCAGCTGAAGTTCTCGATAAATGCAGCGCCAAGCATGATGAAGATAAAGCGCAATAGCAGCGCAATCGCAATACCAATTAGCAGAGCTTGGGAGCGGAGCTCTCTTGGAACCACAAACTGGGTGAAGATGATCAGAAAGACGAAGATGTTATCCACGCTCAGGCTGTATTCGGTGACCCAGCCTGCAATGTATTCCGCAGCGTATTGCGGACCCCAGACTCCACCAACCACGAAGGTGAAAAGCAAAGCCAAGGTCACATAAATCGAAACCTGAATCGCGGACTCTTTGAGAGTCGGCTCGTGAGGGTTTTTGAATTGATAGATGAAGTCGGCGGCAAGGATTCCAACCAATACCGCAATCGTTGCAATCCATACCCAAAGTTCGACGTTCAAGAGAAATCCGTTCTCCGCCAGGGCGGAATAATCAACAAGGAGTAATTGTAGGTATTAGCGAAGGAAGTAGGCGGTTATGCGGGTATTGATTTCTGGAGCATCGGGATTGATTGGCACCGAGGTAGCCAGACAGCTTCGAGAACTCGGGCACGCACCGGTTTTGCTAACTCGCTCAACACCAAAGAACGACTCCGAAGTTTTCTGGAACCCCAGTAAAGGTGTGCTAGACCCAAGCCTGATGGAAAGCATCGATGCTGTGGTCAACCTGGCAGGTGCTACAACCGGCAAGATTCCTTGGACCAAGAAATACATGCGAGAAATTGTTAGCTCAAGGATTGATTCCACTAGGACTTTGGTCAACGCAATCAACGCTGCAAAAAACAAGCCGAAGGTCTTAGTCTCTGGTTCTGCGTCTGGCTTTTATGGCGATTGTGGCGATCAGGAACTGAGCGAATCCAGCCCGAAGGGCACTGGTTTTCTCTCCGACTTGGCTGCCGACTGGGAAGAAGAAGCTAAGAAGGCAGCCACACGCGTGGTGCTGGTGAGAACCACATTGGTGATGAGCAAGAAACTAGGGGCGCTCGGAAAGTTGCTTCCGATTTTGAAACTGGGTGTTGGTGGCGCACTTGGATCCGGCAAGCAGTGGTGGGCCTGGATTAGTCTCGAAGACGAGGCTCGCGCAATCATCCACCTCATTCAAAATGACGATGCCTCGGGCCCCTATAACCTCACCGCCCCAGAACCAGCAACTTGTGAGCAGGTCATCAAGGCACTAGCCAAAGGTTTGAGACGACCAGCATTTTTCCGCATTCCAAGTTTCGTGATGCGAACAATGATTGGCATCGCGGCGGAAGAGCTTTTGTTGTGCTCCCAGAAAATGACATCCCACCGACTTCTTGAGACGGGGTTTGAATTCAAACACCCGACTCTTGAGAAATCGGTGGGATACGTCTTGAGCTAGTTACTTAGCCGCTGGCTTCTTGGCTGCAGGCTTCTTCGCAGCAGTTGCCTTCTTCGCAGCAGGCTTAGCGGTAGTCGCCTTCTTTGCAGCAGGCTTGGCTGCAGTGGTCTTCTTAGCAGCAGGCTTTGCGGCAGTGGTCTTCTTTGCGGCTGGCTTTGCGGCAGTGGTCTTCTTAGCTGCAGGCTTCTTCGCAGCAGTTGCCTTCTTCGCAGCAGGCTTAGCGGTGGTTGCCTTCTTCGCCGCAGGCTTTGCAGCAGTGGTCTTCTTAGCGGCTGGCTTTGCAGCGGTGGTCTTCTTGCAGGAGCTTTCTTCGCAGCTGGCTTCTTGGCAGTAGTTGCCTTGCGAGCAGACGCTGCGCTCTTGGCTACAGTCTTGGCACCCTTTTCAACGGCAGTGAGGGTTTCCTTGGCAACGTCAGTTGCAAGATCGGTTGCAGCCTTGACGCTCTTCTCAACGAGAGCCTCGGCCTCCTTCACAACAGCAGGGGCCTCCTTGGCTGCGGTAGAGGAAGTCTTCTTTACAAGATTCTTGATTGAATCGAACAGACCCATTTTTTTATGCTCCAAATTAGTTAGGTGGGGAAATCGGGAAAAGCCTAAGGGATAAATGCTAAATTGCTCGGCGCCGAGCCAGTATTGCGTCTATCTCGGAACTTGTTAGTGCCTTCTTGGGGTTTTGAATTTCAATTACATCCGCCAGTGGTGCTGCGAGCTCACCGATTTGGTTTGAGGCCAGTGGGGCAGGGAGTCGGTTGGGCGTCCACTCTCTTGACTGAGGCTGTCTCACCTGTCGCTGCGCTTGGGCACGAACTGAAACTCGTTCGCGTTGACGTTGTGATGCGAGCTTTGCGGCTTGGTTACCAGCAGCGCGCTGAACAAAGAGTGCAAGTAAAGAAATCGGGGTGATGATTGCAAATGCAATCCACCAAAAGCCATCACCGGCTGCCATGACCGCGCTCGCGATTGCTGCTAAAACACCGAAGCCAAAAAACAGTGAGAAACCACGTTGGGTATTGATAAGTCTTTGCAATCTCTGATCAACACTCAGTGGCACATTCGCGCGGATTTGCTTTTGCTCGTTACGAACTAGTTGCTCGGAGGCCTTGAGCTGTGATCGATTCGCATAACCAGGAACGAAAATGAGCAACCAGACAACCGCAGCAATTACCAGGCTGATTCCGCCTAGTCCGATTGAGTTACCCACAAACAAAAAGATATGTCCTGAAAAGAACTTTTTGTTGCATGCCTAAGGCGTGTTTCAAAGCCTGTCGAGCATCGAACCTTTTAGCTCTTCTTTGGTTATCGCAAACACCTCGTGATCAGACCACTTTCCGTTGATGTTTATGTATCGAAGTTTGGTCCCCTCGTGACGAAGCTTCAGCTTCTGAACCACTCGCAAACTGGCTTGATTTTCGGGCTTTATGTCGATCTCAACTCGGTGCAATCCATACTCACCCAATAGGTAGTCGAGAACTAGCGCGACGGCCTTGGGTGTGATACCCAGCCCGGCAAACTCTTTGGCGATCCAGTAACCAATGGTTCCGGAGCAGATGGAACCGAAAAGAATGTTTGAGACATTCAGCTGACCAACTACCTGATCTTGATAGACAATCACAAACGCCAGAGTCTCACCCTTGCGATGCTGCTTTAGGAGCGCCCCGATTAGCCACCTAACATCGAGCGCAGTTCTAATTCCAGGAGTGGTCGCCTCCCAAGGCTCGAGCCATTCTCGATCCGAATGCAGCAGGTAATCGAGTGCTGGATAATCAAGACGCGACAGCTTACGAACCACCACCTCACCATGTTCGAGTCGCTGTTTCTGAGCCACGCTGGCAAGATTACCCCTATGCAAACTCAAGACAAGGCCATTCTTAGGCAACAACTTCAGGGTGCTCGACCGCATTCGAGTGAGGGCTTGTTTGCAAACTTGGTCCGAGTGGCGATGGAATTAGGCGCTACCAAGGTCGCGAGTTACCAATCGCTTCAATCTGAGCCTGACACCAGCGAATTCAACGCTTGGGTGGTAGCCACCGGGAGAACTCTGTTGCTTCCTCGGATCGAAAATGATGACCTTGTGTTTGCATCCGGTGAAGTTGCGCTGGGGGCTTTTGGCATCCAAGAGCCCAGCGGAGCGGCAGTAAATCTAAATTCGCTGGACCTAATTCTGGTTCCGGCACTTGCGATAGATGCGTCGGGAAATCGCTTGGGTAAAGGCAAGGGTTTCTACGATCGCGCGCTAGCAAAAATAGAGTGTCCCAAGTTCGCGGTGATTTTCGATGCTGAATACTTGGAATCCTTGCCAACCGAATCTCACGATCAGAAGGTCGACGGCGCAATTTCGCCCTCAGCAATCAATTACTTCAGGAACTGATCGAACTCTCTAGACTTAGCTTCTTCAGGAGGAAAATTGCCTACTTACTCGTATGTCTGCAAGGGCTGCTCGCACGCATTCGACATTCAGCAGTCCTTCTCGGATAAGCCACTGGAAAAGTGTGAAAAGTGCGGTGGTGAGCTGCGCAAACAGTTTGGAAATCTCGGAGTTACCTTCAAAGGTTCTGGCTTCTACAGAACTGACTCCGCAGGGTCATCTAGCTCTGGCGACTAGCCCCAGTGGGGTGGTCTTTCATTTCTGAGTCGATCGTCATTCGAGTCATCACCATCACCCCAGGCTCTTGGGTTGTCCTCGAAAGCCTTCTCTTCAAAAAGTGGCTCGCGCTTGGAAACCAGGTCCAACCCCAAAGATGCCGCGATTCGATTAGCTACTTCTTGCGGGGTGGCAAAAATCTCAAACGCGTGCACGCGCAAATACTTCCAACCCATGGCCCTAAGGAGCGCCGGTCTGAGCCTCAGTCGCTCATCCCAGTTGTTTCCGGTCAGTGACCAATCTGGGTCAATGGCGGCAGCTTGATTTCGATAGGAGGCAGCCAGGGCAATTCTTCCCGCAAAGTTCAGCTCTACTCGAACCCCGAGTTTTCGAAGCCTGAGAGCTAGGTCTCGAAGCAGCGGATCTGGTTCTCCAGGGCGAGCTTCAGACATAAAGGGTGGGGCAATCAAATCTTTGAGCCATCGTTGATTCTCAGGCAGTGAACCGCCGGCAAAATCCTCAAAGTTATAGCAGGAGACAACCGTCAAGCGCTTTCTCGCTGAGGCAATCTGATTCACCATCCAGCGAGCCGCATGAGGGGAATTGAAATCTCCCAGCGATCCAGAGATTCGACCCTCTGGGGTTCGACCAAAACCAACACTGAAGATCACTCGATCAGCAATTCGATGCACAATCTCGCTCATTGCAAGAACTTCGAACCGCTCGCGACCATGGGCATCAAAGTATTCGGCAAGCTGAGGCTGCAGGTTGACTTCTTTCTGCACCGCAGTGGCTACTCGCTCCGCGTGAGTGCGGGATGGAGTTACGACCATGAGCGAATCCTGCGGATTCCAGCGAGCGTGATTAATCACCAGCTCAACTACCTTTTCAACCTCAGAGTCCAAAGACTCAGTTGCGCCTTCGATTGTTGACTCGGCATTGGCATTTGAGGTGATTTCAATCTGCTCGAGATTTGATGCACCGTGGAACGCCTCGGCACTGGGCTCAATAACCAGTCGGTCGTGATAGAAGGTCTGGTTCAGGTATTGGCCGAGCACCTGACCTTGAATTCGATAACTCTTCTGCAAGGCGTAGCTTGAGCAATTTGCACTCACAAAATCAAACACTGAGTAGCGGGACGACTCGATCACGCCCTGATTTGCTCTAGCGATGGTTTCGAAATTCTCAGGTGCAGAAATGACCGGATCGCCGAAGGCAATTACCTGATTTGCGAGTTTTAGCGCAGTCGCTGCCTCCGCCACACCAGTAGCTGCCGCATCCAGCACCAACAGGCTGTCAAATCGATAGCCACCGAGCGCATGAACCTTTAGTGGCGAGGTGAACAAATTTGGTGCTATTGCATCCCAAACCGCACCAGCGCGCTTGGCAGTTGCGACATCAAGTTTTCGAGCCCTGAGCTGAGACCTGAGCTCATCCGCTTGCGCTGGATGCTTTTGCAACGCCTCTTTCCAACGGTTTGCTAACGCACTCGCTAGGTGATGATTTCCGGTCACGACCAATTGACCAGATAGCTCTTCGAAACCGGACTCCAGCTGGGCGATGCGCTCGGCGTCATATTCCAAAATCTCTGGGTTCGAAGCAACGACGGCCTCAAGGGCAGATTGCCACCAGCAAAGTTCAAACTCAGCTTGTGCGCGCTCTAAGTCCGGACTGAGTTTCGAAAGCTCAAGATAAAGATCGTAAAGTCCCTGCTGTCTGAGCTGCTCAACGTGACCCATTCGCTCCAGATAACCGCTGAGAATTTCGGTTTGCTCCGCTAGTTCAAGAAGCCGCTTTGCCAAATCATCAAAGCTAAGTTTTGTTAGCAGCGGCAAATCTGGATTGGGGTCTAGGTGTCGCTGCAGCAAGCTGACGACCTGGTATATCTGATCAAACTTTTGCTTTGTGTCGTTTAGTCCAAGGGGCACAGTTGGCGGCGCTTGCGTGGTGTTTACCTCCAACCACAAAACACGCTGCTCTTCAGCCGCAGCCAGTGATGCATGCAGGTTAGGAATAGCTGCGCCTGGTCTGATGAACTCCTTGGCGAGCTTTTTAAAGCGGCGCCTTTGTGCTCCCGAGAGCTCACCACGCTCACCACGTGGTGCGGTTGCAAGAATCATCTCTCTGAGAGATCTGTCAAAGATCTGTGGCTTGAATTTATCGAGCGTTTCGCGAATGCCAATCAGCAGACTGAGTTGTCTCGACCAGTCTTCGATGGAGTTTGAGGGAATCAGATTTTGATCCTGCAGGTATCTGTTCACCTGATAGCTAAGGAGTCGGAATTCCTCCCCCGCAATACTCTTGGCCGCTGCCACGGCGACGTCCAACTCGGCCTGGTTCGCGAATGCCGAGTTGAACCAGGGTGAGTGCTGCGGACCAAAACTGAATACGCCACCTGCGTGAGCATTCTCAACGATTTCTGCCCCTGATTCGCGAAGCTGGCTAAGCATGTCCGGGCGAATCCTGGCCGCATTGGTTGGCGGGTTATCAAGACCAGCCAGAGCGGCAAGTTTCGTGAGTGCCTCAGTTAGCGAAACTTCAATTTGCGCATCGGGCTGTGAGACTTTGTCGAAATAGTTTTTGACTTCTGCCTCAGCCGATTTCACCTTCAACGTGAGCGCCTGAAGATCAACTGCGCGAGCCTTTTCGTTTCTTGAGATTGCTGCAACTGTGTCAGCCCACAAATCCGAGCTTCTGATTGCCAGGCCTCCAAGCGAAAACTGGGAGAGCCGCTCGGCAAACTCATCCACGGTCTGTTCTCTTGGGGCGATGATCAGCGTCCGCTTACCGGCCAGCGTGAGGTTCGCAAGGACGTTGATTGCCGTTTGGATGTAGCCGGTGCCAGGCAAGGTCTCAACTGCGAACGACTCGCCCGCCATTGCAGCCTTCATAACCTTGATCTGATAGCTATCTGCGTCTGCAACTAAGACTGGTTCACCCACCGCGCCTGACTGAGGTTGTTCGAAACTGAGTCTTGGCTCACTTGGTATAGAACTGAGCAATAGGTCTGGGACAAAGTTTCCAAGCACCAGCGCTGGCTCTACAGCAACCCCCAACTGAGATAGCTGGGATTCAACAAAAGGAACTGCTGCTAGCGGCAGTAGGTCGGGTCCCAATCGAATGATTGCCAGCAGATCGCGCTCTTGAAAATCGGGGCGTTGGCTGCGAATCAGAGTGGTTGCCTCAGGATTTAGGCTTGGCTCCAATCCGAGTCGAATCTCAAAATCATCACCCTTAGAGACCAGATCCACCGGCCACAAAGCCAGTGGAATTTTGCGCTCGGCATGGACAATCAAACCCGCGGATATAAAGCAAGCCGCGACACCGAAGGAATCACTGATTCTTTTTGCCTTGGCTCGAATGCGCCTTGCCGCACTAAGTGATCGAGCTTGAGCAACACCATCTCTCACAAGATTTGAAACCGTGGTTTGACGAGCTGACACCAGTTGAGCCATGCCCCCTGGGTGCGCTCTTGATAGGTCAATCTGCCCGAAGCTCGAAACCTCAAAATGTCTCAGCGGATTGGTGCCACCAATCTGCTCGAGATCGCTTTTGAGAGTTGAGAAGTCCACCCCTAAATCCTAGGAGCCAGCTGACGAGATACCCCTTGGGGTCTAAGAGAGTCGAAAACTAGCCAGGGAGGCACGAATTGGCAGAACAAGAAACGGTAATCTAGAGGTCTTGTCTGGCCTCGTAGCTCAGTGGATAGAGCAACGGTTTCCTAAACCGTGTGTCGTAGGTTCGATTCCTATCGGGGCCACCAACTAGGCAGCTTGCTGATAGGTCAAAAACTCTCTCCAGTGCGGCTCTTCTTTTTCAGCTCCCCTAACTGTCCAAATCACTCCGCTTGGCATCTTGGGAGTGACCCTGAGCTGCCAGCCCATCTCCGCTGGGGTCTTGTCACTTTTTAGGTTGTTGCACTTCAAACAGCAAGCAACCAAGTTTTCCCAACTGTCGGCTCCCCCTCGAGATTTGGGGAGGATGTGATCGATTGTGTTGGCAGATTTCCCGCAGTAACCGCAGCGATGCGAATCCCGCCTGAGCACACCACGTCTGCTGACTGGAATCTGGCGTGAATTTGGAATTCTGACATAGCGCTGCAGCAGGATTACGGCCGGTAATTCGTATTCCGAGCTTGCGCTTCTGACCCTGCCCTCACCTACTCCCGCCAAGATGGTTGCCTTTTGATTCAGGACCAAAACCAATGCTCGCTTGAATGAGACAACAGCGAGCGGTTCATAACCAGCGTTTAGTACGAGGGTGCGCAATCTTTTCTCCTTGTCGAAATCGCCCACATGGTTTGTGGGTTTTCGAGTTGCCCGGAAACAAAAAACGCGCCGCAAAAAGCGACGCGCGAAAAATCTCCGCTTGGTATTGCGGGGTGTTGGTGCAGATGGACCCAATTACCCAACTTGGCTTGTTGTATCGCTGGCATCTCACACCCCTCCCGCAACCAATAGGTCAACACTTGGTGAGAGATTACGACTTACAAAACAAAAACCCCGCTTAGAAACGCAGAAGTTTTTCGAAGCTTTATTTAGTCAACGATGTCGACAAATCGCACGATGTGGTAGCGCTGCGTGAAGATCGGAGCCAACTTGACTCGATCTCCAGGCTGAGGCGCGTGATAGAAGTTGCCATTACCCGCGTAGATGCCGTTGTGGCTGTAGTCGTTGAAGACCACGATGTCTCCTGGAACCGCATCCTCAAGCTTGATCTTCTTGGCAAGCTTGGCCTGCTGGTAAACGCTGTGTGGCAGGGCGACACCGAACTGCGAGTAGATGAACATCACGTAGCCGGAGCAGTCAAAGCCAAGCGGCGTTTCGCCACCGAAGACATAAGGAACGCCAACCAGCTCTGCGGCTGCCTTCATCACGTTTGCGCTGGTAACGGTGGTGAAGCGTGGTTTGGCTAGATAGTCCTCAAAGGTCGGGCCGGTGTAGACCCGATTTCTTCTAATGGTGACTTCAAAATCTGAAGCGTCAGCAGGGGTGAATTCTCCGCGGGTGAACTCAACATCCTCACCCAGTGCAATGGATAGCTCCTGCAAAGCTGGAGCCTTGACACTGTGATCTCTTGCTAGGCCGGTGAGCGCAGTAATCTCCGGGTCATATCCGTAGGAAGGCAGAGCGGTGGTTGCCATCAATCCAGATGCAACCGCCATGGTCAGCACGCGACGAAGCTGCGGTGCCTTGAACTGCACCTTGATGCGCTTGCGCGAACGCGCCTGGCGAATTGCCTTGCGCGATAGCTGATTATCAGCTGCTGAATTCAAAAGGAATCCTCCGAAAACTTCATTGGAACTTCCGCTTTGCGAGTATAGCTCAGTGTTCTATTTTGCTCAGGAACAGGTGTGATGCAAGTTGAGCATCTAAAACCATGCCTTCTTCTGAGCCAATTCTCAGCAAAAACCAGGTGGCTCCTGATTCCAGCTGAACCCTGGTTCCAGGCAGTAATCCCAAATCCCTGAGTTGACCGAGGAACTGGTAATCAAGCTGTAATGGCTCACCAATTCTTGCGATCACATACTCACCGCTGTCTAGTTGAGCCACTGGGTATACCGGCTTTTGGACAGGGGCTTGATAACCCAATAGTTCCAGACCAGGCACCGGCATTCCGTAGGGTGAGGTGCTTGGGTCCGAGAGAATCGTAAGTAGCTTGCGCTCCACTTGCTCACTCATTACATGTTCCCAGCGACAGGCTTCCTCGTGAACCAGGTGCCAATCCAGGCCAATTACCTCTACCAAAAGTCTTTCAGCCAAACGGTGCTTACGCATGACCTCGATGGCAGTAAGCCTGCCCTCATCGGTAAATTCCAAGGCGCGATCATCGGCAACTTTGAGAAGACCGTCGCGCTCCATTCGGGCGACGGTTTGCGAAACAGTTGGACCGGAGTGATCGAGGCGCTCAGCGATGCGAGCGCGCATGGGCGTGATGCCCTCCTCCTCAAGCTCCAAAATTGCCTTGAGGTACATCTCGGTCGTATCGATTAGATCGGTCACAAAATCCCCTGCCTGCAGCCATCAGACTAATACCCCGGCACTAAACTTTGCCTATGCCAGAGCTAGTTATTGACCCCCAGCTACTACCCAAAGATGGTCGCTTCGGATGTGGTCCCTCTAGAACTAGAGCTGAGCAACTGGCTAACTTTTCAACCCGAGGCGCTGCGTTGATGGGAACCTCGCACCGCCAGGCCCCGATCAAAGACCTAGTCGGCGAGATTCGATCCGGTCTGCTGGAGTTCTTCAGAGCCCCCGAGGGCTATGAAGTGATTCTCGGAAACGGTGGTTCCACCGCATTTTGGGATGCCGCTGCTTTCTCTTTGGCACTTCGAAAAGCACAAGCCCTGGTGCACGGTGAGTTTGGTTCAAAGTTTGCAAATGCCCTCACGACTCCATGGCTTGAGGCACCGACCATCGTGAAGGCAGAGCCCGGATCGAGAGCGGAGCTTTACCCTGAGGTGGGGGTTGATCTGTACGTCTATCCCCATAATGAAACCTCTACCGGTGTGATTGCGCCTGTTAAACGTATTAACGGCGACGCCGATGCTCTGATGCTTACCGATGCCACCAGTGCTGCTGGCGGTGTTGATTTCGATCTCTCACAGACCGATGTCTACTACTTCGCGCCGCAAAAAAACTTTGCGTCAGATGGCGGGCTCTGGTTAGCACTTGTTTCTCCAAAGGCAATCGAACGAATTGAAGCAGTTGCTGCCTCTGATCGCTATATCCCGGAGTTCCTGAGCCTCAAGGTTGCCCTAGACAACTCAAGACTGAACCAAACCCTGAATACTCCAGCAATTGCGACCCTGTTTCTTTTGAACGACCAAATCAAATGGCTGAACCGAAACGGGGGTTTGACCTGGGCTGCAGCCCGCACCAAGGAGTCTTCTGATTTGCTCTACGCCTGGGCAGATGCCCACCCAAAGGCCAAGGCCTTTGTTTCAAACCCTGATCACCGCTCCCAGGTGGTCGTAACAATTGACTTTGATGACTCGGTTGATGCTGCCAAGCTCGCCAAGATACTTCGTGAGAACAACATTGTGGACACCGATCCCTATCGCAAGCTCGGCAGAAATCAGCTTCGCGTGGCAACCTTTGTTGCTACCGAACCTTCGGATGTCAAAGCCTTGGTTAAGTGCATCGAGTTTGTCTTGGAGCGCATGTCATGAAAGTGTTTGTGAAGTTTGGTGATCGCAAAGATTCTCCAGAGCCAGAGAAGGTAAACGCTAGACGCGTGGTGTTACTCGGCACCCTCGGCTGGGGTATCGCCGTGATTGTCCTCGCTGCGCTTTATCCGACGCTGGCGAACGCGGGTCTTGAGTGGTGGCTTCACACTGCTCTGGTCGGCGTCGGGCTCGGACTCGTTGGCCTCACCATGACCCCCAAAAGCTGAAGTCATATCGCGAATCAACTCATCTGCTTCGGCGTCAGTCTTGGCGCGGCCAGACTCTCTTAGCTGCTTTCTGAACTCAGCCAAGCGCTCAGCCCATGGCACCCAAGCTGGAGCCAAAAGAGCACCCTCACCAGCGAGCAGGTTAATCTCCGAGATGGTTGCTTCTTTGCGCTTTTCAACCTGAGTAAACACTACGGACCAATACCAGCCCTTATAGCCGCGCATGGTGCAGTCGAATCTGAGCTCGAGAGCGCCTTTAGAAACTTCGAATTCGCCGAGGTAGTCCCCAACCGAACCCGGATCTGAGGTTTCTGCCAACACCGCCTGAGCGGCGGCCAACTTATCCTTCAAGTTCGTCTGCGACTCGGCGCAGCAGCGCCGCTACCTTGCGACCGTGGGAAGACTCTGGGTATTTGCCGCGCTTGAGGTTTCCACCAATCTCGTCCAGAAGACGAATCAGATCCTCGGTGATGATCGCCAGGTCCTCGGCAGGCTTGCGATTTACTGCGGTGAGGGTTGGAACCTCGATGATGCGCACGCTCAGAGCCTGAGCGCCCTTGCGACCGTCAATGATTCCGTATTCAACGCGAGTTCCCTGGCGGATGGTGGAGGTGCCAGCGGGTAGCGCCGAGATGTGCAGGAATACTTCACTGCCGTCATCTCCTGCGATAAAGCCGAAGCCCTTTTCGTCATCGAAGAACTTAACTTTGCCGGTTGGCATAGATCACCACTTTCCTTGGAACGGCGATAAGTGTAACCGAAAGGTAAAGTTATCGGATGGCCGAAAAAAAGCGCGTGCAGCTGGAGACGGTTCTCGCCTATGGTGCGACCGCTCTGATTCTGCTGTCTATCCTGTCTATTTTTGCCACCCTGCTGGCGGCACTTTTCCAGGCGGAGACCATTCCACCGCTGATAGTTCAACTCCCGCTGATTGGATTGCCAGTCGGATTCATCATGATCATGGCGCTACTTGTTATCTCTGTTCTCAAACGACGCAAAGAGAATCGGAACTAGTTGAGTGACCTACTTGCTTTGGCGGCTGCCCTAAGGCAGCTCAGTCCAGAGCAGGTAGCGAAATACCTACCTGGAAACGAATCAGTTTCAGATCTGCTTGATCTTGCTAAGGCTTTGCTATCCAAGCGTGAGCTTGAAAAACGGATTAGGCGACTTTGCACAAAGGACCTCTCAGATCTCAGATCTGGCAAAGCAACAGTGTCACTTCAGGAGCAACTCCTAGCCACTGACACAGTGTTCTCTGATGCACGCTCGCTCGTTGATGAACTGACACCCATCGCGCTTAGCTACAAACCAACTTCCGGCCAAGGCGCTGGTCTGACCGCTTATCAAACCCTCTTAGCGCTGACCGAACTCCTATTCGCTTTTGAGAAGCGCCTTCTTATCCCAGTGAAGGCAGGTTTGCGAGCGCCTGATGCCAGAGAACTCGGTGAGACCCTGAAGCTTTCTGCAATTGAGGTTCAGACCGTTTACCAACTTGGTGTGCACTGCGGGTTTATACATCAAGCCACAGATCGCATTCATGCCACCAGGCAAGGCTTCGGCTGGCTCGAACTTGACAATGAGAAGCGATGGCTAAAGCTGGCTAAAGCAGTTCTAGACCTGCCACCTCTAAAACTTCGCCAAGAGCCTTTGCTGGATCAGCTAGTTGCCGAGTATCCACTGATTGACCCCAATCAATTTCAGGCGATTCGCTTTTCAGAAATTCTCGGACTTACCGAAAATCAGATTCCAACCCCTGAGCTTTCGGAGCCCTCTGGGAAGTGGATTTCTAAAGAGCTTCCTGAAACCAGTGACCGCTTTGTGGTGCAGGGGGATCTCTCCCTGATGACACTGGGGCCCATCTCGGCGAAACTGCACAGGCAGTTGGATGTGGTGGCTCAGGCGGAGGACCTAGGGCTGGCATCGAGGTTCAGACTCAGCGCCTTGACCATCTCTCACGCTCTGGAATCTGGCATGAGCGCGGCCGAGATTCGAAAGGTTTTGTCAAAGAGCATTCAACCGCTTCCTCAGCCGGTTGAGTACCTGCTGGCTGAGACCGACTCGAGATTCGGTTCTATCAAGATTGCAGATCTTGGGACCGCCTCGGTGGTTCGGTGCCAAGATCCAATCTTGAGACGCCAGATCATCGGTGAGAGCGCATTACGGCCACTCATGTTCGAACTGCGAGATGAAGTGCTGTTCTCTCGCTTAGACGCCGAACTGGTCTACCTGAACCTACGCTCCTGTGGGTATGCAGCAATCCGTGTGGATGAAGCGGGCCATGTTTTGCCACCTCGAATTGCTGCCCTTGAACTTACCTCGACAGAACGTGACCTAACCGCGCAGGCTCGAGCTCTAATGACCAAGGAGGCCACTGAGCCAAGCGGGGATGATGTCATGCGGCAACTTCAGTTTGCATTGCGAAACAAGCTGAAGGTTGGAGTTCGAGTGAGCTACCCAGATGGTTCGGAGCGTGAGCATTTGATTGAACCGCTAGGGCTCGCTGGTTCTCGAGTCAGGGGTCGTGACACTGCCAAAGAAGCAGAGATCACACTTCCACTTAGTCGAATCACATCCATCTGGCTCGCATAAGCTATAGGGATGCCTGTTGGACCGCTAATTGTTCAGTCCGATCGCACTGTCCTGCTTGAAACCGATCATCCAAATGCCGAGATAGCCAGACACGAGTTGGCCATTTTTGCCGAGCTAGAGCGCGCTCCAGAGCATGTTCACACCTACCGAATCACCAAACTGGGTCTTTGGAACGCCAGGGCCGCTGGTCACGATGCAGCCTTTGTTCTCGAGGTGCTAAACCGCTATTCCAAGTTTCCGGTGCCCCAGGGCGTTGCTCAAGAAATTGAGAACACCATTGCTCGCTTTGGTCGATTGGTGATATCTCGGGATTCAGAGGGTTTGGTGTTGCGCTCAGATTCCAAGGCAATCCTTGCCGAGGTGTCATCCACGAAGAGGATTGCTGATCTGTTGGAGGGTGAAGTTGAATCTGGTTATCGCATTCGAGACTGGGCAAGAGGACAGCTAAAGCAAGAGCTCCTCAAACTCGGCTGGCCCGCAGAGGACAATGCCGGCTTCACCCCTGGCACTCCGATGGAGATCAACCTGGTTGAAAGCGGTTGGAATCTCCGGGATTACCAGCTGGAGGCTGCCAAGAAGTTTGAGCTGGGTGGCAACGGCGTTGTGGTACTGCCCTGTGGCGCTGGAAAAACAATTGTTGGCGCAACCGCAATGTCGATGATCAAAACCAACACTTTGATTCTGGTTACCAACACGGTCTCAGCCAGACAGTGGCGAGCGGAGCTAATCAAGCGCACCAGCTTGCGCGAGGAAGATATCGCTGAATACTCCGGATCAAGCAAGGAAATTGCTCCAGTAACCATTGCCACCTACCAGATCCTCACCACCAAGCGAAAAGGTGATTTTGCCCATCTTGAGCTACTCAATGCCAGAGACTGGGGTTTGATCATCTATGACGAGGTCCACCTGCTACCCGCACCAATCTTCAAGATGACTGCCGATCTGCAGGCTAGAAAGCGGCTGGGGTTAACTGCAACCTTGGTTCGCGAAGATGGCAGGGAATCCGATGTCTTCTCCCTAATTGGACCCAAGAGATTCGACGCCCCATGGAAGGACATCGAGGCGCAAGGTTACATCGCACCAGCTAAATGCTTTGAGATTCGAGTTCAACTGCCCGATGAAGCACGGATGGATTACGCCATCGCCGATCAGGAAACCAGGTTCAGAATTGCCGCCACGGCGGGTGCAAAAATCGGCATCATCAAAGTATTGCTTGCAAAGCACGCGGACGAACCGACATTGATTATTGGCCAATACCTGGAGCAGATTGATCAAGTTGCGACCGCACTCGGGCTGCCAAAGCTCACCGGCGAGACTCCGATTATTGAGCGGGAGCAGCTGTTCTCAGACTTCCGCTTAGGAAAACTAAAAGCGCTGGTGGTTTCAAAGGTTGCGAACTTCTCGGTGGATCTGCCAGAAGCTTCGGTTGCTATCCAAATCTCTGGGGCCTTTGGCTCGCGCCAGGAGGAAGCTCAGCGCCTAGGTCGGCTGCTCAGACCAAAAGCTGATGGTCGCAGCGCAAGCTTCTACACACTGGTTGCGAAAGACACGGTTGAGCAGGATTTTGCCCAAAATCGGCAGCGATTCTTGGCCGAGCAAGGCTACAGCTATGAGATTGTGGATGCCGACCAGATTTAGCACAGGACACTCTCAGGAAACATCCAGTAACTGTGAGAATACTTAGCGCATGACCGCACTCAAAGTTCTCGTTGTAGATGATGAACCAAACATCAGAGACTTGCTCTCTGCCTCACTGCGATTCGCTGGCCACCAGGTAATTACCTCACACAATGGCACCGATGCCGTGGCCAAGATTATTGACAACCAACCCGACATCATCTTGCTAGATGTCATGCTTCCGGATGTTTCTGGGTTCGGTGTCACCAAGAAAATCCGATCCATGGGTATTGAAACCCCCATTCTGTTTTTGACCGCTCGCGATGACACCGAGGACAAGGTCACCGGACTTACTGTTGGTGGCGATGACTACGTTACGAAGCCATTTAGTCTCGATGAGATCATGGCTCGAATTTCTGCAATCATGCGTCGCACCGGCAAGGAGCAGGTTGCTGAATCGGTGATTCGAGTTGGTGAGCTAGAGATGAACGAGGATGCTCACGAGGTAACCGTTCGTGGTCAAATCGTGGACCTATCCCCTACCGAATACCAACTGCTTCGCTATCTTGCTCAGAACCCAAACCGTGTGCTCACCAAGGCTCAAATCCTGGATCACGTTTGGGAGTATGACTTCAATGGCGAGATGGGAATTGTTGAAAGCTATGTTTCTTATCTCCGCAAGAAGCTGGACCCGCTTTCAACCGAACCTTTGATTGTGACCAAGCGAGGCGTCGGATACCTGCTCAAGGGCCCCAAGAACTAAATGAAAAACCGGCTGCTGAAAGCCTGGGAGCGAGTATCGCTCCGAGCCAAACTCACCACCCTGTCGGTTGGTTTGATTGGACTACTGCTTTCAGTGTCTAGCGCCGGAACAGTTGCTCTGCTCAGTACTTACCTGCAGCAGAACACCGACACACTTTTGGTAACCACCGCCAACTCGCTTCGAATGGAGAATCCGGCACGGCTGGAAGCCAGGGTCGCTCAGGGTGCGCTGAGCCTCCCTTCCTTGCCATCGGATTACTACATCGCCATTTTGGACAGTGAGGGCGCTCAATACCTTGGTCTAGTCAGCTCCGCCGGCGGCCAGCGCGAGGTTCCAAATTTCTCATCCCTGACTCTTGATGCAGTCATCAAAACTGGCGGTATCCCCTTCGACATACAAGTCGAGCGCGAAGGACTAAGAGATGACAACTGGCGAGTGGTTGCTGTCCCCTTGGAACGAGCTATGGGTTCGGTTGTTGTTGCCCTGCCCACCAACACCAACCGCCAAATCATTCAAGAGTATGGGGCAATTGGTGGGCGATTCGGAATCTTCCTTATCGTTCTATCAGGCTTGAGTATTTGGCTTACCATCACCTCGGCCCTGAGGCCATTAAAGGAAGTCGAGAGAACGGCAGCATCGGTTCGAAGTGGAAAGTTCTCCTCCCGTTTGGTAGAGCGGGATGGCAAGACCGAGATTGGTCGGCTAAACCGCGCTTTGAACTCGATGCTTGATTCGATCGAGGGAGCCGTAAGAGGCCGAGATAAGACTCTTGATCAGATGCGCAGATTTGTCTCTGATGCATCGCACGAGCTCAGAACTCCGCTGGTTACAGTCCGTGGCTACGCAGAGCTCTACCGAATGGGAGCGCTACGGAAAAAATCCGACATCTCAGAGGCGATGCAACGCATTGAGTCTGAGGCGGTGAGGATGACGGGTCTTGTTGAGAGCTTGCTGACCCTCACCCGAATGGATGAGCAGGGCAATCTGAAAACCGCTACCGCGGATTTGGCCAAGCAATGCAAGCTAGCCGTAAAGGATGCTGAGGTTGCACACCCTGGACTAAAGTTCCAATACTCTGGGCCAGAGACCCTCGAGCTGGAATTCGATGCCGATCGGATCAAGCAGGTCCTGACCAATTTGCTCACGAATGCAGCCAGATTCGCCCCAGAGAAATCGGAGATTTCTTTGGTTGTTGAGCCGATAAAAGACATCGTCACGATAAAGGTGATTGACCACGGCGAGGGAATTCCAGAGGCTCTCAGGGCACAGGTTTTCGAGCGCTTCTATCGCAGCGATAACTCTCGTAACCGTGACATCGGTGGATCTGG